>DATDNH010000030.1:0-23741 GCA_036518395.1 Candidatus Angelobacter sp. | reverse complement strand
GAACGCCGGGCCACTACGGCCAAATCGGTGACTTCGTGCACGGCCAGATTGGCCAGGGGATTCATCTTGCAATGAGACCAGACATACTCCACCGGATTGAGTTCAGGAGCGTATGCGGGAAGGAAGAAAGTTCGGAGTTGAGGTGCGGTCTGCAGGTAGGCCGTCGTCTTTTTTGCCCGATGGGCGTTCAGCCGGTCCCAGAGGAGACAGCACTTGGCCTTCAGTTCCTGATTCAGGTTCTGCAGAAAATCAATGGCCAGCCGGGTATCGATGTCGCGACCGGCGTACAGGCGGAAATAGAGCTTTACCTGGTGGCGTGGCGGAGCGACACACAGAGCGGCGATGGCAGAAACCTTCTTGTGGTGACGACCCCGTTGATAAAGCACGGGCGTTTGCCCGCACGGAGCCCAACTGCGGCGTACCAGCGGAGCCAGTAAAAACCCGCTTTCGTCGAGAAATATCAGCCAAGCCTTTAACCGGCTCGCTTTTTTTTAATAGCCGGCCAGACCTGTTTGACCCACTGGCGAATGCCTTCTTCGTCCCGTTCCATGGCTTTGCGTGTTGGCTTTTGCGGACTCCAATTCATGGCGTGCAACAGGCGCCCGATATGGTCCACGTGGTAGCGCAAGCCGAAGGTGCGTTCAATGTGCTCGGCCACCCGGGGACAAGTCCACAGATCGGTGGCAAAACCGGCTGCGCTGGCGCCGCGCAACAGCTGTTTCTCCAGCCGCTGACGCTGCGGGGGAGTCAGTTTCGAAGGTCGTCCGCTGGCCGCCACGGCGTGCAAGGCTTTCTGGCCTCCGGCCTGATGAGCTGCTTTCCAGCGGCGCACACTGCGGGCATCCACCTTCATGATGCGCGCTACTTCCTTCTGCGTGTAGCCTTGGCGCAGAAGTTCGATGGCGTGTTCACGTTTATGCTGCAACTCTTCCGGACTGCCGTGCGGTCGGATAGATCACCTCCACCCCATGGCAGTATAGGACATTACTTATGCAGGAGTCAATAGCCGCAGAAGGAAAATAACTAGCTCACTTCCTTTTTCGAATTGAGAAATTTCACCCACTGAATTCGCAGCGACAGTGGGAAATTGTCCATTGTCAATAAATCTGTGAGCACTGCACGCGCGAAGATACCGCCTTGGTGCGGTCGAAGCGATTTGCAGATCATCGCTGCGTCAAGAGCAGTCAGATGCCACAGAAGCGTGGCCGATCCGGGGCCTTTGGCCAGGAACTCGGTGCAAGCCTTCAAATACGAAAGAGTCTTATCCGCTTGTAATGTAAGGATCTTCAAATCGAACCACGCGAGCGCAACCGGATCCCATGCATCAGGCGTGGCGGAGACGGACCGTCCCTGTAAAATCATTTTCAGGGCCTCGAGGACTACATTATTTTCTTCACGAAGGAGCACGCCGGCGATTTCTCCGGCGAGCTGCCTCGTCAGAAATTTCAAGATACCTGGTGAAAGATGCATGAGATGCAGATGGCCCCAAGACCCAGGCAATGGAATGGTTTGGCAGGTTCCTTCCAAATAGCGAAAGATAGTAGCCGCAAACCGCATGGCCTCTGGCAACCGTCCGCTGCGTGCTTCCAGTGTAACGAGGCGGTTCAGAAGATGAATGCGGTGGACATGCGTCAGCCTGTATCCGAATCGGTCCTCAAGTTCCTCATCGAGTGCCATTGATTCAAGCGCTTTTTCTTTTGCATGTTCGAAATCATGGCAGCAATCATCCACGTGAGATTCGGCCGCAGCCAGTTCGGTCCGGCACCGCAGGCGGGCCTCGTGACTTAGGTCGGACCGTTCACTGACAATTTGTGCCGTCGCCAGAAATCGGCAGGCAGATTGGACGTCGCCGTGCAGGACCACCGATTTTTCCGCCTTTGTGCATTCACTTTTGCATCTGACAAAAATTGCCAATTCACGTGGAGCTAAACGGGATCGCAGGTAACTCGATTGTTCCTCTAGCCACGACCGCAGTGCATTTTCCACTGGATCGCTCTTAGTTTGCCTTCGACCTTCTTGATAGGCTTCGTGCAGAGTGGTTACTACGTCCACTGAGACAGCGGGTTCTGCTTGACGTTTTTGCCCGCTAGATGGAAGGCAATAATATTGGTGCATGGCTGCTCACGGCAACCCCGGTACATCGCTAACATTACTCAAATCGACCGGATGCTCCTGACTATTAGATAAAGTTGATTCGTTCTCAACGGAAAAGAACTTGATTCGACGCCGCCCGCAATTCTCCTGCTAATTTGCGGCGGCCTCCTGCAGTTCTGCACCCATTTGTTTGAGGATTTGGCCCAGCATTTTTCGCAAATGGCGCGGGAGAGAACCGCTTTTCATAAGCTCCCGGGCTGCCTCACGCCTGAGTAGATCGGCTTCTGTAGCATGAATACTTTCACATGCGTTTGCGACGTCCAGGGCAGTCAAGTGCCAAAAGTAAGCTGTGCTTCGAGGACCCAGCGCAAAATAGGACGCACAGGATTCCAGGTAGGTGAGGATCTCCTCATCCTCGATCGACAGCTCCTTCAGGCGCAGCCACGTTTGGATCTCAGGATGAAATGCTTCGTGCGTTTCATTGATATTCAACGGCCCGAACAACGTTCGGAGCGCCTCACGCACGATTGCAGGCTTAAGTCCGGCAGTAGCTGCCGCAACTTCACCTGCGAGCTGCGAAGTCAGAAAACGACGAGTTTCCAGATCCAGATGGCAGGCATACTCCGGGCCCCACGCGGTCGGCATCGGCAGGCTTGATGCTTTTTCCATTAGATAGAGGAATACATTGCCTGCCAATTTCATCGCTTCAGGTAAGCGGCTTGCATGCACCTCAACCTTGATCGTGTTGTTCACGAGGTGAATTCGATGTGCGTGGAGGAACTTGTATCCATAGTGATCCTCGAGTGCCTGATCAGCCACCATTGCCTCGACCAAACGCCTTTTAGCCTGCTCGAAATCACCACAGTAATAGTCCAGATAAGCCTCTGCTGCAGCAAGGTCTGATTGGCAGCGCAACTTGCACTCCGCACTCAGTGCTTCGCTGGCAAGCAAGTTGTGGGCCCTGCCGAATGACTTGCACGAGTTTGCAATCTCACCGCGAAGAGCGCTTTGTCGCGCTTGGTTGGCAAAATGCATCACTTTGGTGTACCACACACTGTCTGACGGGTTAGCTCGTGCTTGTACCTGCTCTTCCCAGTGCTTCTTGAATTGCTTTGCCCTGGGCGTTGGTTGTTGCGTGCAGCTTTGAAGGTATGCTTGACATACAGCGTCGACGATAACCCCCTCCTTTCTGATGCCGTGAACATCACCTGTTTGCGAACCGTGAGTCGCTAAGATATCGGATTCCATAGCCTGCCTCCCGTGCTAGACCTCAGTTTGTAGTTTCATCCCAGGAAGTCATGCAAAGCAAAAAGAATCCGACTCTTAGTATCTTTACGAGTGATTCAATGAAAAAGTCACCTAGTGTTTGACCTAAAGCGTGCGATCGGGTTCTGTTGCCCGTTGGCCGAGGTTTGGTATATATAAGCCTGTATTCTCGGCACGACTCAAAAGATTGCGAGTAGCCTGCCAATAAGGGAATGTGAATGAGACATTTATTACTTTTCATGCATTTCGCATGGGCCGCGATGGCGCTCGCTCAATCACCGCCAATAACCATCCTCGTAAGAGCCGGCCGTGTTCTGAATGTCGAGACCGGAACGTATGTTACCGACCAGGGATTGCTAATCCAAGGGCAGATCATCAAGGAGATCGGCCCGTTTTCGGCTGTGCAGCGACACGCTGCTATTGGCGCCACATTTCTGGATCTAAGTACAGCGATAGTTCTGCCCGGTTTGATTGATGTTCATACGCATTTATTGTCGAATTATGTTGGTCCGCTTGGGCATGATCCACGAAACCTTTTGCTCACGGTGGCTCATTGGAGCACTGCCCAGCGAGCGTTGCTGGGCTCGAAGCTGGCGCGCGAGGATCTCGAAGCCGGCATTACCACGGTGCGCGACGTGGGAAACTCGGGAATCAACGGCGACGTGGCATTGCGGGACGCCATTGAAAAAGGCTGGGTGATCGGCCCACGCATGATCATCTCCACAAGGGCGCTTTCACCGCCAGGAGGACAGTTTGGACCTTTGCAGGAGGGCGCCACACCTTTGGTAGAGCAAGAATACGTTCCAGTCACCACCATTGATGAAGCTCGAAGAGCGGTGCAGCAAGCCAGAAATGCGGGAGCGGACTGCATCAAGGTAATTGTTGAATCCGAGCTACAGCCTGACGTGCTGGCAGCCATTGTGCAAGAGGCGCACGGTTTGAAGATGAAGGTTGCTGCCCACGCAACCAGCACAGATGCAACCAAACTTGCTGCCGATGCGGGAGTCGACTCCATTGAACATGCTTATCATGTTGACGATGAAGTGCTCAAAATCATGGCGCGCAAACACATTTATCTGGTTCCAACTGACCTGTCACTCGAACTGTGGCAGATTGCCGAGAAAGAAGCGGCAAAGGCAACGGGGCGGCCGGTCGATGAGGGTGCGGTCCATCAGCATGCCATGCTCGCAATGGCTCCGTTTCAAGACCGGCTCAAACGTGCTCGGGCCTTCAAAGTCCCGATTGCTGCCGGTTCCGATACTTATTACGAGTATCCGGGCAAAACGCGCGGTCAGGCAAGCGTTGCGGTCCTGCAGGCCTATGCAGAGGAGGGAATGCCAGCGCTTGAAATCATCCAGGCTGCCACCATAAATGCGGCAACTCTTCTTGGCATGAGCGAATCAACCGGCAGCCTCGAACCTGGCAAGTGGGCTGATCTGGTTGCAATTACAGAAGATCCCTTACAGAACATTGGCGCGCTCCAGCATGTTCGTTTTGTCATGAAAGGTGGCGTTGTGATCAAAAATGAATTCGGTCCGAACCTGTCGGAATCACAACCCCGGAGCCGCAATTAGGTTGCGACTGTTTCCTCTAAAGCGTAGATTACGCAGCGGCAGCACGCGCGGAAATTTTGCGTGCCTGGTTGTCAGTCGTGTGCTTACAAGAATCGGAAAAAAGCCCATCCAGCATGAAGCCGCTCTTAGGTTTTCCGGTGAGCCGGTTAAGAACTAATGCGATACCGGCACTTCCGGTTCCGTAGTCGCAGCACAAACGGGACGTCAACTCACCAGGGAAAGCAGTGCCATTCCGATTGACGCGGAAGTGCATGATTCCTTCAGCCACTCTGTTTGCACTCTGAAGAAACCGCTCCTCTCCTGTGAGATCGTGCATGTCGAACAAGAATTCGCTCAGGCCAGCCAACCCTGTAAAGAGTCCGGGAACAACCGAGTACTTCCGATCTGTATCAACAAAAATTTCTTCCAGAATTGATTGGTAATACGGCGATGCAAGCAACCGCTGAAAACGAGCAGTTACGATTCCGATTCCGGCACTTCCGAAACGCCAATATGGGTATACGGGCGAGGACGACTGCAGAGATTGCCCCCAGGAAAGTCCGCCGTCACAGGTGCGAATTCCCGCTGCCAGATCGAAATCAAGTGCTTGCTTTCCTGCAGCCAGATAGGCCTCTTCCCGAGTAGCAAGATAGAGGTAGAGCAGGAACAGTCCAATCCCACTGCTGCCATGACCCAGACCCAGCGCAAATTCATAAGGTCCAGCAGTCCAGTAATAACCACGATCTGATACCTGATGGGTCCTGAGAAGCACATTTCCTGCTTCTATTGCCTTTTTCAAATAAGACTCTTTCCCAGTGGACTGGAAGAATCGCAGTGCGGTCATTCCCCATCCGGCGGTTCCGTGGAACAAGTCTGCAGCCTGGTAAAGCATGGGATGGCAGAAGGTCGCCTGGAAAATCTCTTCTGCTTTTTCTGACATGCCAATTTCGAGAAACACCCATGCTATGCCAGCCATTCCAATGTAGAGTCCGGGCGGATATTCTGCTGTCGTGACCTGCTGTTGCAAGATCCAGTTGATCGCGGTCTCGGGTACGGCGCCGGTAATTTGATGAAGCGCATAAACGACCCCCGTTGCTCCATATGCAAGACTCAGAGGATTCGTTGAGAAGACCTTTGGATCAGCAGGATATAAACGGTCTTTCCGAGAATAGTCGGCTACTCCGTTCAAGTGGGTGACAATGTCATCTATTATCGTTTCGTAGTTGTGCAAGTGTTTCTCTTCTGGTAAACAGCCATTGCTCTCCGGAGGACTTTGGAGAGCTTCAACGCTTCGATCAGGCCCCGCATGATCCATCAGATTGTTAATGAAATCAGTAACGCTTTCGGGTAAACCAATGTCCTCGCGAATCGACCTGAGAAAATGCCGTCGCGCCTGCGGATTCAAATGGAGCAGACCGTTGATAGGAAGAAGATATGCAAGAAGAACGGCGCCTGCGGAATAATAATCATCTTCCCATCGAGCTTGGCCTCCGGCTACACGGTGCCTGGATAAATACCCCGGAGTATAAATATTCGAAGGACGATCAATTCCAAATTGATGTGCTCCCTCGAAATCTATGATTTTCAGCTGTTGCCCGTCTGCTGTCACAATCAAGTTGTTAGTAGACAAGTCCGCAAATATGATTCGCCGGCTGTGCACAACAGTAAGAATTCGCACTAACTCTCGGCCCAGTCTCATGAACATGGCGCACCACTCGGTACAATCGTGTGGGGTCGCCCTGGTTCTCAGCAAAACACTATTTGCTGCTGCATGATGGCTCATCGAGTTTCCCTCGATGAAGTCCTCCACCAAAAACCAATGCTCCCATTCCTGAAACAGTTCAACAGGCCGAGGCGCAATTCCGGTATCTGAGAGAACCCCAAGGAGCCGATACTCTTTCTTCAGTAACTCGATGGCGTCATAACCGTCCGGAGTGGCGTTGATGCAGGGCCGCGCTTCTTTTATCACCACTTTCTGTCTCGTTCGATTATCGCGGGCAAAATACACCCCGCCCGCACTGGAAAAAGCAACGGCACTATTGACCGTGTATCGCCCATCGTGGAGTCGCACTGTGTCATCGTTTGCGGTTCCATTATCCTTTCCGGATAAAACTGGCATCTCCCACGAGGGTATAACCGGATACGCAAGCCGCGGATCCGGTACTGGTGCGCCGCTTGGGCTCGTTATCACCGGCAGCCTCTCACCCTCAAGGCTGAGAGCGGTCTGAGTCCGCATTCCTCCGTAGCGATAGAACACTACGCGGCTATCTCTGTATCTTTGATCGGAAAGAATGTATGGCCCTTGCATGCCTGCGGTTGCGTTCGTAACTTCTTCAATCAATTCGACAAAACGACTCGTATCTGCCGGGTAGATGGTTATGAACTTCCCTGATGCTCCGCGTGGCCAGATCTTGCTGTTCACCAACGCTAACAGCGAACAATCGAGAGCAAACTTGAAGGAGACATCCTTGTATTTGAAGAGAACCGATGCGACTTTCTCAAGGACCTCGCGAGCATTCCCGGAACTGGCGGACACGTGAATCTTCCAGCCTTGCGCGCGAACGCTGTGACCTATAGGGCTGCAATAAAGCCACATATCCCGGCGCTGAAGATTCCATCCTTCCGGAATGAGAGAACAGACCAAATCATAAAAATCTTTATTCTGGAACGAGTAAGCCCGAAAAGTCTCGGCATAATCCTTGTGCAATAATCGATAAATCACGTTGGGCTCGCCCGGCATTGGCCCTCCCCTTTTTCCTCTTTCAGTAGTTCGATTTTTGTTATTAAAACAATGTCAGTCCGGCGAACTATTTTGATCTTCTACTCCATCTCGAAATGCTGACCTTCGTCCGTCGTCACGGTAGTAGGACATACACCGCTGTAGGTGCTGCTCAATAAAATATGCACTTGATCGCGGTTGCCTGTAGGGGTGAGTTTCTGAAGTTGCAGCACAGTGCTCATGTTTGTTGGTTCCTCTCTAAATTAAGTTTTTATACTCTCGATGGGATCGTATATGCAAAAGAAAGGCCAGAGTAGCACGTCGATTTACAATATTTATTTTCACAATGGGTGGCTCAATGCCGCATTTCATCAAAAGTATGCACCAGCCGGTGAAAAGACTGCTGGAAATCCAATTTCAGGCGGCACTCGAAAATCGGAAAATGATGACCGACCAGGTAACTTTGCGACACGCCTTGTCAGAAAAAACCAACTTGTGTTCACGAATGGAAAGGCTTGTCCGCTGATGGACACCCAATCTCTGGAGAAAAGGGGCCATTTGTCCCTATTTGGATCTTTTTCGAAGACTGATGTTTCAACAGAGCTGTCCACGAATGAAAACAAAGTGTCCGCGTCCGGACACACCAGAGTCGGCGTTTGTTGGTTCCTGATTTCCAGGGAGCCGCAAAAAACCTCAACCAGTGTCCCGACCCAAAAACATCCGGACAATCCCTTGAACTTAGGACGGTGCACACCTACGGCATTCTGGATTGCTGGTAGTCAAGCAATGGCCGTAAGATATTGAAAAATGTAATGCTTGCGGCTGCGATGCTGGATTGAGATACCCAGAGCCCCGCGGTGTTTGGTCGAGGTGTCCAAAAATGGACACCATGAAATCATAGCGGACACTCTGTGGCGCCGCATGTATGCAGTTCAGCTGGTTAGATTGGACCTCTAGATGCCTCATCACCGATGCGTGTACCCAAATTCGCTCCGTTGCTAAGAGGTGCGGTGTCTTGAATGCTGCAAGCTGTCTCACATTGTTCGTAGTATGAGGTGAAAGCTGTGAGGGCTGTGCATAGCTTGGATTGTTGATGAACTTAACCGTGCACCCACTGCTTCAGGATCTGGTTTTTTCCCTGCGCTCGTTGCGGAGGACGCCAGGTTTTACGGTTATAGCTCTGCTTACACTCGTTTTGGGTATTGCCGGTAGCAATATCATTTTCAGCCTTATAAACACGACGTTACTTCGAAAGCTGCCCTATCCCGACTCCAGCCGCCTGGTTATTTTGCATTGGCATACCCAGGGTGACATTTCAGCACTCGCTTTCTTCATGGTCAAGAGCCGGGCCCGTTCCTTTTCGTCGGTTGCGGCCCTGTATCCTGTCGAAGCAGGTGTGAACCTGTCAGGAGTTGGAGCACCCCAATACATCCAAGCCCTTTCCGTCTCGAAAGATTTCTTTCCAACCCTGGGTGTCCCGCCCCAGATCGGGAATACCTTCAGCCCGGAGCAAGATCAACCAAACGCGCCGCCTACTGCAGTTTTAAGTTACGGCTTGTGGACCCGGAGTTTTAACCGCGAACCACAAGCGCTTGGGCGCGACCTCCGGCTGAATGGCCAGACCTACAAAATCATAGGAGTGATGCCGATGCGCTTCCACTCTTACCCGGAAGCAGATATCTGGCTCCCGCTTCAGCTCAATGCAGGGAGTGCCGACCCGGGTAGCAATTACCGGGTAATTGCCCGCCTTGCTTCCGGGGCATCGCGGCAGCAAGCGCAATACGAACTCGAAGCCATTGCTCGCGATTATCAGTTGTCGTATCTCCCATCCGCCCCAAAAGCATTTCTTGTCGCGAGTGACTTGCAAGACTTCCTGCTGACGCGAGAGCGTCAGGGTCTGGCCATATTATTCGTGGCGGTCGTGCTGATGTTTCTCATTGCTTGCACGAATGTTGCAGTTTTGATGCTGGTTCGGGGAACAGCCAGCGCACAGACTACTGCCGTGCGTGTGGCCTTGGGTCCACCCAAAGGTCGTTTGCTGTTCTCGCTCATGACGGAGAGCCTGCTGCTTTCCGGAGCTGCCGGTCTATTGGGTCTCATTCTCACTAAAGAGTCCTTCCCGCTGCTTCTGTGGCTCTGGCCGCCTGACCTTCCGATCATCAGCTCGTTGAAGATTGATTGGCACGTAGCTCTATTCACATTTGCCATTTCCATTCTTAGTCTCTTGTTATTTGGACTGGCGCCAGCATTGACACTATCACGGGTAAACATTGCCCGGACTCTGGCGTACGCATCTCCCACCAGCAGCGCGGCAGTGGAGCAGCTACGCACGGTTCGCATGTGGGTCCTCGCTCAGATGGTGCTTACTATCGTGTTGCTTTCCGGAACACTACTATTAGTGAAAAGCCTGCTGAATCTTTACTCCGTACCGCTGGGCTTCGATCCGGAGAACCTGATTGTGGCCCAGGTGTCTCTTTCTGGCGAGAGATACCGGGCGACCTCTTCGACTTGCCGTTTGCTGGATGAGGTGATTAAACAATTGGAAGCTGTACCTGGTGTCGATTCAGTATCGGGTGTGGATGGCTTGCCTCTGCAGAACGGTCTCAATATTCCGCTTCATCCTGTAGAGATGCCTCAGGCAGTGGTTCATGCAGTTGAATACAGGCCAGTGACAGCGCGCTACTTCAGAACCCTGCAAATCTCTCTTCGCTCAGGACGTTTCTTTGTCAGCGAAGACACGGCCGGCAGCATGCCGGTGGCAATGGTCAATGAAAGCTTGGCGCGCCTATGGTGGCCGGATACTTCCGCTGTCGGACATCTCATCCAAGTAGATCAGGAACTGGGACCCCAAGTCGCTGATCGACCCCGCAAAATTGTGGGCATCGTCTCGGACATCCGTGAAAAGGGGTCAGGTGTGCCGCCGGCTCCGACGATTTTTATTCCTCTAAATCAGACTCCCGACAAGATCAATGGATTTTTCAATAAAGTTTTTCTGACATCGCTGGTTATGCGCGCTTCTCCTCATATGGATCTTTCCGGACAAGTCCGCAATGCGATCCAGACCGTCGATCCCAATTTGCCACTGGCCTCCTTTCTCAGGTTCAATCAGGTCATTGATCGCTCCCTTTCGAACCAGCGCTTCCTGGCCTTGGTCATTGTTGCGTTCGGCGCTTTTGCGCTATTACTTAGTTTGGTTGGAATTCAGGGTTTGATGACCCTTCAGGCTCGTCTCCGCGAAAAAGAAATTGCGATTCGTATGGCCGTCGGCGCCAGCCGTGTTCATGTTGTGAGCATGATCGTCCAAGAAGCAGGCAAACTCATAGGTCTTGCGCTGTTGATGGGCTTGGCTGGTTCTCTGGTGATCCCGAAACTGCTAGGAAGCATGCTTTATAATATAGGCGCCACTTCGCCGATCTGGATTCTGTCGGCGGGCGTTGTCCTTGGCTCATCTGCTGTACTAATCAGCTTGCTGACGGCCGTTCGAGCTGCATCCATCGAGCCCATGGCGGTCTTGAGAAATGAGTGACGGCGGTGAGATTCCTTGACCGCCTCTCTCGTCTACCCTGGAGGAAAAGGTCCAATTCCATGACTCGGGAACTTGCTGACCGCGCAGACCCAAAAAGTACGGATATTCAGCACTCCAGGAAAACCTATCGCGTCCTGATTGCGGACGACCAACCAGCCGTTCTCGATGCGCTCAAGATGTTGTTGCGCTCTGAGGGTTTCCAAGTTGATTGTGCTCGTTCACCTCAAGTCACGCTGGAATCTCTCGCGCTTCGCGAGTATGACGTCCTGTTAATCGATTTGAACTACACCCGTGATACCACTTCGGGACAGGAAGGACTTGTTCTGTTGGAGAATATCCGTGCCATTGATGGGCAGATACCGGTTGTTGTCATGACGGCATGGGGCACGATTGAGCTCGCGCTCGAAGCTGTGCGCCGTGGCGCGCGCGACTTCATTCAAAAACCTTGGGACGATGAGCGCCTCGTCACGACTGTCCGCAATCAGGCCGACCTTTGCCAGGCATTTCGACGGGCTCAACGCCTTGAGGCGGAAAACAAGCTGTTTCGAAGTCAAGGCCGACCCACTTTCATTGCGCAGGCTGCCGCCATGCGCGCGGTGCTGGATTGCATTTCCCAGGTTGGTCCATCCCTTGCAAACGTCCTGATCACCGGGGAGCACGGCACCGGAAAGGAAGTTGTTGCTCAAATGCTCCACGCCGTTTCCCTCCGCTCCGATAAGCCTTTGATTACTGTAAACACTGGCGGGCTTCCAGAGGGTACGTTCGAAAGCGAACTATTCGGACATGTTAAAGGCGCCTTCACAGATGCTCGAAGTGATCGAGTGGGGCGATTCGAAATGGCTGATACCGGCACCTTATTTCTGGACGAGATCGCCAATGTTCCCTTGCGCCAACAAGCCAAGCTGCTGCGCGTGCTTGAGACCGGCGACATGGAACGCGTTGGCTCCTCTCGCACCCGGCAAGTGGATGTGCGGGTCTTGTCCGCGACAAATGCTGATTTACCCGCTGCCTGCGCAGCGGGCAACTTTCGCGAAGACCTCCTGTTCCGTTTGAATACCATTGAGATTCGCATACCGCCATTGCGTGAACGCCGGGAGGACATTCCTGCTCTGGCTTCTCATTTCCTCTCAAAGTACGCTGCTCGCTATACGAAACACATAGAGGGTTTCTCTCAAGAAGCCCTCCAGAAACTCAAGGAACACCCCTGGCCTGGCAACGTTCGTGAACTTGAACATACCATTGAGCGCGCGGTCATTATGTGCCGCGATATCAGCATTCAACTCGTCCATCTTGGTTTGCAGAATTCCAACCGCGTCATTGCGCTGGATCTTTCCGAAATGACTCTGGAAGAGGTTGAAGCACTGTTAGTTAGCAAGGCTCTTGCGCGCTGCAGCGGCAACGTAAGTCAGGCGGCGGAGGTATTGGGTCTTAGCCGGGGAACGTTCTATCGCCGGATGGAGAAATACGGGCTCTATGCTCCCGATCCTGCACGCAAAGAAAAGCACTGAGCGCGACAGTCATTTGCCCGCCCGTTTTGAAGGGCGTCTGTTTCTGTCGGTTGTGCTGGCCGGCGCTCCAGGGGTGGCCTTCAGCTTCCTTTTGTTATGGCACACTGGATATACTCTCGACCACAAAGTCGAAGGTAGTGCGTTCGTGCTTCTGTTTTGGCTGGCGCTTAGCCTGTCCGCTCGGGACAAGGTCGTCAACGCGTTACGCGTTCTCTCTAACGTCATTTCTGCTGTTAAAGATGATGACTTTTCTTTTCTGGCCACTAGGGCGACGCCCGGAGATGTGCTTGGAGACCTGGCGTCGGAAATAAATAACCTCTCTCGCGCACTGGCAGAAGAACGTCTGGGTGTGGTCGAAACCACTAATCTGCTACGCAAGGTAATGGCGGAAGCTGGCACTATTATTTTTGCCTTCTCCACTGACAATCGGCTTCGGATCGTCAACCGTACTGGCGCGCGTTTTTTGGGCAAGGAGGAGGCGGAGATTCTGCACCGCTCGGCCACGGAACTCGGGCTTGAAAAGTTGCTTGAAGGTCCGGCTTGGGAAGTGATTTCGCGTCAGGAAGGAGGAGCGGAAAAGCGCTGGATCATTCGTCGCACGACTTTTCGCCAAAGCGGAGAACCACATCGTCTAGTTGTCCTCTCGGAAGCTTCAGAGGCGCTGCGGGCCGAAGAGCGGATTGCATGGCAACGGTTGATTCGAGTATTAAGCCACGAGGTCAACAACTCTCTTGCGCCAATCCGAACGATTGCCCGGACCTTGAGCCGCATGGCTTCCAACACCCAATTGCCGATACGTCTTTCTGAAGATTTGAATCATGGATTAGCAGTGATTCATGATCGCGCCGACTCGCTAGGTCGCTTCCTTCAGAGTTACACAAGGGTTGCAACGCTTCCCAAACCGGTTAAGCGCACTGTCGTCCTCAGCAGCCTCATCGCTCACGTTGCTGCCCTGGAATCCAGAATCACCGTGCAAGTGGTTCCGGGACCCAGCGCCACTATTTTTGTCGACCCCGTCCAGCTTGAACAAGCACTCATAAATCTTGTCAAAAATGCAGCCGATGCAGTCTTACTTGTGTCGGAACGAGATATTGGACCCGAAGCCGTGACGGTAACTTGGGACGTTCACGTCAACGACGTAGAAATCAGGATTTGTGACGAAGGTATAGGACTCACAGACACTGATAACCTTTTTGTACCGTTCTACACCACTAAGCAAAGCGGTTCAGGCATCGGTCTGTTGCTAAGCAGACAGATTATAGAGGCCCATAAGGGAACACTAACCTTGAAAAATCGCAGCGATCGCTCCGGATGTGAAGTGGAAGTTAAATTGCCTACATATAGGTCGGATTCGTCTGAGCTTAACGACAGCACACAAGATCAAGCAACTTTGAGTTTACAGAGGAACATGGGCTCAGACTAGGGCTGCCTGATGGGCACTGTAGGCCAGCCGGATTGAGAACTAATCATGTACAAATTGCTATTCGATCTAAGGACTGTCTTACGGCAATTACTGAAGTCTCCGGGCTTCGCTGCGGCCGCTGTTCTCATGTTGGCATTCGGCATTGGGGCAACGACGGCAGTTTTTTCCATTGTCTACGGAATCCTCCTGCGACCACTCGCCTTTCCAAATCCGGACCAGTTAGTAACCCTGGGCGACCAGCTAACGGGAACAAACTGGGGTAAAAAGGATGCCGGTCCCGTAACTGCTCCTGAGGTGATCACCTATACGCGTGACACACATAGCTTTGTGAGTCTTGGTGGTTATGTGCTCACCAGCTACGAGCTTTCGGGCGGTGTTGGTGAACCCGCTCACGTGGTTGGTACGCGCATGACCGCCGGAGTGTTTTCAGCTTTGCAGGTGGCCCCGCTGCTGGGCCGCGTGTTTACTCCACAGGAAGATGAACAGAGGACGCCGGTTGCCGTGTTAAGTTATGCCGCCTGGAAGAACCGGTTCGGCGGGAACCCAAATATCCCAGGTTCCAAGATTCTGCTTGATCGTAAGCCATATGTGATTATCGGGGTCATGCCGGGGGACTTTGAGTTCCCCCTGGTTGCCGGGAGGTTGCGCCGCAGTGAACTTTGGGTGCCGATGAGTTTTAGTGCGGAGGAGATTTCCTCTGAAGCGCAGGTGAACTGGCACTTGCAAATGGTCGGCCGCCTGAAGACAGGGGCTTCAATGGAACAGGCGCAGAGCGATGCCGAAATGGTAGCGCGACAGATCATGCGTAATCTCCCTGCAAAATTCTCCATTTTTCACATTCACCCCGTAGTCTACCCATTGCGGGAAATAACCGTGCTCCGCACGCGTCTTTTGTTGCGCACGTTGTTTATGGCGGTCGGGGTTGTACTCCTCATTGCCTGCGCGAATCTGGCGGGACTGCTGCTTGTGAGAGCGATTCGCAAACAACGAGAAATGGCCGTGCGGCTGGCCATAGGCGCCTCGGCATCGGCGGTATTGCGGGCCGCGATCTTGGAGAGTCTGGTTTTGACTGTGAGTGGCGCGGTATTGGGAATTGGGATGGCAGCAGCAGCGCTTGAGACAGGCAAACCCCTGTTGCCGGAAACCTTGCCGCGCGTCAGCGAGATCGTCTTAGATTGGAAAGTGGCGGGTTTTGCTCTTTTCCTGGCGCTGCTCACGGGCCTGCTTTGCGGATTGGCGCCAGCCATCGCCGCACTGCGCACAAATCTAAACGCCTGGCTAAAGGAAGGAGGGCGTGGCAGTGGCGATGGCTCCAACCATGGACGGTTGCGCTCTGCGCTCGTTGTGCTGGAGATTTCGATCGCTCTGGTGCTGGTAACCGCTTCTGGGTTGCTGCTGCGCAGCTTTAATAAGATGAGCGCGGTCGATCTGGGATTTCGCCCGGACCACACCACCACCGCCGCCTACTTCCTGCCGCAGAAGGAATATGCGACACAGGCTCTGGTCGATGCCTTCAACAATGAGCTGCTCTTACGACTCAGGCAGCTTCCCGGCACAGAAGCCGTAGCGCTTACCAACGCTCTGCCGGCTTCCGGCAACGATGGAATTGAGACTTTCATCGCAGAGGGCTATGAGAACCCCGACGGTCATATGTCTTCTGCATCACCCATTGAGATCAGGGGAGACTACTTTCGGGCCTTGGGTATCCCTCTGTTGCGCGGGCGCTTTTTTACCGAGGCGGAGGACGCCAGGCACGAACTTGTGGTGATTGTTAATCACGAGTTCGCAGAACATTACTGGTCAAATCAAGATCCAATTGGTAAACGCATGCGCATTGGAACGAAGGAAATGCAAACCCCCTGGATGACGGTAGTGGGAGAAGTAGCGAACGCCAAATTGGGTTCACCCGACACCGATGCGAGAGAACAGTTCTACCAGCCGGTCGCGCAACTATTAAAAGACACCGGATCAATCGCTTTGCCTACCGATATCGTTGGCAGTGCCGGCTATGTCGTGTTGCGTTCTGAATTGCCTCCGGAGCAAATGGAGAACGCGCTTCGCGCAACTGTAAGGTCGCTTGATCCTCAACTGCCACTTACGCGAGTCGAAACCATGCAACAGTTAGTCGCCGACAGTGAAGCCCCTCGCCGCTTCAATACTGCGCTCATTTCCAGCTTTGCAGTTGCTGCCGTGTTGCTCGCCGTCCTCGGGATTTACAGCGTGATTGCCTTTTCAGTGGCTTCCCGCACACAGGAGATGGCGATCCGCATGGCGCTAGGTTCGCAAAGGCTGGGGATCATACGATTAGTTGCCGCATCCAGCATCAGGCTGGCAATTGGCGGATGTGTTCTCGGGCTGGCGGGGTCAGTTGTATCGTCCGGCTTACTGCAATCATTCCTTTTCGGTGTAAGCGCTTTCGATCCCTGGGTGATGGCTGCGGCGGCTCTCACTGTATTCCTGCTGGCCTTAGCGGCCGCAGCAGTTCCAGCCCGTCGCGCCGCTTCAGTCGATCCAATCCGCGCCTTGCGTGGGGAATGAACAATCAGCGGATCGCGCGACATTCATGATTAACGCCTGCTAAATCAATTTGGCTGCCAACGTGCTCATGGAATATCGTTGTTGGATTTATACATAACAATCTACTTCACAGATATAGGGTTAGACCCGTTTCCCAAACCCATGATATACGAATCAAAGACTCGCAAGGCAGCGGAAGCAGGCCGTACCCGATAACAGCATTGTGAGATATTGTGATGGAGGCGCTTCAGAAACATGAACCTATCAGCTGATTTGAGCGATCTCGGTCTCAATTGCCTCGATCGGATTCTGTCACCGGTCTCTGCGCGGGCGTTCCTGGACCACTCCTGGGGACAGCAGTTCGTCCATATTGAAGGATATAAAGATAAGTTTTGGCATCTATTTCCGTGGAATCAACTGAACACCGCCTTGGAGCAATATCCGTTTCAACCGCCAAGGATGCGCCTTGTCAAGGGCGGCAGGGACATCAATGCGGAGAGATATCTGTTCTTGGAACGGCTTGGAAGCCGCGACCAAACGAAACGCCTCAGCGCCGCTGAACTCACAAATGAACTGAAACTGGGCGCAACGCTTGTTTTGAACTGCGCAGAGGAGGTCTCACCGGCTCTTCGAGAACTATGTGCGGGACTCGAGAGGATTTTTCGAGTCTATGTCATTGTTAACCTCTATGTCGCCTTCAAGAGCGACAATGGTTTTGGCTTGCACTGGGACGACCAGGATACGTTCATCCTGCAGGTGTACGGACGCAAAAAGTGGCGGGTCTTTGAGCCTACACGGCCACATCCTCTCAAAGAGGATCACGAAAAACCAGGCAAACCGTCAGTGCTGGTTTGGGACGGAATACTGGAAGAAGGCGGGCTTTTCCATATTCCCCGTGGCTGGTGGCACGTCGCTTATCCGGTGGATGAGCCCTCCCTTCACCTGACTGTTACCGTCAACAGCCTCACGGGGCTTGATTTCCTGCGCTGGTACCTCGACGGCCTGATGGCGGCAAGGGAAGTCAGGGCTAATCTTCCACTGGTCAAGTCGCATGAAGACCAACGAAGGTACGCTGAAACTCTGAAACAGGAGTTATTGAACGCGTGGACGCCGGATATGATTGAGCGGTTTATCGCCGACAGGGATTCGTCGGCTGCGTCGCGTCCCGTTATGCGGCTGCCCGAGTCCGTGACCATGGAACATCCGGTCCATGAAGATGGTTTATTCAGGTTGTCGTCGCCCCGGTCTGTGGTTATACGCCGGGAATCCGAAAGCAATGGGGTTTCGTTCACATGTGATCGAAAGGTTTGGCAGTGCAGTCAAAGCCTCCTACCGGTGCTGACATTGTTGAATGACGGCGAAACCCATAGTTTCGGTGAACTGACGGCGATGCTCAATGGTGCTGCAGATCAGTCAGGCGTGAAGCAATTCCTCAATCAACTGGCACAAGGAGGGGTTCTCATTGTCGAAACTCCAGTAAGAGCCGAAAAAGAGCCTGTCCACATTTGACAAAGGGATTTGCTCTCTAGAGATTACTGCTCCTGGTCAGACTAAAGTTGTGTCGCGGCTTCCCTGTTTTTTACTGCGTGGTTTCCAAAACTGGGTTCCACGAGTTGTCTGGCCTCTTACTCATGCGCTCATGCTTTCATAGTGTCGTCGCGGCGCTGATGTACCAACTCTTGCGGAACTCTATCATTTTGGCTGGACCAATTTATTTCAGCAGTTGGAGTTTCCGTTCTTTGCACCATGAGCCAAACTCTCTATGCAGCAGAGATTTGCTTTTTCTGAGAGATTTAGGACCAACTTTTCTGGCCTGCTCATCGGCCAGATACTCAGCAATCGCTCTCCCACACCCACGGTTCATATGGTTTCGCCGTGCGATCGGCTGCGCGCTCCATCTCGCGTGCTTTTAACTACGCTTTTTCCCAGCTGCGCGTCCCAGCACTGTCGGATGAACCCTTTGTCTTCGACGATTCCCTGAATCCACTTGGACAGCTGTCCTAACATCTCTAAGTCTTACAAAACAAAGGAGTGAGAAAAAGAGGTAAAGTTTTGGCTGCCCCCCAGGGATTCGAACCCCGATATGCTGATCCAGAGTCAGCTGTCCTGCCGTTGAACGAGGGGGCAGCACCTTTTTGGTGAGAACCGCTCACAAAGCGGCTGGTTTGATTCTATGATGCAGAGCAGGGAAGGTCAAACTCTGCTGTCAACGCCTGTTGCGGTTATCCTGTTTCTCATCTTATTCTTATCAATGACACTTCAGATCAGAGACTTTCCTGTTCATGTCCAATCCAAGCACTCCAGAATCCCAGCCCACTCCTGACCAGAACGAATCTTTTGACTCGCTTCTTTCTCAGTACGAGCAGAGCCACTCACGCAAGACTGGCGATGGCAACCGGCAGCTCGAAGGTACCGTGATGGCCATTACCGCCGAATCTGTGGTCCTCGATATCGGTTTTAAAACTGAAGGCATCCTGCCGCTCTCCGCCTTTCCAGCTGGAGAAAGCCAGGCCATAAAACCCGGCGACAAGCTTGCTGTCACCATCAAAGGCCGTGATCCTGAAGGCTATTACGAGCTCTCCCGCAGCAGGATCGCCCGGCCGCGAGACTGGACGGCGCTGGAGAAAGCCTTTGCTGAGAAGGCCACCATTTTGGGCACCGTCATTGGCGTAGTCAAAGGCGGTTTAAGCGTGGACATCGGCGTGCGCGCATTCATGCCCTCCTCTCGTTCCGGTGAGCGCGATGCGCAAGAGATGGAGAACTTGGTCGGCCAGGAGATCCGTTGTCGAATCACCAAAATTGATATCGCGGATGACGACGTCGTTGTCGACCGACGCATCATTGCCGAAGAAGAGGAGCGCGCGGCGCAGGAGCGCCGTTTCTCTGAGATCAGAGAAGGCGAAACTGTGAGTGGTGTGGTTCGCAGCCTTGCCGATTACGGCGCTTTCATCGATCTTGGCGGAGTGGACGGCCTGCTGCATGTAGGCGAGATTGCATGGGGGCGCATCAACAAGCCGGCGGACGTTCTCTCCGTGGGCCAGGCAATCGAGGCCAGAGTGCTCAAGGTGGACCCGGATAAGCGTCGAATCTCGCTGGGCATGAAGCAACTCCAGCCGCATCCCTGGGATTCAGCGCCGGAAAAGTACCGGGTAGGCGAGCGGGTGCGCGGCGTTGTCACGCGCGTAGTCGAGTTCGGTGCATTTGTGGAGCTGGAGCCGGGGATTGAAGGTTTGATCCATCTTTCCGAAATGTCATGGGCCAAAAAAACAAGGAAGCCGAGTGATGTAGTCAAGCCCGGCGAAACTGTGGAAGCGGTCATTCTGGCAGTCAGCCCCAATGACCGCCGCATTTCCCTTGGTCTCAAGCAGGCATTGGGGGATCCCTGGATTGACGTGCCGCGCAAGTTCCCAGCCGGCTCGGTGATTGAAGGGCCGGTAACCAGCGTCACCAAATTTGGCGCCTTCGTCCAGCTTGCTGAAGGCGTGGAAGGCATGATCCATGTAAGCGACCTCAGTGCGGAAAAACGTATTGACCATCCGGGCGACATGCTGAAGGTCGGACAACTGGTCAAAGCCCAGGTGCTTGAGATTGACAGCGAAAGACGGCGTTTGCGGCTGGGCATCAAGCAAATGGTTCCCAGCGGGCTGGATGAATACATTACCGAACACAAGGCTGGCGACCAGGTCACCGGCCGCATCACTGATCTTTCTGGAAGCAACGCGCGAGTGGAACTGGGTGAAGGCATTCAGGCGACGTGCCGAATCACGGCCCAGGCATCCGCTGAGGAAGGGAACCGCGGCCAGTCAAAGGCGGACCTGACTTCTCTGAGTTCCATGCTGCAGGCGCGTTGGAAAGGCGGCGCTGCTTCCACTGCTGGCTCCACCCGCCAGCCCCCGGCAGTCGGGCAGATTCTCAGCTTTAGAATCGTCAGTCTTGATCCCTCGGCAAAAAAGATTGAGCTGGAACTAAAGTAGATGCCGGGATTCCCCGACATCACTGTGTATATCGAGGTCCTCGAGCAGCGTATTCTGCGCCGCATTCTTCAGCGCGCTCTGATTGCCGGGACATTTCTGCTGCGCAATTGAGGTAAGCTAATGCACCTTTCTGCACCACTATGGTGTATAATAGCAAAGCCATGGCGACAAGAAAACAAATTCGACGGAGTGTAACGCTGCCGTCACAAGTTGATCGGCAAATCGAAACCATTGCGAAAAAACAGCGCCTTAGCGGCAACCGTGTGTTGGTGGAACTCGTGGAACTGGGCCTTGAAGCGCGCAGAGAGAAAGAGAAGGCTTTTTTCGAGCTTGCACAACGCTTTCGTGCATCCAGTGATCCTGAGGAAGTCGAGCAGTTAGGTAATGAATTGGGTCGTTACGTCTTTGGTGAGTGATGCCAAAAATAGCGATCTGGGCAGAGATTCCAGCGGCAATTCGAGAACATCTCATTCAAAGGATGCACGACCGGAATATTGATCTCCATGATCTTAATAAGCTGCGCCTTTGGATGGAATCAAAGCCAGACGTGCCTGAAGGCGAGCTGGTACAAGGACTTTGGCTCATTTAAATTTTGCGGCGAAGGAAAGTACCCGAAGACATTTCTTTTGGCTGGCCAGATAGCGAAGGGCAAAAAACTGTGATTACACTCGCTGTTTATCGACAGTATCGATGTGGTGCCGTCTGTACATGCTGAAAACGGAATCTCATGCCGGAATTCCCCGACATCACTGTCTATATCGAAGCCCTTGAGCAGCGTATTCTGCGCCATGTTCTTCAGCGCGCGCTGATCGCCGGTCCGTTTCTGCTGCGGACCGTCGAGCCTCCCATTGAATCCATTCACGGAAGCACTGTCACTCAACTGCGACGGGTAGGCAAGCGCATCGCAATCGGTTTCGACAATGACACCTGGCTGGTCTTCCATCTCATGATCGCCGGTCGTCTGCATTGGAAGGAGAAATCTGTAATCCCCGACGGCAGACGCACGCTCGCGGCTTTCGATTTCGATTCCGGTACGCTCACTCTTACCGAAGCAGGCAGCAGAAAGCGCGCCTCGCTTCACCTCGTCCGCGACGAGTCTGAACTCAAGAACCTCGATCCCGGCGGAATCGATGTATTCTCCGTTTCTCTGGAACAATTCAGCGAGGTTTTAACTGCCACCAACCACACGCTCAAACGGGCGCTGACGGACCCGCGTCTCTTCAGCGGGATCGGCAACGCCTACTCCGACGAAATTCTGCATCATGCGCAACTCTCGCCCGTGGCTCTGACCCAGCGACTCACTCCGGCCGAAATCAAGCGTTTGTTGGAAGCCACTCGCCATACGCTCACAGAATGGACGCAGAGTCTCCGGTCTCAAAACAGGAATAAATTTCCCGAGAGAGTCACAGCTTTCCATGAGCAGATGGCCGTGCATGGCAAGTATGGCAAGCCCTGTCCACGCTGTGGTGCAAGAGTTCAACGCATCCGCTATGCTTCCAATGAGACAAACTACTGCGCGAACTGCCAGACCGGCGGCAAACTTCTGGCGGATCGTTCGCTCAGCCGATTGTTGCGCGATGACTGGCCGCGTACCCTGGAAGAATTGGAAGAATTGCGGCGCGCCTAAGCCGAGCTGTGGCCGGCGCACTGCAATACTCCCAGATACCGGCTCCATGGACCTACAGCTTCGCGGTATTGGTGCGCCATGGTCCGTGAGATTTGGTGCAGATGCGTTAGATCATGAGCTGCCCAGGTCGACAGCAACTGTGAAAGCGTTACCGTTCCCAGTGCGGGATGCTGTCCGCGTTTCGCAAGGTCCTCCGGCCGCAGATTGAAGCTATGGAGTTCGTCCAGGTTGGCGGAACGGACGCGCGCAAATTCATCCAGCAATTGGCCCAGCGATTTCCCCTGCACCTCTCGCGTGTGTCCGGTGCGATCGAACGGTTCAAACGCCCGGCTCTCGCCAAATTGCAAAATCATTCTTGCGCGAGGGATCCAGTCGCTGCGTTCAGCGTGGATCAGATGGCCGACAACATCGAACGCGCTCCACGTATTTTCGCCTTCATTGCGAAACGCCAATGTTTCCGGCAGATCGCGCAGAAGCGCATTCAGAGTGGCAGGCGTGCAGGTGAGGAGTTGGATTGTGTGCTCAAGCTTAGGTGGGGTCATAATTTCGCTAGTCCTGGATGGCAATTTTCCCGCAGACTGCGATTGTATCGGTTATGTATCGCCCAAGGCGGCCAACAGGGATGTTACGCAGGATTCATGGTTCTCGCAGAAGCGAAAGACAACGCTTGAGTGAATTGCCGCGGCTCGAATTAACCCTGTTAAGCCGTTTGCCTGGCCGGATCAACTGTGAAATTTCGGGCCACGCTCAACTGTCCCAATCAGCGGAAGGTCTTTCAATCGTTTTGCGTCCGGAATAAACATTGAATTTCCGTTGGTGCACAGCTTGTCAATCAACTTCTGCTGACGCGGGCTGAGCACCGGCTCTGGCAGAGTTTCAAAATGGCGAAACATCCAGAGCAGGTAAAGCCGCTCTTTCGATGATGGCTTGATGTAGCGTGGCCCCAGTGGCGTGACCACTCGCAACACCTGGGCGGAAAGTTTTTCGGTCCACATAACGTGATGCCTCTCGCGCTGTTTGTGGCACGCCTATCGCCTGACGAAATGGGGCGGGCTAGACGCACCATTTTGACTGCAGGACAACCAAAATATTGATTCTTGGGAAAAATGCCCGACTGCAAGGCCCTGATTTGCTTGGGGTTCTGAGGCCGCCTAAATTAGCAGACGCCCTGCCGGGTGTCAACAAGTTTTGTTGAAAACTGTGTTAAATTTCTGTTAGCCCGTCCCGGGAATCCGCAATCACTCGGAAGCGGCGGTCTAACTTAGCTTTTTAAAACTCTCCAAACCCAGTCTGGTCAGCTCGGCGAGTTCTGCAAACAGCTTCTCATCCGGCCTGGTGAAATTGAAGCAGGCCTTGCCCTGCTTCCGACGTCCCAACTCCGCAGAAACCTTCTTCTGCAGCGGTTCGTTCATATAGAGCGGCAACAGGTGATAGCTCACGTACCCTTTGCCCTTGCGCACCGCGCCAAACATCACCGTCTCACGTCCCATAACCGGAAACTTCGTTTCAATGTAGTAATAGTCCGGCTTGTCCT
>DATDNH010000029.1:0-6685 GCA_036518395.1 Candidatus Angelobacter sp. | reverse complement strand
ATAGGCAACAGGCAACAGGCAACAGCAAAGACAAAATCAAAAGCAGAAAGCTCACCACACATTCGACTTCGCTCAGTGCAGGCTACGAACACAGAGGAACACGAAGGCAAAGCCCAGCAGCTAATCTGCGACAGTCTGCGTGACCTGCGGCTGATTTGCCTCTGCAGTTGGTCGTGCTTTCGATTTTAGCCAATCGCCAACTGCTAATTGCCAATGGCTAGTGTTGAACCGTGACTGGCATCACAGCGAGTATCCATCCACGGGCTTGATAATCAAACTTAATCGCAAGAGCTGCGCCGGTGCGGGCGCAGTCTGCTCACACTTGTACCAATCGAGAAAGGAGACACATCATGCCGCTGCAAAAACTGCAAGAATTTCTGGACAGCCACAACATCAAATACGTGGTGATTTCTCATTCGCTGGCCTATACCGCCGCCGGAATCGCGGCGCTGACCCACATCCCCGGAAAGGAGCTGGCCAAAACCGTCATCGTGAAGATTGATGGGTTGCTGGCGATGGCCGTGGTTTCCGCCTCCCAGCACGTGGACCTTGCGCACTTAAAGGCTGCCACCTTCGCCAAAAGCGTCACGCTGGCCACCGAAGACGAATTCAAAGAGAAGTTTCCTGATTGCGAACTGGGCGCGATGCCGCCCTTCGGCAATCTGTACGGAATGCCGGTGTTTGCCGACGAAAGCCTGGCGCGCGACAAAGAGATCGCGTTCAATGCGGGCTCGCACCGCGAGCTGGTGCGAATCGCGTGGGAAGACTTTGTCCGGCTGGTCCAGCCCAGGCTGATGAAGATTGCTTCCGGGAAGCTTAAAGGGGAAGCAGCGTAAGAAAAGCAGCAATTGGTAGTTAGCAAATCGCTAAACCAACAACAACACCAAACATTAGGGCTTTTGGCTCTTGGCTAAACCCAACACCAAAAGCTATCGAACCACAGAGGACACGAAGGATAACAGAGAAAAGCGAAATGGTGTTTCGTTCATGGCGATCCCGTTGCGATCTCGCGCGATCACGGGGCCCCGGAACCCTGGGGTCCCCAAATATGCGCCGGCGTTGCGCATTTTGGGGTGGCAGCGGCGCCGCTTTTGCGCGGGTTGGGGGGTGGGTCACGGCGATCCTTCTGTTAATCCCTGTTCCCTCTTCCCTGCTTTTTCCTAATTCGGGAATTGGGTCATGACCGATTCGACTTCGGATTTCTGGCCGGCCGTCAGGGGGAGCAGCGGCATGCGAGGCGGGCCGCCATAGTAGCCGTTCAGGTCCATCGCGTACTTGATGCCGGGAATTCCCAATTCAGACACCACTTTTTTCGTGGCGGCAACCATGCGGGCCTGCTTGCTTGCAGCCAGCTCCGCGTCGTTTTCTTTCCAGGCGCTGTAAATCTCAAAACAGATGGTGGGAGCGGGATCGGCGAAGGCCAGAACTGCGCCGCTTGCGCCCACCTGCAATGAAGCAAGCAGAGTATGCGCGGCGCCTACCAGCACCTGAAATCCAACTTCTTTATTGCGCGTCTTGATGCGCGGCCGGACAGCCACAGCAACGCCCACGCCTCCGCCGCCGGTCAATTCTTCTGTACTCACAAACTGGTTCCCGTTTTCCTGGCTGTTGGCGGGCGCACTCAGCATGCGCGCGGTTACAGCCTGAAAGACTTCTGTTGCCGTGGCTGTGCGCTTGATGTGGCGTGTGCGCTCGACCATGGCGGCAACCTTCTCCACGTTCCCGCTGGATTCCTTGATGCCGATGATATTGGGATGCTCGGACAGTTCGACGATCACTTCCAGCGGCAGATCGTAAGCGGTAAATGGCGGCACGGTATAGAGCAGCACGGGCAAAGGCGAGCGATCGGCGACGGTGCGATAAAACCCGAGCAGAGCGTCGGGCTTCATCTGTGGACGGTAGAAGTGCGGCGTGCGCACCAGCGCGACATCGAAGTTCAGCGTGGCGGCATACTCGGTCAGCTTGAGGGTCTCAAGCACCGACTCTGCCCCGGTGCCGGCGATCAACACTTTGTCCGGCGCAGCGGCCTCGACGGAGGCTTTCAGCACCTGGCGGCGCTCTTCGTCGCTCAGCATGACGGCCTCGCCGGTTGAGCCGAGAACCACCATGCCGGAGACTGGAGTGCGCGAATAGCGGTCAATGTTGTGCTCGATTTTTTTGTAGTAGACCGCGCCATCGGCGTAAAAGGGCGTGGTCACCGCCGGGAAGATACCTTGAAGAAGCATGGAGTAATTATAGGTTACAGGGGACAGGTTACAGGGGAGAGGAATACGATCGCAGCGGGATCGCGCGTGATCGGAGAAGGCAATGATCTTTAGCTAAGGGCAAAAGGCGCGAAGAGCAGAAGGCAGACCTGGCTTGGCTCGGGCCCGCCTTTTACCTTCTCCTCTGGTAAGGAGCCGTGCCTCCAACAGCACTTTGCCAAGCTACAGAGGAGATACTCGTTAGCTGCTCACCCTATATGTCGAAAAAGTGAAAAACCTTTCATTAAAAAAAGGAACTGGCAAAATTGACAGTGGGCAATTCGCGAAGAAGCGCCTATGGCTCAATAACTTAGAGAAGTCAGAAGACAGGAGTCGGGAGTCAGAAGTAAGGAGTCAGAAGGTTATTTTTTAACAACCCTGAAGTAGTAGCTGGCAACTTTTTCTGACGGGCCGCCGGTGGTGAGGCCGTTCAGCGTCACGAGATAGTCGCTTTGGGGTAAGCCTGATGCGGCCATAGTGATTGTGACCACCTCTCTACCGCTGGCATGCTGACTCTGGAGCGGTTCTCGATTCCACAGAATTTTGCCTTCCACCGTCTGAAGTTGAGCTCTGTAACGACCGTAATGGGATTCGTCCGGGACTGCCAACTCGAGGCGCAAGTTTTTGATCGCGGGTGACAAATTGGCTGCCGGAACTGATTCAGAGCTTCGCGTCCATCCCGAAGTCAGAGCGAGAGTGAACAGCTCTGATGTTGCGGAGGGCGACGTTTGCCGGAGAGCAGCGATTTCATTTTCCAGTTCCTGGTTACGCTTCTCAAGTTCCTTCAACTGCTCGGCAGCCGCCTTCTCGCGCGTCTCAGAAGCGCTGCGCTGTACCTCAGCCGCTGCCAGCTCAGTACGGGCTTGAGCAAACCTTCGGTAGATGAACCCCGAGACTAGCGCCAGAAGAATGGCACATGCCAGCGCGACAACTGTGGCGATGCGTTGCCAAACCGGCTGGGGAAGCGGGGCCGGCTCCTTAGCAGAAGATGCCACCGCGTGCCTGGCAATAAATCTGTTAAATGCTCTGGCAAAGGCTATCTTTTCCCGGCGCTCAGGGACGTTCAGAAAGAGCGACTCAAACAATTCCTTCTCGTGCGCATCAAGATTGCCGCGTGCATACTCGTCGATCATTTCCTCTTCCGCACGCGTAAGCGCGTCCAAATATTCCCGGTCAGTCATCAGGCGCCGTTCGACCGTGCTGCGTTCGCCTGCATTGCTCTGCCCCAACAGGTAGCGCCGGAACACGGCTGAGTCATTGTGCTGAATATCGTTCATTGGGTGCCCTCAAAATTGATGAGCACATCGGGCTCCATTCGACGGTAACGTTGTTTGACGCACTTACGCAGGAGTTCGCGGATTCGATGCGCCCGTATCCACAGCGCGTTGGCTCCGAGCCCGAGCCGTGCAGCCAGCTGTTTTCTCAACCCGATCTTGCTGTTTCCATCGGCTGCATAGTAAGCAAGGATCAGCTCACGGTTTTGCCGTGACAGACGCTCCATGCACTGCTCCAGGCAGGCGTACTTCAATTCGATTTCCTTTGCTTCCACGAGCGGCTTTCGCGGCAGCAAAACCGATGGCTTGCGTGAATGCTCCAGGTAAATCTTTTCCGCCACGCCATAAAAGTACAGCGCGGGGTCGCCAACGTAGCCTTGGGTGATTTGCGCAACCTTTCCCGCAACCCGGTCAATGGTTTCGTCTGCCAATTCTTCCGGCGCGGAGCAGCCGCGAAAGGTGAAGACGCGTATCAGGCGGGCACGAATGTGCTCATAGCTCCGGGCCGCGCGTTCGCGATCGGGATCCAACCAGTCGAGCAACTGGTTGAAGGCATCTGCCGTGAGCCCAATTGAGCTGGCCATGCTGAACGCGTCCTGTGCTTCGTTTCCTGTCTCTTGTTTTTACTTCCACTCGCCCTGGAGAACAAACCCGGCCCAGTAGTAGGGAGAACTCCACGCCTTCTGTGTGCGCATCCACATCTGCGCCTCGCGCAGTGCTGCGGCCGGCGTTCTCCCGTCTCTCAGAACCGCTTCATAGAATTTCTTCATCAACTGCGCCGTGGCTTCATCATCCACGCGCCACAGACTGGACATCACACGCGAGGCTCCGGCATACATGAATCCGCGCGTGAGGCCTATCAACCCTTCTCCTTCCACCTGTTTGCCCAGCGCGGTCTCGCAGGCGCTGAGCACCACAAGATCAGCCGCAAGACTCAGGTTGTAGATGTCCTGCAACTGCAAAAATCCATCGCGCGGCTGTCCGCGTTGATCCACCAGTGAGAGCACCAGCCCGGAGAGTTCAGGATTGCGGCTGTTCAGCAGGCCGTGGGTGGCGAAGTGCACAATGCGGTACTGTCCCAGGTCGGCACTCATTGCCGTCGCCCTGCTGGCGCGGAAGTCCAGCGCCTGCATGCCCTGATCAGCAGGAACGACTGCGGCAATGGCCGTGGCCTCCTGTCGGGTATAAGGCAGGCGATTGAGACGCAATTGCCGTCCTCGTTGAAGGCCTGTGTCGGATGCTGAGCGCAGCAGAAGATGCAAAGGGACTTGATCGTTGAATGTTTCCCCTGGCCCCTGGGCGGCCGGCGGAAGCTGGCTATGCCGTGGAGGCGCTCCGACGCTCACACGCGAGTCGTCTTTGCTGAAAACGGGATCGGCCAGCACCGCAACTGCTTTCGGGGCCGGCTTGCGTCCCTGCTCCTGCTGCCGCAGCAATGCCAGCACCGACGCCGAAGGAAGATTGACAATCTCATGCCCGGTCGCCAAGGGCCCAGTCGCTGTGGACGCAGACGCTTGCGGACTCGGCAGAGCAGCAAAAGGTATGTAAGCCAGGGCGCCATCGGCCACGATCAGAAGGCGTTTCTTGCTGAGTTCTGCTGCTGCCGGCGCCAGGATCATGCGACTTAATTGCGCTGTCGCCCGCTCATAAGCTGCGTCCAGTGAATGCAATCGAATACGTCGCTGGGGTTTACTTTCACCGCGAACTCCATGGTTGCGAGCGGTTAGCAGCTCATAAACCTGACGCGCTGCGCTTTCGATTTCCGAGCGGCCCGGCAGTTGGTAGCTGGTGAGCGTGGTTGGCGTCAAGGCAAACAGGTGGCTGCGCTCTTTGCCCAGCGAGTACTCAAGCAGCACGGTGTCTTCGTCCAGCAAATGCTCGCGAACCTCTTGAGCGCCAAGAGGATGTGGCTGGGTGAGAGCAGCATAGGCCGGACTGCTCAAACGGATCTGCTCTTCAACCTCCTGATAGCGCGCAAGCAGCTCTGCAACTTCTTTATCTAATGCTTTGACCTCTTCTTCCGTGTGCTTTGCACCGAGCAGGCGGATACGGGAGTTGGATTTTGTAGTAAGTTTTTCCCGCAGAGAACGTTCCTGCTGCAGCAACTCTGCGTCAACACCGGTATGGATGTCGATGCGCGCCGCGGCCAGGGCTTCCGCGAGGCTGCGTGAACGCGAGCGCTCCAGCACATCAAAGGCACGCTCCGGCTGGTTTTGTGCAATGAGCAGATCAAGATAGTCCTTATAGTAGCTCTCATATCGGGCGCGGAAGCCGAAGCGAACCTCATCCCCGCCGCCTAAATGAGAGGTCTGATTCTCCAGCGCATTCAAGGCCTGTTCGTAGAGCTTCGCCGCCTCTTGCTCCTGGTGCTTGAGGCGCAGGACGCCGGCGAGGGCGCCGAGGGTTTCCGCGTGGTATCTCGTTCCAGGCTCAACCTGTTCGCGCATTGCCAACCCCTGCCGGTAGGAATCTTCAGCGCCAGCCAGATCATTGCGGTTGACCTGCACATCTCCTAAATCCTGTAAAATTTCGGATTTTTTACCTGGTTCGATTTGCAGATTTGCAGCAATCGCCAAACTGCGGCGCAGATACGCTTCGGCCTTTTCGAAATGACCGCGACGACTCGCCAATACTCCAAGACTGTTGTAGAGACTCATAAGCATACGGGCCGACGGGCGGTCTTTAGTATCGAGTTTGCTCGCCATTACCGCTGCGCGATGGTAGTAGATTTCAGCCCGAGCCAAATCTCCGCGATCACGAATTACTATCGCGAGATTTGTGAGAGCAGTCACCATAAAGGTGCTGGTGGTGTTGTGTGTGAGACTTTCTTGTATGCGGAGAATCTGACGAAAATAGTTCTCTGCGGTAATGAGGTCACCTCGCCGCCAGGCAATATCTCCCAGACCATGGAGTACCTGAACTAAATCGAAGCGGTCTGCCGGAACCTGCTTCAGAATATCGAACGCCTTCTGTTCTTCCTGTTCTCCTCTAACGAGATCGCCCAATATGTAGTGGAGTGCGCCAAGGGCATGCAACGACCGTGCTACCGTTGCACTATCTGAAGGAAGCAATTTCATGTATATGGCCAATGCGTGCTCCGCATCCGCTTGAGCAGCGCTAAAGTCGTTTCGAGCAAACGCGGGGTTTACCAAACTGATCAGCATTCGC
>DATDNH010000028.1:0-4297 GCA_036518395.1 Candidatus Angelobacter sp. | reverse complement strand
CCGGAGAGCACAGCGTGGGGAACGCCGTCGGTGTAGACCATCCAGGCGCAGCCGGGCGGAAAAATCAGCTGCTGTTTGGGCCAGTTCTGCTGGAAATCATTGCTCTCTTTCAGCCAATCGTGCAGATAAAGCATGTATTCGTCGTAGCGGGTACGGTCAGTCACTGGCAGGCCCAGCGTTGCCGCCGTGCGGACCAGGCCGCGTAGAAACGGCCCGCGAAACGGAGGGCTGATCTTCTGCGCTTTGGCCAGGCGCGGCATGAATGCATCAAAGGATTCGCCAATGTTCCAGACGCGTCCTGCTGCGGGATTGATGTTGATAAAGAAGCGCAGAATGCGCGCGCCACGTGTCGGCCGGGTGGGAAACGCATCTACATGCAGCAGATCATTGCGCTTGTGCAGCGGCAGATCGCGGTTCATCTCCTCCAGCGGACGAAAGCTGGCAAAATCCATCTTCACGCTCGCCGCATAGGGCGCGAGAAGGCGCGAAACGAACTTCGATGCTGCCTGGGAAAAATTCCTCATGATGCCGTGCAGCCGCTCGCGGTCAGGAGAATCGGAAGCAACGCCTTTCAGAATGTCAGTGCCGGGACGATACGAGATATTTTTGTGGAAGCGAGAACCTGTTTGTTTCTGGGAGAGCAGGAAATCGCGGTCGCCCTGCGGAAAATCAAAGGGAACATCGCGGAAGAAAAGGATTTTGCCGCGCTCAAGCTGGTCGCAATACCAGCGAACGCGATCGGATTGAATGCTCGGAATCTCGACCAGAGCCGAATCTGCCATAGCTCATCTCTTTTTTACCACAGAGGACACGGAGGAACACAGCCGCAGATTTCGCAGATGGCCGCTGATCAAAACCATTGAGCCGCGAATTCACGCGAGTGAACGCGAATTTGCGAAAGCAGGAAGAACTAATCACCACCATCGATACAACAGGTCTCAAGGGAAAAATTGAGAAAGGAAAGATCAAAATCAAAAGAAATTGAATTCACGCGAATCCAAGAGTCGAGGCTTTGCTCTTATTTTTGCGTTTGCCTTTACTGGTTGCCTTTGACTTACCTGGCAACTAGAGGCTGGCAGCTTTTTTCGTTCTGTCGTACCTAACTACCAAATACTAAGTACTAATTACTGTTTCTTGTTCGCTTTTTCGATGTCGCTGATCGTCTGCTTGATCGAACTCGCCTGCGGGCCTTCAGGATCAAGTTTCAATGCCTCGCGAAATTCAGCCAACGCGGACTCTGGGTCTGATCCGCTTAAGTAAATGTTTCCCATCAGCACGTGCGGGCTCACATAATCTTTGTTCAACTCAATGGCCCGCTTCGTCTGTTCTGCTGCGGCTTCCAGTTTTTCCAGGCCCCACAAGCTGCGCCCCATTTCATAGTGCGCTTCGGCTGAGCCCGGTTTCAGTTCCAGGGATTTCTGGAGCGCCTTCTGCGCCCCGGCATAGTCCTTTTGCTCATTCAGAGCGGAGCCAACGCCCAGCCAGGCTTGCGCGTTCTCCGGTTCGACCTTGGAGGCATCCTCGAACGCCCAGTGTGCTTCGTCCCAGCGCTCCGCCTGCATGTATGCCAGGCCGAGCATCATGTATCCGTGCGCGTACCAGGGATCGAGCTTCACTGTTTTCTTGAAGCTCTCAATCGCGCCCTTGAGGTCGTGTTTCTGAAACAGAAGCTCCTGGCCCTGAGCTTCGACGGCCTTTGCCGCTTCTGTATTCCGCTGCGCAGCAGGAGGCTTTACCGGGCTTGAACCGGAGTCCTGCGCGATCAAGCTCAAACAGAGAAGGAGGATCGGATAGAAAAGCGCGAAATAGGAGAACCTGCGCATCAAGAGATCATCTCCTATAAGGATTCTATAAGTATTCCGACGTAGAACGCCAAATCCAGGCAAACTTGCATTCAGCGCTGTTACGTGGCCCACAATAAAAAGGAGCAGCCTTTTCAGGGGCTGCTCCGAGAGCGTTCAGTCTAGCTGACTAGAACTTAATCTGTGCTTTCAACTGGATCAACCGCGGTGAAGCATCGCCGCCAGGAACGAACCCAGAATGCTGGTCGGTGTGTTCACTGTGCGACTAACGTGGGTCCTAGCTTTAAATTTTGGTAAATCACTTACCGCAAAGTTCGCAAACGACGCAAAGATCAGCTTTTCAAATCAAAAATCAGAAATATCAGAAGTTGCTCCATCTAAGAATATCTCTGCAATAATTTCTCCTTTTCAAGCCACATATATTGAAAGCAGAAAATCGTGCACTGTCGAGGTTTGGCGATCTGCTCCCTGGCTGTAATGCCGGAAAGCGAAAGCATGCGGTGTGCTTCCAATGCTGATTCAAGTTCAGATCATGAAATCTTCAGCTCGTCCGCGATTACCGAACTGAAACCGCATGATCACACTCTGGTGTGACGGAGGTCACAGATATTGGAAGCAGAACCAGTCAAATATTCCTTCACCGTGTCTGTCCCGAAAGTAGCCCCGAAATGATAAGAGGCAAATGACAGATCTTTTTCACTAGTGATTAGGTTGTTAGACATCGGAGGATAGTATGCCTTCCAGCGAATTATTTGTCGCTCTTCTCTTCACCGCAGTTCTTTATGCTTACGCACAGAAACTTTCCAGAACGTTTGCTCCTGTTGCAATTGCATGCAAGCGGCATTTGCAGCCTGCCTGGAGAGAAGGCAGATTCATGCGCAGAAGCATCGTTGTCCTCTGCATTGTGGCGAGCATCGCCTTTCTCTTTGGCGGTGCCGGGTTGGCTCAAGCCCAAACAGGTTTGCCTCCATTCAGTTCCGGAATGAGCTTTGGACCGGCATGGGTGAATCTCGCAAACCTGGATATTCACGTTTCCGCTCCCGTCTTCGCCAAGCCGGGCCGAGGAGTGCCCCTGAACTACACTCTGGCTTATGACACTCTGGGGGTGCCCAACGCGGACTGGATGGGGTGGACCCGAACTGGTCCGGCGGGGTGGATGCAAGTCTATGACACAACGTCACAGTATTGTTATCTGAATCAGACTTTTTACAATGTTATTGGGTTTAGTACGTACCACGACGCAAATGGGGGCCTTCATTTGCCGGGAGGTCTTGTGGTCGGGCCGTCCGATGACCCTTGTAATTACCACGCCGGCGACACAGGAACGCTGGGTGATGGCTCGGGCTGGAGCTACGTGGTTACACAGGCATTAAGCATTGATTTTCTGTTGCCAGACGGGACGCTGATCGAGCCTCTCCATGTGCGCTGTACAGGGTCGCCCAGCGTCTGCACCTCGGTGGGTGGTGGCACCATCATGGATTCGAATGGGAACCTCCTCTACGAGCAGCTCAGTCCAAATCCAAACCAGATTGTTGACACGACGGCCACCGCCTTTGCTGTAAGCGGAGACTATTGGACCATTCAGTCCCTCGGCTATACAGACAGCAATGGCGTTCAGCAAGAGGTAAATGTCAGCTACGGCAGCGGCAATGCCCAGACTAACTACGGATGCAGCAACATACATGACTTCCCGGCGACGGCCGTCGGCTCGCAACTAGTAAAGCAAATTTCTTATCCCGATGGCAGCTCGATGCAGTTTGGTTACGAGCCCACTCCCGGATTTCCCACATCCACCACAGGACGCATTGCTTCCATCACATTACGTACCGGCGGCACAATCAATTTCGCATATACTGGCTCGCATGACGGCATCAATTGTACTGACGGAAGCATGGCCGGGATCAGCGTTACCACCAGCGACAACGGAACCTGGACTTTTCAACGCACACTGGGAACAGGGACCGCAACGACGACCACGGTCACCGATCCTGACGGCAATCAAATGGTGATTAGTTTTCTTGGAGGATTTGAAACGCAAAGGCAGATTTACCAGGGAAGCAGCGCCAGCGGCACTCTCCTGCAGACAATCACGAAGTGCTATAACGGCAATAAAAGCAACTGTACAACCACCACCACAAGGCTTCCCGTCACAGAACTCAGCGTAATTCAGGCATTGCCCAACGGAGAAGAAAACGAGCAGGACACCTTTTTCAATATGTCTGAACTCCAGACGGAAATAGATGATTATGGCTTCGCAAGCAATCAGGCTGGTTCGCTGCTGCGAAAGATCTTCATCACCTATGCCAGTCTTGGTAATAACATTCTTAATCATCCTGCGAGCGTAACTGTGTGCAGTCCTTCGGGGACGGACGCTGCTTGCAATGGTTCTGGAACCAGGTTGGCGCAGACCACCTTCGGCTACGATGAAGGCACGCTTACCACGTCCGGCGCCGGCATGCACAGCGGCGTTTCCGGATCGCACGGCAACTTGACTT
>DATDNH010000027.1:0-23644 GCA_036518395.1 Candidatus Angelobacter sp. | reverse complement strand
AAAGACCTGCTTTCCGCGCTGGCAAAACTTGCCAACCCCGAACACGTCTTTCTGCTGCAAGCCTCGGCGTCATCGTTTCTGAGCCACCGGCTGGCGCGGCTCGGTGCTCCATTCCAGCCCACGCTTGGCCGAACAAGTTTTATGCTGAGCCTCGCCTTCGCCACCGTGCTACTCGGCGGCGTGGTGGAAACCGTAGCTCATACCGCCTGCTGTTTTGTGGTTAAGGCAGCGCCCAGGATTGCCTGCGAAAGAAAGCGCTGACGGGAAGAGTGGATCGATTGCAGCCGGCAAGAAGCCGACCTCGTGGTGACGAAAGCTGATCCGGCCATTCACGTCGCGCACATTGAAAACGTGGAGATCGTCTTCAAGGATGGCGCCGGGTATGACACCAAAAACCTGCTGGATTCAGTGAGCGGCCGTTACGGCGAATACTGAGTTTGTCTCTGAGAAGGAATTCAATCTATGCGCAAAATATTTATTCTGCTGGCGGCATCCTGTTTAGCGCTGATGTCTGGCGGACAACTCACAGCTCAATCCTCCAGCACTGTCACTCTTGTAAAAGCAGCGCGGCTGCTCGATCCACGCACCGGAAATGTGCTCTCGCCCGCAGCCGTGCTGATCGAAAACGGAAAGATCAGGCAGGTCGGTGCGCACATCAACGCACCGACCGCCGCAAAGATCATCGATCTGGGTGGCGCAACGCTGCTGCCGGGCCTGATTGACGGTCACACCCATTTGCTTCTCAACATCGTCATTCCACCGGAAGAGGAGCTGAAGCGCCACCTCAACGCTTTGTTTGCGCCCGCGGACCTGCTGGCCATCGTGGAATCGCCCACCAAGCGCGCGTTTGTGGGTGCGCAGAATGCACGAGAGGATCTTGAGAGCGGCATCACAACCGTTCGTATTCTTGGCCATTCCGGGATCGATGGTGACACTGAACTGCGTGACGCCATCAATGCCGGGCGTGTTCCCGGTCCAAGGATTCTCGCTTCCGGCCGCAAGCTCATCACGCGAGGTGACTATCTTCAAAACCTCAACCCTGCGCTTTCCGACGCGATTCTCAATCAGGAATTTTTGTTCATTGACGGGGCTGATCGCGCCCGCGCGGCAGTCCGGCAGAATGTCTTTCAGAATGTTGACATCATCAAAGTCACAGCCGATGAGAACCTCACGGTTCCCGAGCTGGCTGCGGCTGTGGAAGAGGCACATCGCAACCATCTCAAGATCGCCGTCCACGCCGGCCAGAAGGGCGCAATCCAGACGGCCATTGATGCTGGCGCCGATTCCATCGAGCACGGCAACGAAGCAACCGATGAACAATTGAAGCAGATGCGCGACAAGGGCATCTTCCTCGATCTGACGCCGACGTTCTATGGTGGCATGCTCCTGAAGATCATGGAGTCCAGCATCGTGCTCTCGCCTGAGTACCGCGCTTCCAGAACCGGCCGCAGCGCACAGGGCGACAAAGAATACCGAGACTTGGTCCAGCGGGTGTTGAAGTCGGGCGTGAAATTTGCCGCTGGTACGGATATGTGCTGGTGGTTTCCCGGCAGGACGTGCGGCCAGGCGAGTGTCACCACCTTGCTCAATCTCCACTCTGCCGGGGTGCCGACACTTGACGTGATCCGTGCCATCACCGTCAATGCCGCAGAAATGCTGGGATGGCAAGACAGGATTGGCTCAATCGAGCCGGGAAAATTTGCTGATTTGGTCGCGGTAACAGGCGACCCCGTAACCGACATAACCGAACTCGAGCGGGTCCGGTTTGTGATGAAGAATGGAGACGTCGTCAAGAATGATTTCGCCGCGCACTGAAATAAAAACCAGGCATCATCCTGGCACTCGCCTCGAGCTACCAGAAAACAGGTTGCAAGTCCCGGAGTACAGCAATTCCTTTGGTTTCTTTCCGATCACGTGTGATCACGTTGCGATCTCGCGCGATCACGGCGATTCTGACTGCCACTGGCTCTTTGTTATAATTGAAATTCCGCTCCCAGGTATCGCGAGTTGCCAGTGCGGAAGTGGTGGAACTGGCAGACACACCATCTTGAGGGGGTGGCGCCGAAAGGCGTGGGGGTTCAAATCCCCCCTTCCGCACCATAGAATTTGAAAGGAATTTCCAGAAAAGCAGCATGCTTATTATTCTTCTCACCACAGTTCATGTGATCGTATGCATGGTCCTGATCATTGTTGTGCTGTTGCAGCACGGCAAGAGCGCTGACATTGCCGCCACGTTTGGCGGAGTCGGCAGCCAGACGGCCTTTGGCCCGCGCGGCACCGCCACGGTGCTTTCCCGCGTCACCACCTGGTGCGCAGTCATCTTTATGCTGACGTCGATTTCGCTGACGCTGCTGGCCACCCGCAGCCATCCAACATCGATCATGCAGAACGAGAAAGCTGCGCCGACGACGCCAGCGCCCGCGCCGACAACGCCCAGCAAATAGCGGATTGGCTCTTGGCTTTTGGCTTTTAGCCGCCACCGCTCTGTTGTGCGCATCCATAATTAAGGCTTAGACTCAACCACAGGGTTCCTCCACTTCTCCACTCTTGTGGAGAAGCCTCGGAATGACGGATTTGACGGCGGACTTCGCCCGAGGGCTACTGAAATAATCTGATACACAAAGGCCAACAGCTAATAGCTAAGAGCCAAAGGCGGTTTTATTGTTCCACAAAATCTTTCCCGTAGGTCCGCTGCAGTGCAACTGCTCGGTGATTGGCGATGAGCAGACGCATGAAGCCATGGTCATCGATCCCGGCGACCAGGTAGACGAAATTCTCGAGATCCTGCGGCAGGCAAATCTCACGCTGAAATACATTGTTGTGACGCACGCGCACATTGACCACGTGGGCGGCGCCATGAAGCTCAAAGCTGCCACCGGCGCTCCGATCCTCCTCAACCAGAATGATTTGACTTTACTCAAGATGCTGGACATTCAGGCGGCATGGATTGGAATGCGTCCACCGGGAGCAGTGAAAATAGATGAGTCGCTCGACGATGGGCAGTCGCTGAAAGTCGGCAACATTGTTTCCAACGTGATTCAGACGCCCGGACATACGGAGGGCAGTGTTTGCCTGTTTTTTCCCGAAGAGAAAAAACTCATTGCCGGGGACACGCTGTTTGCCGGGAGTATTGGCCGCACCGATCTTCCCGGCGGCTCCTACGAAAAAATCATGCGCTCGCTGCACTCCCGCGTGCTGGCATTGCCCGATGACACTCAGGTTGTGCCCGGACACGGGCCGATGACTACGATTGGGCGGGAACGCAACACAAATCCATTTCTCACTTAAGCTTGGCAGCACGACCGCACCAGAACCAAGAAGACGCAGCCGAGGGCGGCTGCGCTCCACACTTCCTTTTAGCGCCTCCAAACGCTGAGGCACACCTCCTCTGCCTTGCAAAAGCATTTGAAAACAATCTCGACATGGCTTAACCTTCTTCCGCACCATTGCCGGTATAGAAAGGAGGGGACTTCAATGACAGCAAACAGGTTGGCAGCAACGGCTTTGCTGGCACTGGTTTGTCTTTCCTGCAGCAGCAAACCGACTCCCACTGCACCGTTCACAGCATCGTCGTCGCGGCCCAGCGCCAACGACCCACGCAACGATTACTCAAAACCGTACCTCACTGACGACAAGATCACTCGCCTCATTAACTCGATGAAGGAAGAGCACAATCCCTTCGAGGTGGTTTTCAAAAAAGGCGGCCAGGTAAACACGGTGGGAGAAATGCAGAGCAGAGTGCAGGAGTTTAACGCCTTTGCCCAGCGATACGGGTTTCAGGACTATCAGGACTACACCGCTGTCTGGGGACGCGTGGTCGTCGGCCAGACACAAATCTGGGCGGAAGGAATGAAGCAGAATGCGGTAACGATGATCCAGAGCAGCATCGACAATGCAAAAAAGGAATTGCAAAAGCCTGATCTGAATCCGGACATGCGCAAAGCCTACGAGGACCAGGTGAGCAGCGGCGAAAAATCGCTTGCCGACATGCAGAAAAAAGACAAATCGTCGCTCAATGACTCTGACCTGGCTTTGATAAGGAAATATCTGCCGCAGTTAGAGGAGGCGACCAGGAAATACAAGTAATCGTCAATTGCTACTTGCTTTCCTCACATCGGCGACCATGCCTGACACTCATTCACGCTGATCGGTTCGGTCAGTGGCGGACCATTTTGGAAACGCAGTACTGCATCTGATGTAGAACAGAAATTCTTTCCGCCCTGATTTGCGTCGACAGGGGTGGCGACGACCACATAGTTGTCACACTGCCCAACTTTGCAGCTACCGGCGAGAGCAAACCGGAAACCGCCCTTTTTGCACCAGATGTCTGTGCACGCGAGTTTATTGTCCAGCACGCACGCGTGATTGACGGTTGGATTGCCTCCTTCGCACGAGGCGAGTGTGTTCAGGCTGGACGCATAACCTTTGTTATAGTCGTTCATGTACTGTACCTGAGCCACATTGATCGTGCGCAGCGTTGCGGTCGCAGAACTTTCCTGGGCCTTGCTTCGCTCCTTCATGATGTTGGGAATGACCAGCGCGGCTACTGCCAGCGCCACGGTTGGGTCGAACCCCTTATTGTTGGTGACAAAACGGATGGCGCTCTCTTCGCCATAAGCGGCAGCCACAATGCCGTGAAGTTTGCTCGGATCAGCATGGAAGAGATTCGCGATCTCCGGTGACTGCTGTTTCATCAGCGTCGCTAAGAACAACCCGGGATTCTCAAACAGCAATGCAGACGCTTGGCCGCCGTGTTCCTGCGGCGCCAGGGCCTGGAATTCTGTTGACTTGGGCAGCGACGCTCCGCCACGGTGCAGTGTGATCGCGTTCTTGACCAGATCCTGAGTGCCGCCCACGATCAGGTAGCCATCGGCAAAGGCATAGTGCACATCTTCCCCTTTTGGGCCGTTGGCAAAATGCATCGTGTAATAGTTCACTCCGTCTTCCGCGTGCTGGTCCAGGGTAATGCTCTTCCCGGGCTGCGCGCTGGCATTGACCGCTGCCAGCAGTTGCCTGATGGTTCGCTGCAGACCGTCTGCGTCCGTGACCTGGGCAACCACTTTAAAAGGAGGAATCTTATCCATGGGGCCATCCAGGGCAACTGCAAACTGGCCGGTAAACTTGGATAAAATGTCCTGTTTCAAATTGATCTTCAGTTCTGTTTCCATTTGCGTGACGCCTGCGCCGGCCATGGGGTTCATGCTTTCGGCGGTTTGCATGATTTCATCAAAAATCTGTGCCGGACTCTTCAGCATGAATCCAACCGCGTAGGCCGCATCAGTGGAGATAAAATCCAGCCCGGGAAGCGGAGCGGGGCCGGCCAGCCAGGACGCAATGCCGTGGCGCGGACCCGTGAAACTCAATTCCGCCTTGCTGCTCGCCGTTCCCATCCCGGTTGCATATTTGCTTTCCATCACGAGGTATTTGACATCGGCGAAGCCGGATTGCTGCAACGCCATGTCAATCATTGGATTGCCCTGCGGCTTCGTAGCCAGCATCTTTTGCAGGTCCACGCCGATGACCATCTGCGCGCCGCCCGGATAGGTTTGTGCCAGCCGTTGCCCGAAGGGAGTTGCTGCCAACCCTCCGGCTCTACGATTCAGTTGAGCGTTAAACGCTCGCAGAGTAGCGAGATCGGTTGTTGCGACAACAAAATCTGTGCGGACCAGGAGCAGCAGGGGTTTGTACTTGCCCTGCGCCTTTGCGGTAACAAGCTGCTGCGGGGTCAGAACCCGTACCGGAGGCTGCGGCTGCGGCGCATACTGCTTGATGATCTGATCGACAAATGCTTTCAGCCCCGGCTTACGCGCCTGCGCGACCACCACCAGGGACGGGCCTTTCGCGGTCACGTTGCCCGTGATCACAATCTCATCCCCCAGGTACTGGGTGAATTTATAGAACTTCTCCACGCCCTCCTCGACCATCATGCCGACCATGCCGGCTTTGTTCTGCCACCAATCATTGAGAGTGGAACTCTCCTTCAGTTCAGCGAGGAAAATCTCGTTCACCTGGTGAAGCGTTTCGCCGTAATTTGGAGAGGCGACATAGAACGAGCTTGATGCCGGCAGCAGCGGGAGCAGTTTGCTCTGCGTGCGCGGCGCTGGAATCTGCACGTTTTGCTCGATCTTTTTCTGCAGTCGCTCCAGTTCTTCAAGCAAAGGCTTGTACTGTTCCAGGTCGATGGCGGTAGATTCGTGCGGTTGCGCAGTGGCAGCCTGCGTGTGTCCTCCGTGGCGAGGCCGCGCCGCCTGAACGGCCGGGCTGTCCTGAAGTGCAAACGCTGACACTGACATAACCATGAAGGCAAATGCAAAGACGTATTTTGATATGGAAAATTTGTGCTCGATTGCCTGACTCGTTTTATCTAAGGGCACAGCGACGCTTCGCTGCTGCACCCTCGCCAATTGCTCGCGCTGTTTCGGCGCTCGCATTGGCTCACCCGTACTTTGGTTGTGGCGCTGTCCAAGAATCATTGGTGTAGGGTTCTCCTGAATGTGGTGGATAAAACTTAAGATAAACGTTTTTTCCGCAACTTACGAGCAGAATTACGTCTTAGGGGTGACGAAAGTTCCAAAACCTACCAAAAACCTTTGAAACACAGAGGAACAGAGTAAGCTGAGGAAATGGGGAATCAAGGATTACAGGTCTGTAATAAAGGTCTCCTTACCTTCCTTTTCTGCCTCTAAGCCTGGGGCCCGGCAAACGATCTGAGGATTTGGAGGCAAATCGAGAAACAGAGAATTAGCTCTTTGCTGAAGCTTTTCCATTTTGTATTCCTCTGCTTCCTCCTTTCCTCTGTGTTTCAAGGGGTTTGGTTTAGAATTTTTCTACATGCGCTTCGAACTGCCACGGGAATTCAACGTTGCCGCGCACTTTGTTGATCGCCACATGAGTGAGGGACGTGGTGGCAAAGTTGCCATTGAATGCGGCGACGAGCGCGTCACCTATGGCCAGCTCTTCGAACGGGTCAATCGTACCGGAAATCTGCTGAAAAAACTTGGGCTGCGCCGCGAGGAGCGTGTGGCGCTGCTGCTGCTCGATACCCCGGAGTTTGCCTGCTGTTTTTTTGGCGCCATCAAAATCGGCGCCGTTCCTGTGCCGCTGAATACGCTGCTCAAGCCGCCAGAGTATCAATACATGTTGAATGATTCGCGGGCGCGGATCGCGATCGTCAGTGAATCGCTCTACCCGCAGATCCAGGCCATTGGCAGAGAGAAGTTGCCCTATCTCGAAACCATCATCATCGCCGGGGATTCCGTTGATGGCTCACCATCTTTGCAGCAGCTGACCGCAGAAACCTCGGGCGAACTCACCGCCGAATTGACCTGCAAAGATGATCCTGCGTTCTGGCTATACTCTTCCGGCAGTACCGGATTTCCCAAAGGATGCGTGCATCTGCATCACGATATGGTGGTGTGCGTCGAGTCGTACGCGAAAGCCACGCTGGGGATTCGGGAAACTGACCGTTTCTTCAGCGTAGCGAAATTATTTTTTGCTTATGGATTGGGGAATGGACTGTATTTTTCACTGGCCGTGGGCGCGACCAGCATCCTGTGGCCCGGATCGCCTGCGCCGCCGAACATTTATGGCGTGATTGAGAAGTTCAAGCCGACATTATTTTTTTCTGTGCCTTCGAATTATGCTTCCCTGCTAACTTATCGCCGCGATGATGGTCCGGACTTCGATCTCTCCAGCGTGCGCCATGCAGTTTCAGCAGGCGAGGCGCTGCCGGCTGCGATCTATCATCGCTTCAAAGAACGTTTTGGGGTGGAAATTCTGGATGCGATTGGCTCCACGGAAGCGCTCCACATGTTTATCGGCAATCGTCCGGGAGCAGTGCGGCCCGGATCCAGTGGACAGATTCTTCCCGGATACGAGGCGCGCATCGTTGACGAAAATGACCAGCTCGTTGCGGACGGAGAAATCGGAAATCTACTCATCAAAGGCGACGCGGTATGCGCGGGTTACTGGAACCAGCACGAAAAAACCAAAGACACTTTTCACGGACACTGGCTGCGCACCGGAGACAAATATTATCGCGATCAGGACGGGTATTACTGGTATGTGGGCCGTTCCGACGACATGCTGAAAGTGAAAGGCATGTGGGTGAGCCCGATTGAAGTTGAAGGCACGCTGCTGGAGCATCCGGCGGTGCAGGAGGCGGCGGTGGTCGGCTACAACGATCGCAACCAGCTCCTGAAGCCCGCAGCTTACGTGGTGTTGAAGAACGGCCAGAATGGCGGGCCGGAGATGGCAAAAGAACTTCAGGAGTTGGTCGCGTCCAGGCTGGCTAAGCATAAATGCCCGGAGACGATCGAGTTCATCGCCCAGCTTCCCAAAACGGCAACGGGAAAAATTCAGAGATATAAGTTGAGGCAGTTGGCCGGCGGGGGTTAGAACGCGCCGCAGATCGCTCAGATTTGCGCTGATTAAAATGATGCTGGTCTAAGTGGCAAAGAAGCGTGAGTTTACCGCAACATAAGTACGATGCCCGTGTTCATAAAATCGAGTGTTGTGCTATACTGGATTTTCACAATGATGATTAGGACCAAATCCGTAATGAGACGGCGCATAAATTGCGCTCGGCCTTCGGAATTGGTCTGTCCATAGTGCTTTTTTAGTTCAGATTAGATTCTCGAAGGCTCCGACGAAAGTCGGGGCCTTTTGCTTTTGCGGAGTTTTTGGCGGGTAGCCAAGCTGGTAAGGCACGTGACTGTTAATCACGCCATGCACAGGTTCGAATCCTGTCCCGCCAGCCATCCCTCTGTAGCTTAGTGGGAAAGCAGGCGGCTCATATCCGCCGTATCGGATGTTCGATTCATCCCAGAGGGACCAAATTTGCGGGATTGGCAGATATGGCTATGCACTCGCCTTTTAAGTTGAGCCGGTTTGGCGGCGTCTGAGCCGCCAGGCGAAATCCTGAGCGGAGTCCGCCGTGGCGGGCGGAGCCGAAGGACCTCAGGTAGTGCGATTGGAGGTTACGCGAGAGATTTGCGGGATTGGCAGATATGGCTATGCACTCGCCTTTTAAGCGAGACGAAGCAGGTTCGATTCCTGCATCCCGCACCATATGATTTGATTCATTTTTTGCGCCGGTAGTTCAACGGATGAGAATAGTTGGCCTACAACCAACAGATGTGGGTTCGATTCCCAAACGGCGCACCATTTTATTAGAGGGCACCGCAATCCCGCCAGGCGGGACTGCGGCATCCTCGCCAACTGCTCGCGCTGGTTCGGCGCTCGCGTTGGCTCGCCCGTTTACCGCAGGATTAGCTCGAAGGTCGAGCCCGCGATCGATAATCGCGAGGTGGTGGTTCGATTCCATCATCCTGCACCATTGTTTAGTGATGTTTTAGTTTGCCTGGAAAGAAGTGAGGGCTCCTACTCGCCCCCCGAGATATTTTCGGGCGTTCGCCCTGAGACGGCGTGGGAGCAAATAGGGTCCCTCTCTCGCTTCGCGGGATCGGGATGAACTAAGAACATCATGGGTGACTGGCAGAGATGGTTGATGCCCTCGCCTCTTAAGCGAGACCAGGCTGGTTCGATTCCAGCGTCACCCACCAGTTATTAGAGGGCACCGCAACGTTTCACTGCGGCGCCCTCGCCAATTTGCTCGCGCGCTCCGGCGCTCGCATTGGCTCACCGATATTTAGAGGGGCCTCCGGGAGGGGCAGTGCCTTATAAGCACTTCGGCGCCAGATTAGCGCGGCTAGACAGGTTCGACTCCTGTACCCTCTACCATTAATTATTGAGGGCGCTTCATTCAACAGGATCAGGACAGAGCCTTCTAAGCTCTGAATGTCGGTTCAAGTCCGGCAGCGCCTTCCAACTTAGAAGTTTTGCGGCCCCGTCGTTCAACGGATTCAGGATCCCCGGCTACGAACCGGGAGATTGGGGTTCAAATCCCTACGGGGCTGCCATTTTTTGCTCACGTGGTCCAACGCATCACGACGCTTCGGTCCTAACGAAGAAATCCGGGTTGAATTCCCGGCGTGAGTGCCATATTCAAGGGCTCAGCAATCCCGCCCAGCGGGACTGCCGTCCGTATTGAACTTTCGCTCACCCCTTATTTTGAGGGCGGGTAGTGTAACGAACAACACGGCAGCGTCCGAAGCTGCAAATCCGGGTTTAACTCCCGGCCTGCCTGCCATTCAATTCGCGTTGACTCGCGTTAATTCGCGGCCAAATCCTCCTCTCTGCGATCATCTCGCGCAAATCTGCGGCGAAATCACTTTGTTTTGTAGCTGAACGTCACTTTTGTCTCCTCGTCGAGCACCAGGGCGCGGGCGAAGCGGTACGAGTTCCCTGCCCTGGGCACATCGATGCGCACCGGCAATACGCCGGCCACGCGCTTCTGCAGATCCAGCACGTTGGAAGACGCGCCGTTTGAATTCCACTGGTTCATTGGCTGCTTCTTCGCATCGCGATCATCTTTCACGAATTCGCGATCAGAAAGCAGTGGCGCCGTGGTAGTCACTTCAATGGTCTCATTTACGCCAGCTACATTCAATCGCGAACTCAGGCGGAAGGGTTGGTTCGACTCATAGGGAATGTTGTTTTGCACATAGGTTTTGAAGCCCTGGGATTTCACCTCAATCTTCACTCGACCGGACGGCACGCTTGAAACCAGCCAATGACCGGCGCCATCGGTAATGGCGGTACGCGTCTGTCCCTGATCAACATTGGTGACGGTGACCTGCGCTCCGGGAATTACGGCCCCCTGTGGATCGAGCACTAAACCACCGATCTGGCCGCCAAGAAGTGAGTTGAGGTTGAAGCTCTCTTTATCGATATACGCGTAATCTTGATTGGTTCCACTCTTGGTGATGTTCTTGTGCCCGTATATGGGCTGGGTGATCCCTCCCGATGAAACAAATCCTGTTACTTCCTCGTCGGTCATTGCCGGGGGCAGCAGGTTGGCTGTTATGGCATCGCCGCCGAAATCTTTCACTTTGTATTGTTCCGGCAGGAAGAGTTCCCATTCCAGCAGGCTGACGGGAACGTCCATGCTCGGCAGAGCAAGCTCTGAACCGCCTTTACGCGCAAATGGAGCGCCGGCGTGCATGAACACGAATGAAACTTCGTACGTTCCTGTAGGGCGGAAGCCGGGACGCAGCAGCGGCACGCGATTGCCGTCCGGGCCTTGCACGGGTTTCACTCTTTCTCCGGCAACTTCGGCGGAGACGATGCTGGCGCCGGCGGGCAGATTGATTTTCAAGAACGGCTGTGCCTGGTTTTTCACCAGCAGCTTGACCTCGGTCAGCGTGCGACCTTCGACTGTAACTAACGTAGTAACCGTGGCATGTTCGGCCACCGCAGCCAGCACATTGCTATCCGGAAAGCGAGTCCACTCGAGTGCCAATTTGGGAGCTTCAGTCTGTTGGCGGTGGTAACGAAACGCCGCCTGCAACGGAAAACGCGAAAGCGAACGCAAGTATGGATTCACCTCTTTGATGTCCATGCGTTTCAGACTCCCACTCTCCGTGGCTTTGAGTTCCATGGCGCCAGTGCCCTCTACCAGGACCTCGCCGGTTTCGCGCTGCGCACCCTCGAAGCTCAGGAATGGAGCATCGGCTTTTGTGTCGGTAAGTGGCCGTTCCATGGAGATAAGGAATTCGTGACTGCGGGGAGAGTAGGAATTGAGCCGCACCATCAGCTTGCCTTTCTGCACCTCGCTCGACTCAACGGTTGATCCGGAGACCTCTGTAATTTCGTAACCTTCAGGCAGATCAACGATAAATTGGGCCGGCTCACCCTGAAGGACATTGATGTCGGTCAGCGCGGCGACTCGAATCTCCTGATCATTGACCGTGATCAGGGTCTTCACGTCGGAAAGGAAGCGGGCTTCGTGCTTCACGACGGGCACCTGGATTTCCCCAGTGGCCCACCAGACGGTTACAGGCTGGCCGGGCACGAGCGTTGCTTCCACTGTAGTTTGGTTTTTCTCCGCCGTACGCGAGGTGATCAGCCCCGGACTGATCAGCACAAAGCTGTGATCGCCGGGAATCGCCAGTGAAAGCCGCACGCTGCCTGCGGCGGGGACGGGAAAATTAAAGTAGGCGCGACCCGCGTCAATGGCGAGTTGGAGACCGGTGTCGAGCGCAACCGAGAATTCCGCCGCGCCCGGAAGAATTGCGGTTGAAGTTGTGCCTTCGTCTTCCAACGGCAGGTTCTTCCCTTCCTGGCGCGCATTCAAGATGGTGAGGCCGTTGGTGAGCGGAACTTTTGCCGCGGCCTTGCTGAACACCTCGCCATCGAGCTGCACCGTACCGAGCACTGTCTGGCCGGCAACACGCAGCTTCATGTCCGCGCGTTTGATTGCGTAGGGGAGTGGCGGCGCTTCACTTTTCTTGCCGGCCTTGGCGGCCAGCTCGATCAGGCGGTTGTATTCGTTCAGCGTAAGCGTCACGCTGCCAGAAGTGGGCAGAGGCAGCGCATTCTTTTCCTCACCCATGGCATACAGGGAGAAGACCATCATCAGTGCGAGAATCTTTTTTGCAATCGTATTCATCTTGAACCTTCCTTCTTCTCCCGCTGATAGCTGAGTTCAAGCGCAGGAGCGTGATTTTCTGCGGTGAGTTCGGAAACGAAAAACAGTGATGGACCAAAAGCAGGAAACGTGGGCCGGATTGGCAGCACTTTGGCGCTGCGTCCGCCGAGAGATTTGTTTTTGTAGTTATCGACCAGAGTCTGGGTGGTGGACTGTGGTGCTTGTGGTTGGGCGCTAATACTTTTTTGGGCGGGATCTCCACGGATAACGCGATCGTGCGTGGTATTGAGGTCGACGGCTGTACCAGCGCCGACATCAACGGCTATCGGACGAAACGCGTCCGATACGGGCGCTTCGTATGGTTCCATGCGGAATGTTCCGGTTTCACCAGTTACCTTGAAGAGTGGTGGATGATAAAGCGTGAGTCCGGTTCGCGAAACAGGCAGGTCGAGCGCAGGCAGGGCGAGCATGGCTTTGCACTTGTCTGACCAGGCAGGCTCACGGACCAGGTAGAACAATTCCAGGAGAAACGCAGGCGCGTCCTCGCCGGCGCGCGTCTTTTCCAGCGGCAAGAGCAGGCTGCCGTCTGTAGCCTGGCCCGGCCGAACAGGCTTGCCCGCCAGCGATGCGCTCCAGACCACCGCGTCCGTGGGTAATTTGATGTTGAGAAAATTTCTCTGGTTATTCCGGATGGCGTACTGTGCCTGCACCAGCATCTTGCCTTCTTTGGTCATCAGCACGCGGTAACGCGCCTCTTCTACATTGGCCATCAGGACGGCTTGCTGCGTGTAACGCGCGATATCAACCGACAGAGAGCGCGCGGAATTCGCGCCGCCGGAGCGGAAACGAAATGCCACCATGGAGGGCGACTGGCGTCCGGCAACATACTCGCCGAGTTCGGTGGCGTCAGCATTTTCCAGGCCCTGCGATTTCAGGTCTTTGATCTCACCCGCGCCCAGCACTTCAACGGCTACGCCGCCAGTATCGCGTTCAGTGTTGAGCAAGCGCAGGAGTGAGATATCAATGTGGCCTTCGCGCGCAGTGCGGGTCTCACCCGTAATCACGAAGCGCGAAGACTGCTCAATTGGCTCGAGAAATGTCACCAGCAACTCGCCGGGTTTGGCCTCCCAGTCTGCAACCATGGCGCCGGAGACCTGGTTGATGGTCATGCCTTCGGGAAGCTGGATGCGCACATCACGCGCTGCGCCCTGAAGCACCTCAAGATTCACCTCGGCATAAACCGAAGTTGTGTCTTCGCCCAGGCTGGTAAGCTGGGTGAGCGACCCACGCTGACGCAGAGGAAGCGTCATGTGATGGTCTTCCATCTTGCGCCGCCAGGTAAAGACAAGCGGCTCATTACCGCGCGCATAAGCCAGCCATTTGCTTTCCGTGCCATTTAAGGATTTGTCCGCCAACAGGCCGCCGCTCAACTTCACCTCAAGGTCCGGACGCGGCAACTGTACCGACGCGCGCGTCACGCCGGAGGAGGTCGAGGGCAGCGAGATGCGCTCTTCTCCGGCGGACGCATTCACAGGCAACGCAATGTCGAGAACGAGCACCGCGCGTCCCGCATGAGCGAGGACCGCAGAAAGATCGTTACTCTTCCCTGCTGCGCCGGAGACGAGAGAGACCAGCTTGCTATCGAGGCGGGCTTCACGGACGAGAAGGCCGGAAGGAATCGGAACCCGCACCCAGCCATCCTTGAGAACGTCGACGGTGAGAGTTGCGCGGCCAGTGGCGAGATTGCCGCCGATGCGCAGGTCGTAATCGACGCGAGTGAGCGTGGCATCTACCGGCGGTGGCTCAGGGGCCCGGTCCGCGGGGAATGCATGCGCTCGCAGGTCCTGGTATTCGTCTACGGAAATGACCACCCAGCCGGGATGTGTGGCGTCCGGGATCGGCGGCGATGGTTGCTGCCCGAATGCGACTGCAGACAGCAGAAAGACAGCAATGATACAGGCGCAGGACAGTCCCGGTGCGATTCTGGAACGATCGGGCGCCTGAGGATAAAACGGCTTTAACCTTCTCATGGAGATTGCCTCATTTCACACGAAATTGTGGGGATAGAAATTTGCGCAGCCGGTGGGACGGCTGTTCGATGGGTAGAAGACGCTGCACGAACAGAAGTCGGCAGAACAACCATGGCCGACCTTCGGCCCACTGGTAGTCGCTCAGACTAAGAACGTTGTAGTTGGATTTCTTGCACAGTATTTTCTCTACCCAAACGATGTCGACGAAGCCCAAGTCATGGCCGGCGATCGGGGTTATTGCGAGACGCAGAATCGCCGTGATCGCACGTGATCGCCGTGATCTGGTGATCGGAAAACAACAAAAGACTTGCTCAACGCTGTGCGTATGGTAAGAAACTTACGAAGGCATATTATTGAACTTAAGAACCCCTTGAGCTTCCATTTTTGGTAGCGCTTTAATCCTTTTGCCTAATATGAAAAATGGGAAGAAAGATATCGCGTTCGTCTTCGATTTGTCTGTTAATTTTCTGGACTTGCCGGATTTCTATGAAACTTGGTACTACGCGGTGCGCCGCTCTTTTCTCCGCTGTGCTTGTTCCTCTTCCAGCGCCTTCTGAGCGACCTGAGTGGTTATAACTTCGGCTGGCGCAATGCGGACCATGGCGTAGATCCCCGCTGCGGCGACTGCTCCAATGATGGGCGCAATGATGAACAGCCACAGTTGACCGATGGCCCAACTGCCAACAAAAACTGCTGGTCCAATGCTGCGGGCGGGATTGAAGGAGGCATTCGTAATCGGGATTCCCACCAGGTTGATGAGAGTCAGCACCAAGCCGATAGCAATTCCAGCGAAACCGACTGGAGCCGTGATATCTGTTGATCCCAGTACTGTGATCACAAGAAACATGGTAAGTATGATTTCCGCGACGAAGGCTGCGCCCATGGAATATCCGCCCGGCGAGTGAGCGCCAAAGCCATTGGCGCCAAGTCCACCTTGCAGCACGTCGTAACCGCCCGCGGCGCCATTCGCAATCAGCAGTACTAACCCTGCGGCGATGATGCCGCCTGCCACCTGAGCAGAAATATATCCCAGGGCATCTCTGCCCGTGATTTTTCTGGCCAACAACACCCCAACAGTCACCGCTGGATTGATATGACATCCAGAGATGGGCCCGATCGTGTATACCATCGCCAGGAGAGCCAACCCGAATGCCAGCGAAATACCGAGATAGCCAATCTTGCTTCCTGCGAAGACAGCACTGCCAAGGCCGGTAAAAACCAGACAAAAAGTACCGAAAAGTTCGGCAATAACTCGATTCTTGAGATTCATGGCCGTACCTCCTAAGACAAAGGAACCGTAGCAAAGACTCGGATTGTCTATTAGGCCCCTCGCACCTTGCCGTAATTACAGTGATAAATGGTGGCCAGCGGGAACTATCAAAACTTGCAGTGTCGGTCAGCTGCTGGTGAAGGACTCTGGATCTCGAATGAATCTGCCATTAATGACAGTGGAAGTGTGGGATTCGATTTCCTGAGTTCGAGACGAGGTTTCCTCCGTTCTAGTGGGCCTCAACAAGCTGAGAGCTTCGTTTTCTGGTTGGAGGTCGGCCATGAATGTCATGAAGAAAATAATCACGGTTTTGCGAATGGCTGCCTGCCTGTCCGCACTGGCTGCGATTGCCGGGGCGCAAACTCCCGCGGCAGGGACAGCCGCGAATCCCAACCCCGAGTTGGTGGGTCAGCTGACAAAGCAGCTGAATGTTACACCGAAGCAGGCGGTAGGAGGAGCGGGGGCAATTTTTGGGTTGGCTAAAAGTAAGTTGGATCCAGCGCAGTTCAGCCAGTTGGCTGCGGCTGTGCCGGGAATGAACAAGTTTCTCAAAGCAGCGCCCGCGGCGGCGCCTGCTGGAGCAGGCGGGTCCGCGCTCGGTTCTCTTGGGTCCATGGCAGGCGGAAAAGCCGGAGGCCTGGCTTCGCTCGCCGGTTCTTTTCAATCGCTTGGGCTCTCTCCAGGAATGGCCGGTAAATTCGCGCCGATCATGCAGAACTATATTGGATCGAAAGGCGGTTCGGGTGTTGCCTCGATGTTTGCAGGCGTCTTGAAGTGACGGCCGGCGCACGAATGAAACTGACAAAATGAAAACTCAGCGTGCGCGTGGCAACTTTTCCGCACTTGGCGTGTCTAATAAATGTGTGGTAGAGTCATATTGGAATTCAGTAATGATGCGTAAGCCCCATACCGATTGTTTCCCAACGCCGGCCGCAGAAACGTGGCAAGGACAGGGTACGTTCATGTAACGGGGGCAATCGAGTCATACGCAGTTTTCGGAGCCTCCGACAAAATCGGAGGCTTTAGTTTTTTATGGCGCATTCGGCTAATGGCAGGCCTCCTGTCTTTCCAACAGGAAACGACGGTTCGATTCCGTCATGCGCTACCAGAGATTTTGAATGATGGACGGCAGCGTCGTCTAACGGCGGGGGTGAGCGAGAGGTGAGCGCCGGATCGCGCGAACGGATCGCGAGGGCGCAGCAGCGAAGCGTGGCTGTGCCCTTAAAGAAACGCCGCGGCTCTTTCAAGGCTGAGATGGGAGTTCGATTCTCCTCGCTGCTACCAGAGCTGTAATGCCGGGTCGTTCAACGGTAGGACGCGAGTCTTTGAAGCTCGTTATGGGCGTTCGAGTCGCTCCCCGGCAGCCATTCGCGTGTCCCGCTTTGCGGGACAGCGGTGGGCGCGCTGCGATGAATGGCGGAGTGTCAGGCGAAGGATTTTTGAGGAGTGGCGAAGGTAACGGTTACTTCTTTGTCAGAGAAAACCAACCGTGAACACCGCTTGTTCCCTCCTCGTTTATTAGAGGGCTCCGCAATCCCGCCAAGCGGGACTGCGGCGCCCTCGCCAACTCGCGCGATGCGGCGCTCGCGTTGGCTCACCCGTTTTATTGCGAGGGCAACCAGGTCTTTGACAATTTAAAACATTTCCTCTTCGTCCAATGGAAGGACGCTGCGCTCTGAACGCGGAAATCGTGGTTCAAGTCCACGAGAGGGAGCCGGAGCTATGGTCTATCGGCTAGGATGGCTGACTGTCTATCAGCAGGGACGGGTTCAATTCCCGTTGGCTCCGCCAATTTTTTGCGGGAGAGATTTTGTTGGTGGTGTGAGCAACGAGGGAGGGGTCCTTCGGCTGCGCTCAGGATTTCGGCTGGCGGCTCAGACGCCGCCAGAGCGCCTCAAGTTCAATTCCCGTTGGCTCCGCCATACAGGGGTGATGACCCGATAGGAAGGGCGCTCGTCTCCAAAACGAGTTCAAGCAGGTTCGAATCCTGTCACCCCTGCCAAGTTTTTGTTGGGCGAGTATGGTATAGCGGCCGTGCCTTGGGCTTCCAACCCGATGACGCGAGTTCAACTCTCGCTGCTCGCTCCATTTATGGGAACGCGGAGTTCGTACAGGAGCAGTACCCCGGATCGCCAGTCCGGAAACACGGGTGCGAATCCCGTACTCCGCTCCAAAGTTTGAGGTGGCGTAGCCAAGACAGCAAGGCGTCTGCCTGCAGAGCAGATCATCGGGAGTGCAATTCTCCCCGCCACCTCCAAAGTTTGAAAGTGTTTGTACGGGCTGCTGTGGCCGACATACAAAGGCGCCTGCCTTGTAAGCAGGTTGATGCTGGTGGGAATCCAGCCAGCAGCTCCATTTATTAGAGGGCACTGCGACGCTTCGCGGCGGCGCCCTCGCCAATTGCTCGCGCGATCCGGCGCTCGCATTGGCTCACCCGTTTATTAGAGGGCACTGCGACGCTTCGCGGCAGCGCCCTCGCCAATTGCTCGCGCGATCCGGCGCTCGCATTGGCTCACCCGTTTATTAGAGGGCACTGCGACGCTTCACTGCGCCGCCCTCGCGAAGAGTTCGCGCACGACAGCGCTTCTCTTCGCTCACCCGTTTATTAGAAGGTTTGATGGTGAGATTGGCCGAGTGGCTTAGGCGCTGGTCTGTGACTCCAGTTACGAGAGTTCGATTCTCTCATCTCACCCCATTTATTAGAGGGCACTGCGACGCTTCGCTGCAGCGCCCTCGTCAATTGCTCGCGCGATCCGGCGCTCGCATTGGCTCACCCGTTTTATTGGAGGGCAGCGCAACGCTTCACTGCGCCGCCCTCGCCAGTGCTCGCGCGATCCGGCGCTCGCATTGGTTCACCCGTTTTATAAAGGGCGGTTCGTATAAAGGGATTATCCACGGCCTGCACCCGTGAGATGCGAGTTCAAGTCTCGCACCGTCCACCAAGTTGAGCTGATTTGCGGGCGTGAGCGGAGCGGGAGCCCGCAAGCGAAATCCTGAACGAAGTGAAGGATCTGGCTCGTGAACTCGACGGCAGAGTGCTGGTCTGAAGTACCAGTGGACACGGTTCAATTCCGTGACGAGCCACCAAAGATTCCGGGTGTAGGGTAGCGATCACCCACATGCCTTGGGAGCATGTTTACGCAGGTTCAACTCCTGCCACCCGGACCATTTCGGGGAGTGGCCTAGCTGGAAAGGTACGTGCTTCGGGAGCACGGGATCGGGAGTTCGAATCTCCCCTCCCCGACCAGATTCCAGTCCCGTAACGAGCCGCCAATTCCGGGTGTAGGGTAGCGGCCACCCACATGCCCTGGGAGCATGTCCACGCAGGTTCGAATCCTGCCGCCCGGACCAAATTTTTGCTCGTTCGATGATTTGTACCGTAGTGTTGTACCGGACACTCTGCGACAAGACTAAGAATTGCACATACGTATAATCCGACCATGCTGCTGACCATCACAACAACGCATGCGCCCGCGACAGATCTGGGGTTTTTGTTACACAAAAATCCGGCGCGGGCACATTCGTTTGAACTGTCATTCGGAAAAGTTCACGTCTTCTATCCGGAAGCGACAATGGAGCGGTGCACGGCAGCGCTGTTGCTGGATGTTGATCCCGTTGCATTGGTGCGGGGTAAGGGACGACATCAGGGCGGCACGCTCGATCAGTACGTCAATGACAGGCCTTACGTCCTTTCTTCTTTCTTAAGCGTGGGCATGGGTCGCGCATTCGGAACGGCGATGAGCGGCCGTAGCAAAGGCAGACAGGAACTGGCTGACCAGCCCATTCCCCTGACGGCAACTCTGGCTGTTGTATCTTGCCGAGGAGGTGAAGGGTTGCTGCGAGAACTGTTTGAACCTTTGGGCTACACAGTAAGCGCAGAGCGCCATCCGCTTGACGAAAAATTTCCGGAGTGGGGAGAAGGACCGTACTACACAGTCATTCTGGAGACCACGGTTCGCCTGCAGGAGCTGCTGAATCATCTTTACGTGCTCGTGCCCGTGCTGGATGCCGAAAAGCATTACTGGATCGGCAAAGACGAGGTGGAGAAATTGCTGCGCAAGGGACAGGGCTGGCTGGCTTCTCATCCGCACAAGGAATCAATTGTTCGGCGTTATCTGCCGCGGCACAGCCATCTGGCGCGCGAGGCGCTCACGCGTCTGGCGGAAGAAGACAATCCTGATCCTGATCTGGCCGCCGAAGCACATTCCGAAGAAGAACTAAAAATGGAAAAGCCGATCCGGCTTTGGGAACAACGAATGGGCGCCGTGGTCGCGGTTCTGCGTTCATGTGGCGCACAGCGGGTTGTCGATCTCGGGTGCGGAGAAGGACGCCTGTTGCATGCCCTTCTGGAAGAAAGATCATTCACTGAGATTGTCGGCATGGATGTTTCATATCGAAGTCTTGAGCTTGCCAGCCGGCGTTTGCGCGTTGACCGTTTACCGACCAGACAAAAGGAGCGCGTGAGGCTGATCCATGGTTCGCTGATGTATCGCGACAAGCGATTGGCCGGCTACGATGCCGCGACCGTGGTCGAGGTGATCGAGCACCTCGATCCGCCACGACTGGCGGCTTTCGAGCGCGTGCTGTTTGAATCAGCGCGCCCTAAAACTGTGATCATTACAACCCCGAATGCCGAGTACAACGTGAAATTCGAGACCCTGCCGGCAGGACAGTTTCGCCATAAGGACCACCGCTTCGAGTGGACGCGGGAACAGTTTCAACAGTGGTCGGGCCGCGTGTGCGAGCGGTTCGGATACGCAGTTCGTTATCTGCCGGTGGGCGAGGAGGATTCTCAAGTCGGCGCCCCAACTCAGATGGGGGTGTTCAGCTTGTGAAAATCACAGTTCCGGAACTCTCTCTGGTGGTGCTGGTTGGACCTTCCGGTTGCGGGAAATCGACTTTTGCGCAACAGCACTTCAAAAGTACTGAAGTTCTCTCTTCTGATTTCTGTCGCGGGCTGGTCTCTGACGATGAAAATGATCAGACAGCCACCAACGACGCTTTTGAGGTGCTTCATTACATAGCACGCAAGCGGCTGGCAGCAGGGCGCCTTACTGTAATCGACGCCACGAATGTCCAGCTTGAATCACGCAAGCCTCTGGTCGAACTGGCTCGCGAGTTTCACGTGCTTCCTGTGGCAATTGTTTTCGATTTGCCGGAGAAAATTTGCCACGAACGCAACCAGGGACGTCCGTCGCGTCAATTTGGTCCGCATGTAGTCAGGAACCAGGCAGCTCAGTTGCGACGTTCGCTCCGCGGCCTTGAACGTGAAGGATTTCGTCACATCTTCAGGCTTTCCTCTCCGGAAGAGGTCGCTGCCACCAGCGTCATTCGCCAGCCTCTGTGGAACAACCTGAAGCATGAGCATGGGCCATTCGACATCATCGGAGACATTCACGGCTGTTGCGATGAACTCGCTCAATTGCTGGGCCAGCTTGGCTACGGGAAGAACGTGCATGGTGTGTATGAGCCACCCAACGGCCGAAAGGCGATTTTTGTCGGTGACCTGGTGGATCGCGGCCCGAAAATTCCCGAAACGGTACGCCTGGTAAAAGAGATGGTTGATGCCGGTCACGCGCTGTGCGTACCCGGAAACCACGACATGAAGTTCATGCGCGCGATCCGGGGTAAGAAAGTCCAGATCACGCACGGGCTGGATGAATCGCTGCGGCAGTTTGAGGAATATGACAAGAGCAACCATGCATTCTCGCGCATTGCCGCGGATTTCATGGACAAGCTCGTCAGCCACTACGTTCTGGATGACGGAAAACTTGTGGTGGCGCATGCGGGAATGAAAGCGGAGATGCAGGGCCGCGGCTCAGGCAAAGTACGCGATTTCGCGCTTTATGGTGAAACTACCGGGGAAACGGACGAATATGGCCTTCCGGTTCGCTACAACTGGGCTGCTGAATATCGCGGCAAGGCAATGGTCGTGTACGGCCACACACCCGTAGCAGAACCAGAGTGGCTCAATCGCACGATCAATATTGATACGGGATGCGTCTTCGGTGGAAAGCTGACCGCGCTGCGATATCCCGAGCGGGAAATTGTTTCCGTTCCGGCACTCAAGACCTACTATCACTCCGCAAAACCGTTCCTGGCGGCTGCGGCCTCTGCTCCGCTGCTCAGCGCCCAGCAGCAGCAGGATGAGTTGCTCGACATTGAAGACGTTTTGGGTAAACGAATCATTCATACGCGACTGCACCGGAACATCACCATCCGCGAAGAGAATGCGACGACGGCTCTGGAGGTGATGAGCCGATTTGCAGCCAATCCGAAATGGCTCATCTATCTTCCTCCGACAATGTCGCCCTGCGAGACGAGCAAGCATGCCGACCTGTTGGAGCATCCGGAAGAGGCGTTTTCTTATTACCGGCACGAGGGCATACATAGAGTCATCTGCGAGCAGAAGCATATGGGATCGAGGGCTGTGGTGGTGATCTGTCGCGATGCGGAGATTTCGCGAAAGCGTTTTGGCATCGCGGAAGGGGAGATCGGCGTGTGTTATACACGCACCGGCCGCCGCTTTTTCAACGACGCAGCTCTGGAATCACAATTCCTGGAACGCGTGCGTCGAGCCGTTGAACAAGCCGGCGTGTGGACGACGCTGAAGACCGACTGGGTATGCCTTGATTGCGAGCTGATGCCGTGGTCGGCAAAGGCGCAAGAGCTTCTGCGGCTGCAGTACGCGCCAACCGGCGCAGCCGCACGAGCGGCGCTGCCGGCTGCTGTGGCAAAGCTTGGTGCGGCTGAGCAGAGCCCGGAAGTCATATCCCTGCTGGAACATTACACGCGGCGCCTGGAGCTGGCAGAGCAATATGTCCAGGCATACAGGAATTATTGCTGGAGTGTGCGTTCGCTCGCGGACCTCAAACTTGCACCATTCCATCTCCTGGCCAGCGAACGCGCAGTGCATACGACGAAAGACCACGAGTGGCATATGAAAGCGCTCGCTGAAATCTGCCGTGCTGATTCGGAACTCTTGCTGGCAACGCCGTCTCGCATCGTCGATTTGACTGATGAGGCCGATCAGCAGCGCGCCATTGAATGGTGGAAAGAACTCACAGAGGCCGGGGGAGAAGGCATGGTCGTAAAGCCGTTTGACTTCATGGTGAAAGGACACAAAGGCCTGGTACAGCCGGCAGTAAAGGTGCGCGGGCGCGAGTATCTGCGAATCATTTATGGACCTGAATACACGCTGCCGGAGAACCTGGTCCGGCTTAAGAGCCGTGGCCTGGGACGGAAGCGATCGCTGGCATTGCGAGAATTCGCTCTGGGCGTGGAAGCGCTGGAACGCTTTGTGCAAAACGAGCCTCTGCGCCGCGTGCACGAATGCGTGTTTGGAGTGCTGGCGCTCGAGAGCGAACCGGTTGATCCGAGATTGTAGAGTCGGGACCGCGCGCTAAAGCGTTTCGATTGTCGTGAACTCCTGAGCGGTTGGCGCATTGTGGACTGGATCGGCGTGCACGAATGTTGTCGACCAGAGGCGCCTGCGCCATTGCCGAGCAAAGTCAATGGCCAGTTTTTCACGCGCAAATTTCAGGCGTTCTGACTTCCCGCTCTCGTTGACGACCTGCAAGTGTCCGAGTTCGTGGAGAAACACTTCGTACAGCATTAAGCGACGCATGGCGAGCGCTGGCCACTTTTGCCCGCGTTGCGCGCCGAACTCTTCCGGCGTCCGCCCCCTGAGAGGTCGCAAGCTCATTCGTGGCGGAAGCGCACAAAGGGCGATATCGCGATGCCCCTGAGTAACATAGCCTAAGGTTCGCGCACGGCTCTGATCGTTGAAGTGGACGGCGCGAAGGCGGTCCCATAGCTCGAATGGGAGACGGCTGAGCACGACGCGCACATCTG
>DATDNH010000026.1:0-22271 GCA_036518395.1 Candidatus Angelobacter sp. | reverse complement strand
CTTGGCCTTTGGCTAAAAACAAACCAAGACCTTCGACGCTGAGGAACGGAGTAAGCAGAGGAAGCTGAAAGAAATTGGTAATTGAGTAATTTGGTAATTGGGTAAGTTGGAACAAACCAGTAATTAGTAATTAGTAGTTAGTACTTGGCTTACGATCAAACCAAACTAAAAAGCACGGCAAGGAAGGGTGTAACAGAATCGCCAAGTCGTAACCCGATAACCGAGGAAAAATGAGGCGCAGTAAATTTTTTGCTGGCGCAGCCGAGGGCGGGTCCACCCCGCCGCGCGAAAAAGCGCCACGCGTCGGGGACCCCGGCGGCTGCGGTCCACACTTTTGGGAGCTAATTACTAACTACTCAGTACTAAATACTGTTTTTCAATGCACACACAACTTTTCATAAGACGGCCGATCACCACCACGTTAATCATGGCGGCGATATTGATCTTTGGAGCTTTTGCTTATCGGTTGCTGCCGGTGAGCGATCTGCCCAACGTGGATTTCCCGACCATTCAGGTGAGCGCGTCGTTACCGGGAGCGAGCCCGGAGACGATGGCATCGGCTGTGGCATTGCCGCTGGAAAAACAGTTTTCCACCATTGCCGGTCTGGACTCAATGACGTCTTCGAGCGCGCTGGGCGGCACCAGCATCACCCTGCAGTTCACGCTGGAACGGAATCTGGATGCCGCGGCGCAGGATGTGCAGGCAATGATTGCGAAGACGCTGTCGCAGCTTCCGCCGGAACTGCCGTCGCCTCCGTCGTATCAGAAAGTGAATCCAGCCGACCAGCCGGTGCTTTATCTCAGCCTGAATTCGCAGACGATGAAACTGTCTGACGTGGATGAATATGCGGAAACCAACGTGGCGCAGCGTATTTCCATGGTCAGCGGAGTGGCCCAGGTACAGGTGTTTGGCGCGCAGAAGTATGCAGTGCGGGCGCAGCTTGATCCGCGCGCTCTGGCCATCCACCAGATCGGGATTGACGAAATCGAAAATGCGATCCAGAGCGCGAACGTGAACCTGCCGACCGGCACTTTGTACGGCCATTCGACGGCATACACGGTGCAGGCCACCGGCCAGTTGCTGGATGCGGCGCATTATCGTCCGCTGATCGTCGCCTATCGCAACGGAGCACCAGTGCGCCTGGCGGAAGTAGGCCACGTGTTTGACAGCGTGGAAAACGACAAGACGGCGACGTGGTTCAGCGGCAATCGCGGCATTGTGCTTCCCATCTTCCGGCAGCCAGGCGCGAACACGGTGGAGGTGGTAGACAACGTTAAGGCGTTATTCCCGGTCTTGCGCGCGCAGATGCCGGCGGCGGTCAATCTGGACGTGCTGTATGACCGGTCCATCTCCATCCGCAACTCAGTGAACGATGTGAAGTTCACGCTGATGCTGACAGTGGCGCTGGTGGTGATGGTGATTTTCCTGTTCCTGCGCAACATCTCAGCAACCATCATTCCCAGTCTGGCACTGCCGATGTCCATTGTGGGCACGTTCGCGATGATGTACGTGCTGGGATACAGTCTGGACAATCTTTCGCTGATGGCGCTCACGCTTTCTGTAGGGTTCGTGGTGGACGACGCCATTGTGATGCTGGAAAACATCGTGCGCCACATGGAGATGGGCAAAGGCGCATACCAGGCGGCGCTGGAGGGCGCCCGCGAAATCGGATTCACGATTGTTTCCATGACGCTGTCCCTGGCAGCGGTGTTCATTCCCGTGCTGTTCATGGGAGGGCTGATCGGGCGGCTGCTGCACGAATTTGCGGTGACGATCGGCGTGGCCATCCTGGTTTCAGGATTTGTCTCGCTCACGCTTACGCCGATGCTGTGCAGCCGGTTTCTGCGTTCACATGCCAACCAGCGCCACGGGTTGCTGTATCGCAAGAGCGAGGCGGTATTCAAGGGTATGCTAAACGCCTATGACTGGAGTTTGAAGAAAGTCATGGCGCATCCGTTCGCCACGCTCATGCTGTCGTTTGTGGTGCTGGGAGCGACAGTTTATCTGTACATGGCGATCCCGAAAGGTTTTCTGCCCAGCGAAGATACCGGACAAATGTTTGCGTTTACGGAATCCATCCAGGGGATTTCGTTTGAAGACATGGTGAAGCACCAGTTGGAGGCGGCCAAAGTTTTTGCCGATTGCCCATACATTGCGAATTACTCTTCGACGGTGGGTGGAGGCGGAGTAAACGCGGCGCTCAATTCTGGCCGCATCTTCAGCCGGCTGATCGACCGCAGCAAGCGTCCGCATGTAGACAAGATCATTGAAGAGTTGCGACCCAAGCTGGCGCAGATTCCTGGCATCAACGTATTTCTGCAGAACCTGCCGCCGATCCGCATTGGCGGGCAGCTCACCAAGAGCCAGTACCAGTTTACGCTGCAGAGCCCGGACACTGAGGAGCTGTACCGCTATGCTCCGCTGTTGGAGTCCAAGCTACGCGGGCTGACGACGCTGCTGCAAGACGTTACCAGCGACTTGCAGGTGAAAAATCCGCAGGTCACGGTGCAAATTGATCGCGACAAGGCGGCAGCGCTGAACGTTGATCCGCATGTGATTGAAGACGCATTGTACAGCGCTTATGGTTCGCGGCAGATTTCGACAATCTATGCGCCGAATAACCAGTACAAGGTCATCATGGAGCTGGAGCCGGAATTCCAGCTCGATCCTTCCGCGCTGGGGATGTTGTATGTCCATTCCAAGACCGGGCAACTGGTGCCACTGAGGGGCGTTGCCAATTTCAGGACTGAGGTTGGCCCGCTCACAGTGAACCACCTGGGACAGCTTCCGGCGGTCACAGTGAGCTTTAACCTGCGACCGGGAGTGGCACTGGGCAATGCCCTGGTGGCAGTGAACCGCGAGGCGGCGCAGATTCTGCCGCAGACGGTAAGCACAAGCCTGCAGGGAACAGCGCAGGCGTTTGAATCGTCGTTCCGCGGATTGGGCCTGCTGCTGATCATGGCCATACTGGTCATCTATATCGTTTTGGGAATTCTGTATGAGAGCTTTATTCATCCCATTACGATTCTTTCCGGCTTGCCTTCCGCCGGCGTGGGCGCGCTGCTGACGCTGATGATTTTCCACACGGAGCTGAGCATCTACGCATTTGTGGGCGTGATCATGCTCGTTGGCCTGGTAAAGAAAAATGCCATCATGATGATTGATTTTGCCCTGGCTGCGCAGCGCGAAGAAGGCAAGAGTGCGAGCGAGGCCATTTACCAGGGCGCGTTGATCCGCTTCCGTCCGATCATGATGACCACCATGGCGGCGCTGATGGGCACATTGCCGATCGCGCTGGGCTTTGGAGCAGGCGCGGAATCAAGACGTCCGCTGGGACTGGCGGTGGTTGGTGGACTGATCTTCTCGCAGACGCTGACTCTCTATATCACGCCTGTTTATTACATGTATCTGGACAGGCTTCAGCATGGGTTCAAGAATCTATTTGGGAAGAAGAAGGATGTGGCGGAAGAATTGCCAGAGCGGGAGCTGGCGGTGAGGTAAGATCGCCGTGAGCGCGCGTGATCGCCGTGATCTGAAAGTCAAAACCTTACCACTGATCCCGCCGAGCGGGACTGATTGAACTGATCTGGGCGCTCGTCGTGTGAGTGTTGTCGGCATCCAATCTCTTCGCCAATTTCGGCGTGGAACCATTTATCCTTTTTCTCATGCACAGGATTCTGCTTGCTGTGTTTCTGCTTATGACTGTCTCGATTGCTCAGGAACCCAAAACTGCATCTGCTCCCGGACTTGATGAACTCAAACAAATGGCAGCGCGGTTTGCGCCTACGCCTTTGCAGGTGGATACGTCCGGACTCTCGGCAGGCGATAAGAAGGCGCTGGTAAAGCTCATCCAGTCTGCGCGCGTAGTCAACCATATTTTCATGCAGCAGCTCTGGAGCGGTAATGTTGCGTTGTATCAAAAGCTCCAGTTGGACAAATCATCGCTGGGCCAGGCGCGGCTGCATTATTTCTGGATCAACAAGAGCCCGTGGTCGGAGATTGACGAGCACAAAGCGTTTCTCCCGGGCGTTCCTGCGAGGAAGCTGCCAGGCGCGAACTTTTATCCCGAAGGCATGACGAAGGAAGAGTTTGAGAGCTGGGTCAAGACGCTGTATCCGGATTCGAAAATTTACGCGGAAGGTTTTTTCACCGTGATCCGGCGAGATGAAAAACACAAGCTGAAGTTCGTTCCTTACAGCACTGAATATGCTCATGACCTGGCGCGCGCTGCCGGGCTGCTGCGCGAAGCCGCGGCATTGACTGACAATGCCACATTGAAAAAATTCCTGACCACGCGGGCCGAAGCTTTCACGACCAACAACTATTTAGAAAGTGACATGGCATGGATGGACCTGGATGCGCCGGTGGACGTTACCTACGGGCCTTACGAAACCTATAACGATGAGGTTTTTGGGTACAAAGCGGCGTTTGAAGCGTACATCAATATCCGCGATGATAAAGAGACCGCGCGGCTTGCTTTTCTGGGACAGCATCTGCAGGACATCGAGAACAATCTGCCGGAGGATGCACAGTATCGCAATCCCAAGCTGGGTGCGCTGGCGCCGCTTCGCGTGGTCAATCAGGTTTTCGGTGCGGGGGACGGAAATCACGGCATCCAGACAGCCGCGTATAACCTGCCAAACGATGAAAGAGTGGTGCAGCAGAAGGGCAGCAAGCGCGTGATGCTCAAGAATATTCAGGAGGCAAAGTTCAACGCCATCCTGACTCCGGTTTCGAAGATTGTGCTTGCGGCAGCGGACCAGAAGGACCTCAGTTTTGAGCTTTTCTTTACGCACATTGTGGCGCACGAGTTGACGCACGGGCTGGGACCGCACCAGATCAAAGTGAACGGGCGGGACACCAATCCGCGACTGGAGCTGAAAGACACTTACAGCGCGATTGAAGAGGCCAAGGCAGACGTGACGGGATTGTTTGCTCTGCAGTTTCTGATGTCGCAGGCTGATAAGGGACAGATTCAGGCGCCGCTGCCGCACGGGCCGGCAGCAGAGCGCCAGCTTTATAACACGTATCTGGCCTCGTCGTTCCGCACGCTGCGCTTCGGATTGCAGGACGCGCACGCCAAAGGGATGGCGATCCAATTCAATTATTTTCTGGACAAAGGCGCATTTGTGGCTAATTCCGATGGCACCTTCAGCGTGGATTTCAGCAAGATCAAAGACGCTGTAAGTTCCCTGGACCATGAATTTCTCACGCTGGAAGCGACCGGCGATTACAACGGAGCGAAGAAAATGCTTTCGCAGTTGAGCGTGATCCGTCCGGAGGTGCAGAAGGCGCTGGAACGGTTGAAATCACTGCCTACGGACATAGAGCCGATCTTTGTGACCGCCGATGAGCTTACCGGAACGAAAGATGCGGGCGCAGGAAGCGCGGGGAAGTAATCAGCGCGACAAGCCAAACAAAACCCCACCACAGAGACATCCTTCGGCTACGGCCGAGTGACGACCTCACCTCTCACGGCACGCCGGGGAAGCGAGGACGGCTGCACGACACGGGAGAAAAGCCCTGGGATGTGAGAACCGAGGGCAACTTCTGGAGTGGAGTGCATCAAGAAAACTAACAGCTTCAGTGATGCAGAAAGCAAATCTTATTGACTTAAGAGTAAAGGGTGCGATATTCTCAAAATACACGGGAAAGGAGGGCGATCCAAAAAATGAAGAATTCTGATAGTAGTGATAAACGTGAGGTGGCTGAGGCTTAAGGCGTGAGCTATTAAGTCCTGGCGAAGTTAGGGTTCGCAAAAGGCCTCCGCGCCTTCAGCCAATCCCAACAGACTACCGGCAACCCCCGCAGGCGATTCTGCGGGGGTTGTTGCTTGTGGGGAACAACGGTGGTTTCGCTCAAATCCAATGACCCGCGAAAACCCAACGCAAGGTCCCTCCGACTCTCCGCTTTTGCGGAGACCGCTCGGGATGACGAAACTGTAAATTGCACATCGCTTCTTTGACTCGCTGAACAAAGGAAACAAGCCGCTCCAGCAACTCTGTAATGGCCCCGAATGACCATCCGGCATCTCTCGATCTGAGCTGCGATTACAGCAACTCGCCACAGAGGTCAACGATCTAAATTTGCAGGAGTAGCTGTCTGCAAATGTCATGTCCAAACAGAGCACGTTTCTCATTGGTGCGGGCGTTGCTGCGGTTTTAGTCATTTCAACAGGTTGCGGGGGCGGGGGCTCCGGTTCTTCTTCAAGTTTGCCTCAGATTCCCCAGGTCACAATTAGTGCGTCACCTGCGAGCATAATCCCAGGCGCGCCGACAACATTGAGCTGGACAACGCAAAACGCCACCTCGTTGACGATTGATAATGGTGTGGGCCAGGTGGCGGTGCCGAGCGGTTCGGTCATGGTCAAGCCGATGACCACGACAATGTTTACCGCCACAGCTTCAGGTCCCAATGGCACTGCTTCCGGCGCCACGACCGTGACGACGAAGGTGGAAGGAGTGACCACGTCCAACCATGTTTACATCGTAGTGCTGGAAAACCACTCTTTCGAGTCTGTGATGGGCAATCCGGACACGCCGAACCTGAACCGCATGGCCACGACTTTTGGCGTAGCAACGAACTATTTTGCCAATGTCCACCATTCGATTGGAGATTACTTCGAAATGACGACCGGCCAGGTCATCACAACGGACGATACTTTCACGACAACCGTGACGGTGGACAATCTCGTCCGGCACATGATCACAGCCGGCAAGACCTGGCATGAGTATTCGGAATGCCTGCCGAATGCAGGCTACTTTCTGGGAAGCATGGGATGTTATGTTCAGCACCATAACCCGCTCGCTTATTTTTCTGACGTACGCGGGACAGCGCAGGCAAACAATTTAGTTCCTTTCACCCAATTGCAGGCAGACATTACAGCGGGAACATTGCCGAATTTCGGCTTGATCATTCCTGATAATGATCACAATGCCCACACCGGGACCCTGGCTGATGCCGACACCTGGCTGCAAACCAATGTTTTCCAGCCGCTGCTCAGCAGCCCGCCTTTTCAAGCGAACGGCGATGGACTCCTGGTGGTTGTATTCGATGAATCGCTGCTGTCCGATATTGCCAACGGGGGCGGGCATATCCCGGCCGTTTTGATTGGTCCGCTAATCAAGGCCGGATTTCAGAGCGCTGCTTTTTACCAGCACCAAAGCCTTTTGCGGACAGTCTGTGACGCTCTGCAAATGCCGCCGTTCGGCGATGCGGTGAGCACGACGCCGATGGCGGACTTTTTCAAGTAGCACCAAAGGCAATTATAATAGCCCGCCGCGGCGGGGGCAATTGGCCAAAACTTTTGCAGCCGCGAATTTACGCGAATGAGAAAATGTTGGCGTTAATCGGAGAATCAAATCCTTACCACTGACGGCACAGATTTCACTGATTTACACAGATAGAAACCAATAAGGAAAACAGAGTTGACGCGCACTGCAGGCGGATCACGATTGAGGTGATCGTGCGGTGGGGCGAAAGCGCGTCCAGGCGGCGATGAGAGTCTGGACGAACGTGGCGCCCATCATGTCCAGCATTACGTCGTAGGGGCTGGGGCCGCGCGAGGGAACAAATGATTGGTGAAATTCATCGAGGCTGGCAGCAGCCAGGGTCAACAACAAGGCCAGCCCGGCCCAGATGAACGACCAGCGAGAACGGCGGGGCAGAGTAGCGCGCCAGGAAAAATAGGCAGACAGACTCAACGTGCCATAAACGGTGAAGTGGGCCGCCTTGCGCACAAAAACGTGAATGAATATGAAGTGATCAACAGAGATCTCACCGTAGATAGCACGGATGATTCTCTCGAGGATGCTGGCCGTATGTTTTGAGGAAAAAGTGTCAGTGGAAAAGAAGGCGATCATGGAGAGGCAGGCGACGGTAGGCAGCCACGCGATCAGTTTGTTTCTGAGCGGTACGGGAGCCGTGTTTTGGAGTACTGAAGTAGCCAAATCGGATGCCTACTCGAGCCGGTAGTTGGGAGCTTCGCGGGTAATGATGACGTCGTGAACGTGGCTCTCGCGCAATCCCGCGCCGCTAATGCGGATGAAGCGAGCTTTCTGCTGCAACTCAGGGATGGTGCGAGTGCCGCAGTATCCCATGCCCGAACGCAGCCCGCCAACGAGCTGATAAACCATTGCGGCAAGCGTTCCGCGATAAGGTACGCGGCCTTCAATTCCCTCCGGCACCAACTTGCCCAGACGATTGGCGTCGCGATCGCCATCTTCGACGGTGATTGCAGCCGATGAATCGTCGGCATATTGAGCATAGCGTTCAGCGCTTCCCGCCGACATCGCGGCCAACGATCCCATGCCGCGATAAGACTTGAATGATCGTCCCTGATAGAGGATGGTCTCGCCGGGGCTCTCATCGGTGCCGGCGAAAAGTGAGCCAATCACCACGGCATTGGCGCCCGCAGCCACGGCCTTGGTGACGTCGCCGGAGAATTTGATGCCACCGTCTGCGATAACGGGCACGCTGGCGTCGCGGCAGGCGCGCGCAGCTTCAGCGATAGCGGTAATCTGGGGGACGCCGGCGCCAGTCACAATGCGCGTGGTGCAGATGGAGCCCGGGCCGATGCCAACCTTGACGGCGTCCGCGCCAGCCTTGACCAGAGAACACGCGCCTTCATGCGTGCCAACGTTTCCGGCCAGCAAGTCCACTTCAGGAACTTTCGATTTCACCAGCTTGATTGCTTCGAGCACGCGGCCGGAGTGGCCATGAGCGGTGTCAATGACCAGGATGTCAACCTTGGTTTTCACCATTTCCTGGGCACGCTCGAGAAAGTCGCCGGTTGCGCCGATGGCAGCGCCTACGCGCAGGCGGCCATGCTGGTCTTTGGCGGCGTTGGGATATTTCAATTTCTTCTGAATGTCCTTTACCGTGATCAGGCCCTTGAGGTTGTACTTGTCATCCACGACCAGCAGCTTTTCGACGCGGTGCTCATGGAGAATTTTTTCCGCGTCTTCCAGCGTGGTGCCGACAGGAACAGTGATGAGATTTTCTTTTGTCATCACCTTGCTGATGGGTATGTCTGTACGGGTTTCAAAACGGAGGTCGCGGTTGGTGAGAATGCCGACCAGCTTTTTGTTCTTAGTCACGGGCACGCCGGAAATTTTGTAGCGGCGCATGAGTTCCAGAGCATCGGCGATTTTGTGGTCGGGCGAGAGGGTGATCGGATCCATGATCATGCCGCTCTCGGAACGCTTGACCTTGTCTACTTCATCGGCCTGCTGCTCGATGGAAAAATTGCGATGAATGATACCCAGGCCTCCCTGCTGAGCGATGGCGATGGCGAGACGCGACTCGGTCACAGTGTCCATGGCGGCGCTGAGCACGGGGACGTTCAGGCGAATGTTGCGCGAGAGCTGCGTCTGCGTATTGACCTCTGCGGGAACAACGTCCGAGTGCGCGGGTAAAAGCAGGACATCGTCAAAGGTCAGGGCCTCTGGCACAGGAAAATGAATCATGTTCGTTGTCTCACCAAGAAGGAAGGTCTAAGACTGTATTGTAAATGGTTTGCCTGCCGTTGCGATAGCGATGAATCAGCAGACTACTCCGACGCAGACCACGAATGCGGAGGCAGCGGGGAATTGTTGATTTCGAGGGTAAACGAAAGTAACGTTGACCCAATCGGCTGGTGAACGGATACTCAGTGAGATGGAATCTACCCAGGGCCGCGTTGCGTTCGGCGCCACCGCAACCGCTCCAAAGTCCGAACGGCGCGAAAAAAGACTCCATGTGGCTGTCCCGGTGAAGCTTTTTGTGGAGGCAGACAGCGCCAATTACCAGCTTTGCTGCACTTACGAGATTTCCATGGTAGGGGCGCGGCTGGTGGCCGTATCGGGTGTTACCAAAACGGGACAAGTCATCTGGCTGCAGCGCCACAACCGTCGAGCGAAGTACAAAGTGATATGGATTGGCAAGCCCGGAACACAGCAGGCCGAGCAGATCGGGGTCGAACTGCTGGACTCCACCACCGTCATCTGGGAGAGCGAACTGCAAATGAGAATAAACCGGCAATAAGCAGTCAGCACTCAGCATTTAGCCCACGGCAGGCCGGGATCTTCGACATTCAGCCCGCGTAATCACAGGTCCTTTTGAGTACCGCGAGCCAGGCCAGTTTTCTTCACTTATTTACCGCAAAGTCATTAGGGCAAAAACTTCGGCTTCTCAGCGAAGTTACCTAGTGCAAGCAGAGTCTCTGAAGCGGAATATTTAGTGTGTATTCCCCATGAGCTCAAGTCCTGCCCCTTCTTCACCCTACATTGTCCGGTGCAATGACTGTGGTTTTGTCAGCGAGGTGTTCCTGGACGAAAAGCTGGCGCTTAATGAACGCGATTTTCACGCCCTGGAGAAATTGCACTCCGTTTCCATCTGGCGCTACGCCTGGGAAAACTGGACGCTGGTGACGGAACTTTTGGGAGTACAGCTCAGATAGATCGCGAGTGATCGCCCGTGACCCACACCCCATCACACGCAACCAAGAAAAACCGCGTGCGGTGGGGGCCCCGTGATCGCACCGAGATCGCGTGATCGGCATTTCGCCGTTTGCGGCACCTTATAGCCACGTGTTAACTTCTAAAATCTTTACTTCTATGCTTCGAGCGCATCATGGAGTCATGCCGCGCATTCACGCTTCGTGCTACATCGACGAATCGGCGCAGGTGATTGGCGAGGTGGAGATTGGAGAGAACTCCAGCGTGTGGATGAACGCTGTGCTTCGGGGCGACGTTTTTGCCATCAAGATTGGGAGCAACTCCAACGTGCAGGATTGCTCCGTGTTTCACGGCATGCGCTACAAGTATGGCGTGGTACTGGGGAACTGGGTGACGGTGGGCCACTCGGTGACGCTGCACGGATGCACGATCGCAGACCGCTGTCTGATTGGAATGGGAGCCGTAGTGCTGAATAATGTGAAGATTGGCGAAGGAAGCATTATCGCCGCGGGGACGGTGATTCCAGAGAACACGGTGGTCGAGCCATATTCACTGTGGATGGGCGTGCCCGGCAAATTCAGGAAGAAAATCGATGACGAGGCCAGCCAGAAGATGATCCTGATGTACGCGCAAAACTATGTGGACTATACGGCCCAGTACCTGAAGGAGCTTTCCAGAAAATAATGGCCCCGCTGATCAAATCCGTGCGCGGCATGCGCGACCTGCTGCCGCCAGATACTGAGACGTGGAATTTTGTCGATTCCACGGTGCACGATCTCTTCCGCCTGTACAACTTCGAGGAAATTCGCACACCCATTATCGAAGACCTGCAACTGTTTCAGCGTTCGGTGGGCGAAGCGACGGACATTGTTTACAAAGAGATGTTTGCCTGGCAGGACCGCAGCCGGGCGGAGAGCGAGAAAGGGCAATGGCTGGCATTGCGTCCGGAAAATACCGCGGGAGTGGTGCGCGCCTACATCGAGCACAAACTGTGGGACAAGCCGGGGTTGCAGCGCGTCTACTATATCGGTCCACAGTTCCGGCGCGAGCGTCCGCAGAAAGGGCGTTACCGGCAGTTTTACCAGATTGGGGCTGAAGTGATTGGCCCAACGTCGGCGGGCAGCGAGTCGCCGGCGGTGGATGCCGAAGTAATCGAGATGCTGGTGGCACTGTTAGACCGGCTGGGAATTCAGGGCTGGACTTTGCAGCTTAATTCCTTAGGCTGCGCAGAGGACCGCAAGCGGTACAACGAGACGCTGCAAGCTGCGTTGAAAGACGTGGTGCACAGGATGTGCGCGGATTGCCAGCGGCGCGCGCAAACCAATCCGTTGCGCGTTCTGGATTGCAAAGTGGCGGAAGACCAGCCGATCATCGCGAGTCTGCCGCGGATGAATGATTCTCTCGATCCAAAATGCAAAGCGCATTTCGCAGAGGTACAAAAAATTCTGACCGCCCTGGAGATTCCTTTTGTGCTGAATTATCGCCTGGTGCGCGGGCTGGATTATTACACGCGAACCGCATTTGAGTTCACGCACGGCGCTCTGGGTTCACAGGATGCAATTCTTGGTGGTGGCCGATACGACGGATTATCGGAAGCACTGGGCGGACCGGCTGCACCCGGCATCGGCTTTGCCATCGGTGAAGACCGGCTGATCATGGCCATGAAGGAGACGAAGAGTGTCGAGGCGCGTCCGCTGGATGTTTATATTGCTTCTCTGGGGGCCGGCATGAATGTGGAAGCGGCGCGGCTGGCGCGGGAACTACGGCGGCAGAATGTTTCCGCAACTGTTGGCGACGAAACTTTTCGGCTGCCGAAGTCGCTGGCGACGGCGAGCAAAATCGGTGCGCAATATGCATTGATTGTGGGCGAGAATGAGATCAAGTCGGGCGAGTTCGCGCTGAAGAACCTTGGCACCGGCGAGCAGATCAGCGTACGTCGCGAAGCCATTCCAGCGAAAATACGCGGCTGATATGAGCGCAGGCACCGAGCCAATTCTCACGGCACATCTTTTTCCCAAGCTGGAAAAAATGCTGATCCAAGTGCTTTCTACTCTCGGCGCCGATGACTGGGAGAAAGAGACGATAGCGCCGAAGTGGAAGGTGAAGGACGTTGCCGCACACCTTCTGGACACGGAACTTCGCAGGCTGTCAGTCTGCCGCGACGGATATAGGGGTGAAGCGCCTGCAATCGGCTCTCATGCCGACCTGGTTGCCTTTGTCAACCGCATGAATCAGGAGGGGGTGAGCATCTTTCGCCGGCTCAGCCCGGACATTCTGATTTCGCTGATCGAGCAGGCTTCCAGTGAGTTATGTGACTATTTTGCATCGCTGGATCCGTTTGCGCCGGCGCAGTGGGGCGTGAGCTGGGCGGGCGAGGAGAGATCTGCCAACTGGTTTGATATTGCCCGGGAATTTACCGAGCGCTGGCACCATCAACAGCAGATCAGGCTGGCGGTGGATAAGCCCGGGATCATGACGCGCGAGCTGTACTATCCGGTCCTGGATTGCTTCATGCGCGCCCTGCCTTTTCACTATCGGACAATCATGAGGAAGCCAAGCGTTGCTGCGCGCTTCAGAATTTCCGGTGAATGCGGAGGAGACTGGTATCTGTTCCGTGGCAATGAGAGCTGGGAATTCCGCAATGCTCCGACACAAGATCCGGTTTCCGAAGCCATCATTCCGCAGGAAATTGCGTGGCGAATTTTTACCAAAGGCATTGACCGGGACTCTGCAAAGTCGCAAATAAAGGTAAGCGGCGATATCGAACTCGGAACCCACATCCTGGGGATGATTTCGATCATCGGATAGTGCTCACCACTTTTAGCCCAACAAAAATGAAACTTGTTCTTATCTCCGATACGCACGAGCAACATGACGCGATCTCTGTGCCTGATGGAGATGTGCTGATTCACGCCGGTGACTTCACCTATCTGGGGGAGGCAGCGGCGGTAAAGCAATTCAACCACTGGCTGGGACGGTTACCGCACAAACACAAGATTCTCATTTGCGGCAATCATGAACTCATGTTTGAACGAGATTGGGCCAGCTATGCGGCGATGATTACCAACGCAACTCTCTTGAACGACTCAGGAGTTGAAATTAATGGCCTGAAGTTCTGGGGCAGTCCGATCACGCCGATTTTCCTTTACTGGGCCTTCATGATGGACCGGTCTGAACTCGCGGAACACTGGAAGAAGATTCCCGCAGATACAGACGTTCTCATCACGCATGGTCCGCCCATAGACATACTCGACAAGTCTCATCCGGCAAGGTTAGGTTGCGGGGATGGACCGCTGGGAGCGAGGGTGCAGGAAATCGCGCCCAAGCTCCATGTCTTCGGACACATTCACGGTGGTTATGGCGTGCGCCTTCACGGTGAGACTCAATATGTGAATGCGTCTTCGGTAAACGAAGCCTACGAACCTGTGAACGCCCCTATAGTCGTAGAAATCCAGCCTGAATCGACAGCAGCAAAAGCGCGGGGCCGCTAAGAGACCACGCGGCCAGCCAGCACTCAGGGCATGCCCATCATCGTAGCTGCCCAGCTCTCGGAGGATGAGAGGCGGAATGGATGGCAGTTATAATCAAAGATTCGCCGTATTCAACAATTCCGCGTATAGAGGAACAATCTTGCAGCTCGACTTTCTAGGTGATCTTCGACGCACGCACATGTGCGGTGAGCTTCGTCCGCAACATGCCGGCCAGCAGGTTGTCCTGATGGGCTGGATGAACCGGCGCCGCGACCTGGGCAACCTCATTTTTATTGACGTGCGCGATCGCACGGGTATCACGCAACTGGTCGCCGATAAGAGTGTCAGTGCCGACGTACATGAGAAGGCCGAGACACTTCGTGCTGAGTACGTGATAGCTGCAATCGGTAAGGTCGCGCTGCGTGCTCCGGATACTGTGAATACTGATATTCCTACCGGCGAGGTCGAGGTCACAGTGGATGAACTGAAACTGCTGAATGAATCCAAATATCCGCCGCTTTTACCCGGCTGCGCGCCGCCGAACGAGGAGTTGCGCCTCAAGTACCGGTACATCGATCTGCGGCGGGCGGAGATGCAGTTCAACATCGAATTGCGGCACAAGATTGCGCTGGCTATCCGGACTTATCTGGCGGGAAAGGGATTTTTCGAGATCGAAACACCGTTCATGACGCGCTCGACGCCCGAGGGCGCGCGTGATTACCTGGTGCCGAGCCGCGTGACCCCCGGGTCGTTTTATGCGCTGCCGCAGTCGCCACAACTGTTCAAGCAGATCCTGATGATTTCCGGATTTGATAAATATTTCCAGATCGTCCGCTGTTTTCGTGATGAAGACCTGCGCGCCGACCGCCAGCCGGAATTTACCCAGATCGACCTGGAGATGAGCTTTCCTCAGCCTGATCGCGTGTTTGAGGTGGTAGAGGGATTTCTGCAGGCCGCATTCAAAGCGGCCGGGCAGGAACTCAAGACGCCATTCCCGCGCATGAAATATGACGATGCAATCCGCCAATACGGAATTGATAAGCCCGATATGCGTTTGCCGAAGCTGATGGACATTCGCGCGGCATTCAGCGACGAAGATCTGGCGGAATTGCGAATTGACGGATCGATAGAAGCGGTTGCGGTATGCATTCCCAAAGTAGGGAAGATCACGGATCGTGAGAAGAAGGAGATTGAGGCGTCAGGCAGGGAAATTGCTAAACGAATCAAAGACTTTGCCGGAGTTTTTTATAACTTTGCCCAGCTCGAGAAGAGGCGCCCGGAAGCAGCGGCAAAAGTCCGCGAGCTGTGCGGCGCCGGGCCTGATGATCTGATTGTTCCGGTGGTCGCGATCCGCGGCGGCGATGGCCAGGCGAAAACGTATTCTGCCGCCAACAGGAGAGCGCAGTTTGTCGCTGCCGGGGAGATTCGTCTGGAGCTGGCACGCAAATACGCCGACCGGCACAAGGCATTCGAGAGAACTGGGGATCCGGAAAAAGATTTCCGCATGCTCTGGGTCACGGATTTCCCCATGTTCGAGTACGACGATAAGGAGCAACGCTGGAACGCCGCGCACCATCCGTTTACGTCGCCACACGAACAGGACATGGACAAGCTGGAGTCCGATCCCGGAGCAGTGCGCGCACTGGCGTACGACGTGGTGCTGAACGGCACAGAATTAGGTTCCGGGTCGATACGAATTCATCGCCAGGACATCCAGAAAAAGATTTTTCACGCGCTTGGCATGACCGATGAGGAAGCGAAATCGCGCTTCGGGTTTTTCCTGGAGGCGCTGGAGTATGGCACCCCGCCGCATGGCGGGATCGCGCTGGGATTGGACCGAATTGTCATGCTTCTCGCCGGAGCCGACAGCTTGCGTGAGGTGATTCCGTTTCCCAAAACGGCAAAGGCAGTTGATTTGATGGTGGATGCGCCGACGCCGGTGAGTGAGGGGCAGTTGAAGGAGTTGGGAATCAAGCTGAGATGAACCGGTACCTGGTATTTAGCTAGAACGCATCAATTTGATGTTGCCTGCCTTCTCTGAATGTCGCGTCCTATTGTTCTTGATCCGGCCCACAAAACCACTCCTAAGGCAAGTGAGAGCACAGGAATCGCGAGCATTGCCTGCTGCAGTCCGATTGCCTTGAAAGGTTCTGTTATCTGTGCTGAACCAGCCAGCGTGGCAGCGTGGCGGGCAAAGTTGTCGCTGAGCTTTCCGATGATGTAGCTGCCCCAGGAAGCGCCAATGAGGTACATGACCAGAAAGTAGGTGGCCATGGTGGTGCCACGCAACGCAGGAGGGACAATATCCTGGATGGAGGAGTAAACGAATCCGTAATACATGTTAAGCAAACCGTAAGCTATGGTGAGCAGAGACACCGCCAACGCCAGTTCGCCATAGGATTGGTGAATCCCAAAATAGGAAAGCGGGGCCGAGAGCAGAGCGGTAATAGCCGCGGCCATCATGCGTCCGCTGGCGCTGCGGCGAACGATGCGATCGCCCAGCACCCCGGCAACCACGCCACCGAGCACTCCGCCAATGGCATATACGATGCCGGTCTGGATTCCAGCCTGGGCCACGTTCATGCGGTGGATTCGTCCGAAGAATGCGGGCAGAAAAGTGCCAACGGCATACAGGTTGAAGTTGACCAGGGCACCGGAGAGCGCGATCCACCAGAAGGTGGGAATACGCAGAATTTGTGAGAGAGTGTCGCTGAGTGAGCCTGCAGGCATAGAGGCGTGCCGGTCTGCGGCGCCACGTGGAGGCTCTTTGAGCGCCAGGAGCATGGGAACCAGAACCAGGGCAGGAGCGGCGGCAAGCATCATGGCTGCCCGCCAGCCGTACCTGTGCGCGATGGGGCCGCTGAAGAACAGGCTCAAGGCTCCGCCGACAGGGACGCCCAGCATGAACAGCGCCAGTGGCTTGGCTCGGCGCTCGGATGGAAACAGGTCTCCAATCCAGCTTGTAGCGGTGGGAGCACAAGTTGCCTCACCTACTCCCACGCCCAGGCGGGCGATCACCAGCATTGGATAGGAGAAGACCCATTTGTTATAGGCAGTCAGGGCTGCCCAGACTACAACTCCGGCAGATAACAGTTTTTTGCGGCTGGTCTTATCGGCCAGACGCCCCAACGGCAAGCCGACAATTCCGTAAAGCACAGTAAACCAGAAGTTAATCAAGCCGAGTTGGGTATCAGTGAGTGAAAATTCCTTCCGCACCGGCTCGGCTATGGCCCCGGCCACCTGGCGGTCGTAAAAATTAAGAATGTTGATTGCAACCAGCACGAAAAGCGACCAATAGGCTGCATTGCGAGACACCGTTGGGGAATCCTCTCTGATGGAGAGGGGGACTGGCTCCTTCACAATCATGGGAGGCAATGGTAGCAGGTTTCTCGCCGCAGATTTGATGCAGAGTTGCAGAGCCACAACCAAGACCTTCAACACAGAGGAACAGAGTAGGCAGAGGAAGAGAAAGAGGAAGGCAAAAATCTGGACCGAGATAGGAGCAAAAAAATAAAAGCAAAAGCCACCACGAGAAAGTGCCAGAGGGTACCAAGAGGACTAAAGAAAACCGTCGCCGCAGAGAAGGGTTCAAACGGTTAGCAATGCCGACCCGGATCTATCATCAAATCGATCGCGGGAGCAGCAGCTCTGAAAGATCAGGCTTCGCTCCTGTAGGGATCCCTCACTCCGTTCGGGATAAAGTCAAACCCAAACCAAAGCTCAGTGCCTTTCGACTGAACCCTTCAGAATCGTCATGCCCGAAGGAGCGCTTGGCTTCGGATTATCTTCTGCGGTGATGAAGATGTCGAAGTCCTTATACGGCGTGCTGGCCCTCAGGCTGCCTTCCAGGTCATGATTAACGCGAAGTAAGCCCAGAATCTCAGGATCTTTTCCGCGCGGCTGAATCCAGACCACGTAGGCAGTTTTGGGCGGCGTCAATGAGTCGGGCGCTGCCATGTGTTTGACCTCGACTTCCACGCCGGTGTTGCCGTTGCGATCGTTATCGGTGTTGACTTTGCCCATTGCGGCCGGAGTCAGTCCGGTGTTGTTGAGGCGGTCTTCGCGCCCCCATGCCGCTGCGGTGAGCAGAAAGACAAAAATTGTAAGCAGAACAAAGTGGCGATTTCTCATTTTCGGAATACCCCCAAGGAAAGCTTTTTTCGGTTTAGTAGGATGAGAGACTACAAACGCGTGTTGTCACACACGTTTAATCGGGTGATCGGGTGATCCGATGATCGGGGATCCGGAGAACAGCCATTGCGAGTAGCTGGCTCTCAAGAAACTTGCTAGCCCAGGTACTTCAGGAAATCCCTTGGCGTGTTTTTGTCAAAGCCGGGGAATACTGTTGCCAACTCTTTGTTGCCGAGGTGACGGTAGACGGCTTCGCCGAGTACCTGCCGGAAATCGGTGGTTACGGCCAGATCGCGGCCTTCATAGAGGTGGTCTGTCTGCAGGCCGGGCCAGCGACCATACACCTTTCCTCCTTTGACGGGGCCACCAAGAATGAACATTACATTAGCGTGCCCGTGATCGGTGCCGCGATTGCCGTTTTCACGCACCGTGCGGCCGAATTCAGACATGGTGACAATTACGGTATCGCCGGCAAGGTCGCCAAGGTCGGTCCAGAGAGCAGCGATCGATTGAGAGAAGTCGCGAGTGATGTTGGCAATCTGGCCCTGGACGCTGCCTTCATTCACATGGTGGTCCCATCCGCCGATGTCGGCGAATGCAACTTCGACGCCGAGGTTGGCCTTGATGAGCTGCGCCACCTGACGCAGGCTATCGCCAAAGCGTCCACGAGGATAGTTGGCGCCTGCAGCCGGAGTGTATTTTTCGGGATCGGCGGATTTAAGCATTTTCACTGCTTCGAACGTCTCGTTACCGGTGCCGTGCAGCACCGTGTCCACCGACTGCTCATACATGGCTTCAAAGCTGCTGCTGGCGATGTTGGCCGCGGGGCCGCGTCCGCCAACAGCGAATTCGCGAATGTTGCCCATAGCCACGGCGGGAACGCCGCCGGCGAGAGTGCGCGGCAGGGATCCGCCCATGGCAACTGCGCGAAACGGAGAAGCGCCTTTTTCATTCAGGCCGCCAACGGCGCGGTTGAGCCAGCCATCTTCCGTGGATTTCACGCCGGGCGTGCCGGACTCCATGTAATCCTGAGCGTCAAAATGGGAACGGGTGTTGTCGGGCGATCCGGCAGCGTGAACGATCGCCAAGTGCCCCGAGTCCCACAGCGGCTTGAAAGCACTCATAGAGGGATGCAGCCCAAAGAAGCCGTCGAGATCGATAGCGCCGTTCGCGCCACCGGGACGAGGGATCGCGATGCTCGGACGCACGGAATAATAGATCGATTCACCGTGCGGGACCACGATGTTCAGTCCATCGGCCGCGCCGCGCTGGAAGAGAACGATGAGGCGTTTTTTCCCGGAACCAGCAGTTGCCGCTTCCGCCGCATAAACCGCTCGTGTGAGAAAGCTGGGAATCGCACTGGTGCCGACAATGGCGAGCGCGCCGCCTTTCAGGAAAACTCTCCGAGTAATTGCCATAAAACCTCTCTACTCCCTCCCAGCGCTTGCGCGCTGGGCTAACTTCTTCCGCACCTACGGTGCTTGATCATCGCCTTTGAAATTCTGGTGACCCCATAATTAACCCGGCAATCGCGCCATAGTTGGGCGGCTGCGCCGGATCATCGAGTCTCCGTTGGGATATTTTTGGATCGTCAAGTTGTTTCTGGATCACGGCGTGCGTTTGCGGTGAAACATCGCCGGCGAGAATCGAATTTTCTAAAACCTTCAACGCAGACGATGCATCCTGCGGTTGAACGCCTTGCAGCAGGTTCTGTGGATCAGCCGTGATGCCCGGCACACGTCCTACGCCGAGCTGAAGCGCGAAATTCATGCGATTGACCAGCGCAGAAGAGTTCACCCAGGTCTCCGCTTTCATGGAATAACCCGTGGGTGGCTGCATGCCGTAGAGCTGCATTCCCATGCGGTTCAGCGTCTGTACCAGCGGCATAGCATTGTTCACTTCCACGCCCGAGGCGCGCACAGCCGAGGCAACAAATTCCAGAGGCGTCTTTACTTTGGCGCGATAAGAATCGGCAGCCCAGAACTCAGGCGAGTGGAACAGGGTCCGCAGCACTTCACGAATATCGCCATCTTTCCTGAGGAAGGTGTCCGCCATGCGATCAATCAAGCTCTGCGGTGGAGTATCGGAAACGAACCGCATTGCCAGCTTTTTGGAGATGAACCGCGCAGTGGAAGGATGATGCGCCAGGATGTCCAGCATCTCCATGCCCTCGCCTTCGCCGTGTTCGCTGATTTTATGACCCAGAACATATTTGGATCCCGGCTGATGCGCGCGCTCATTGAAGCGGAAGTCGCCGCCGCGCTGCGGTTGATCGATGGACCATCCGGTCAATACCTTGGCCAGTTCGGTCACATCTTTTTGCGTGTAACCGCCGTCGACGCCCAGTGTATGCAGCTCCATGATTTCGCGGGCGTAGTTTTCATTCAGCCCGCTGGGCCGGTTTTTGGCCTGCTGCGGATTGGGTCTGGGGCGAGGAAGGTTGAATGGCCCCATGCGGCGGAATTGCTGCCTGCGTTGCTGCGGACCATATTTTGCGAGATCGGAGTCAGGGCCAACGCTCTGCCAGTTGTCGAGATAGAACAGCATGGCCGGGCTCTTCGCGGTGGCGACCAGCAGATCCTTGAATTTACCGAGAGCGTGCGGACGGATGACGTCGCGCTCGTAAGCAGTGATCATGTAGCGGTCAGGCCCTTTGCCGATGAAGACGTTGAAGTGGTTGTACCAGAAGTCGGTCATCACTTCGTCAAGCTGGCGTTCACTGTAGATGGCGCGCAGCAGTTTGGCCTGCGAGATTTCACCGCCCACCACGAGTTGCGGCGCGACGATAGCCTGCACGGTTTCGCGCTGCTCCGGCTTCATGCCGTCAACCAATTGCATGGCTTCCGGGCCTTTGAAGGAGCGCATCAATTCCATGCGCTCCTGAGGAGACATTTTCAGAATGGCCTGATAACGCTGATCGGGAGAGAGTCCGAGCAGATTGCCGGTGCCGAGATCGGCATACATGGCGTCTTCACGCTGCTTGAAACGGGCCTGCCGCTGCTCAGGAGTGAGCTGTGCGTCGTCGGTGCCGCTGTTTTGCGCTACGGCATCGGACTTCATGTCCTGATTCTGAGCCGTGGCATCAGGCGTTGCGGATTGCTCCTGCTTTTTCTGCTGCTGTTGTTCATATTGCGCGATGCGGGCCTGATAGATGGCCCGTTTTGCGGGATCGGAGGGCAGAGAGCCGCGGCCTCTTTCGATCTGTCTGACCACTTGCGGCGGCGGGAAATTCTCCACCATCTCTTTGGTGCTCATGTTGAGCGTGCGGAAAGGCGCCAAACGGGCCTGGAGTGCGCCATCGTCGATCTTGTCCGGATGAAGTTGCTGCTCAAACCACTGATCCAGCCCCATGGCGCGAACTTTCTCCACGTCGCCGGGACGCGGGCCGAAAGTAAAGCGATTAAGCGCATGAAGAATCTTGCGGTTTTCATCCATCTGCGCCAGGGCGGTCTTTTTGGATTTTTGATCAGCGGCAAAGAGAACAACTGCGGAAATCAGAGTAGCAATCAACAGCAGCAGTAAAACTGCTCTACGCGAAGTCGGCATAGGGGCTCTCCAGGGGGGTATCCTGGTCTAAGGAAATAGTAACCCTAAACAGGGGAAAAGTTGCTGGTCGGAGCTGGAGGCATGCCGAAAACCCGGCTCCCATTAAGGCGGCGATTCAGCTCGGAAGCGAGCAGATCAACGTCAGTGGGCGAAATGGTGCAGGGAACTTCGGGATCGAGGAAGGGTTTTCTGGGTTTCTCCATGGTTTTGGCCCAGGGGCGAAGAGGGGTCGTCAGGCTTACGGCATCGCGACGGAGTTGGACCAGGAGCGCCTGAACAACGTTGGGATCGAGTCTGTTTGGCGCCAGCCAGCTGATCTGGGCGGCAACCTCACCCAGAGACAGCTTTTTCCGATATGGTCGATCGCTGAGCATGGCGTCGAAAGTGTCGGCAACGGCGGTGATTTTTACCGGCAGAGAAACCTCGTCAGCACGCAGATGATCTGGATAGCCTGAGCCATCGGAGCGCTCATGATGCCAGCGCACCACGTCCGGGACGCCTTGCCATGGGAAGTGGACTTTGGAGACGATCTGATGGCCCACAACGGTATGGTCGCTCATCTCGCGAAATTCCACGGGTTCGAGCGCGCCGGTCTTGCTGAAAATGTGTTTGTCCACACTCACCTTTCCAATGTCGTGCAGATAGCCGGCAGAGCGGATTTCCGTGACTTCCTTTTCGCTGAGACCC
>DATDNH010000025.1:0-6435 GCA_036518395.1 Candidatus Angelobacter sp. | reverse complement strand
TTCTCCCGGCGGCACATACGGCTGAAATTTTGGTTCGGCTGCTGGCGCTTCAAGAGTTTCGGCCACGCGGTTCCTCCGGTAGGTTGATTCGATAGAACTTAGCACCGCGATTGTATCGAAAACCAGCCATTCGTACTTAGTTTTTAGTATTTAGCTAAGTCACAACACGGCTGAACCGTCGAAGGGCCGAAGAAAGGCTCAGGGCGGAACAGACTTTCATTGCGTGTGGAGAAGCAACACAGCTATACTTAGTGTTGCGAGTTCCTGCGCTGGTTCGCTAGGAGGATCGTCTTCAGCAGTAGCGGTGACCTAAGTCGGAGTCCATCCCCGTCACCGGTTAGAATCGGTCGCGTTAAGGGCAACGGGGTTCAGCGGGCGTTTCGGGCCGCCGCAGAAGGCCTATTCTCGGTTCTGTTTCCTTCCGATTGCCGGATCTGTCAGTCGGCTTTGACCCGGATTTCATCGCTGCCTGTTTGTGACAAGTGCCTGCAGGCGATCACCCCGCTTTCGGGGATTATCTGCGGCGTTTGTGGCGAGAAGCTGTTCAGCAAATACGTGGAAACGCCTGAAGGCCCACGCTGCGGAATGTGCCGGCGTGCCGCGCCTCCATTTCAGCGTGCCGTGGCCTACGGCGCCTACGATGGCACACTGCGCGACCTGATACATCTTCTCAAGTACCAGCGCGTGCGGCCAGTCGCGTCGTTGCTGGGTGGGTTGCTGGCAGAGGCCTTGACAGCAGTGCAACTGCCGCCATCGCTGCTGGTCGTCCCGGTACCACTTTATAAGCGTAAGCTGCGAGATCGCGGATTCAACCAGGCGGAAGAAGTCGCGCGGGCGCTGGTGCGACGCCGGAGTGTGGCCGGCATCCAATTAGAGGCATCTTCTCTGGTGCGGGTACGGGAGACGGCTTCGCAAACGGGCTTGACGCGGCATCAGCGCCGTGCCAACCTGCGGGGAGCATTTTCCGTCATGAGAGCGCAACGAATTGCCGGAAAAAGCGTTCTAGTAGTGGACGACGTGATGACGACCGGAACTACGGCCGGCGAATGTGCGCGGGTGCTCCTGCGCGCGGGAGCCAGGCAGGTTTTCGTAGCGACCGTGGCGCGGGCAACCAGGGAAGTGGAAATCCATTTGCAGGAGCCGGAGGGAGTGGCGGAGGCCGCGCACGCTTAAATTTCGATGGCTTCGCCAGCGAAAGCAGCGAAGCAAGTTTTTGGGAAGGAAGACTAAGGGCCATGCACGACATGGGACAACGCGACAGAGGCAGGAAGGGACGCCACCACGGTGATTCGCCGGCGGAGGCCCCGAAGCCGCAGAAGAGTCTGCTGATGCAGACTCCTGTGCTGGTGCTGAATGCCTCCTATGAGCCGATCAACATCTGCGCGGCGCGTCGTGCGATCGTGCTGGTGCTGAAAGGGCTGGCTATGCCGGAGGAGGAAAACGGGAATTTCCTTCACGCGGCACGCATTACCATGCGTGTGCCCTCGGTGATCCGTCTTTTGGAATATCGGCGCATTCCGCACCAGACCCGGGCGCTCTCGCGGAAGAACATCCTGCTGCGCGACCGTAATACCTGCCAGTACTGCGGCGTGGTGCTCTCTTCCGGCGAGCTGACCCTGGACCATGTGGTTCCGCGGTCTCGGGGTGGATCTTCAACCTGGGAGAACCTGGTGGCCTGTTGCCATCCTTGCAACCGCAAGAAAGGGAATCATCTTCTGGTAGAGATCAACATGAAGCTGTTGAAGGAGCCGCGTCCTTTCACGCTCCATACCAGCCGCCACATCATGCGGATGATTGGCCGCAGTGACACCAAGTGGCGCAAGTATCTGTTCTACTAAGAACAGGTCGTAAACAAAACGTTGGGCATGGGATCGGATGACACCATGCCCAATTTTTTTCGCCACTGGCAAAACCTATTTCCTCAGCAATCGGAGCAGCGGGGTTAACTAATTGCTTACTAGATGCTCAAATTAGGTACATACGTTCCACATGGTAATTTTTTCTAAGGCCCACCAGTCGAGTAAGTCATTCATATAAAAGACCTTACATGTTTAAGGGGGCATATGGCAGCTAAACTGCATCTATTCATTTAGCGAGAGTGCCCTTTAGTTCTAACCTAGAAAACTTGGACTCGAAAAAATCTTTGCGCTTCTTCAGATGTATTGCGCGAAACCTTCGAAAAATTGAACCCAGGGAGTAAGAATGGCAGAGACGGTGCTGGATCAGATTCTTGTGGAATTGCGGAAGGCTGCAGCAGATCATTATTCCGAACATGGTGAGTTAAAGAATGTGCGCGTGGTTGGACACACGCCCAGAAACGATCATTTCATTTATGACGTGTCCGCGGACTTTGCGAATGGCTCGGAGAGGCTGGCGGTAAAAATTTACCGCGCCAACAAGTGTGGAGGAAATGCCAGAGCGGTCGCCAAGGTTGAAAATGGCAATTTGCAGTATGTCCAGCAGGCGCTTCACCGAAGGAAGCTGGGCGGCGTCCCGCACCTTCTGGGAGACTTCAGTGAATACGGGGCAGTGATTACGAACAAGATCTCCGGGCTGCCTTTGCAATCCATCGTCATGAAGGCGGCATTGCTGCCGGGATTTGCCGATAACGGCAGCATCGCCCTGGTGGCCCGGCGCGCGGGCGAGTGGCTGAAGGTATTCCACAAAGCCAGCGCCGATATGCCCGAGCCTTTTGACGGGCAGACGGTGTTGACCAGCCTGGAAAAACTGTGCGAGAGCTGCCGGCGCGAGGGCCTGGATGAGCCCTCTATTCGGGTTATTCTTGGCGGAGCGCGCAACGTGCTGGCGCGCAGCAAGAAGACCGTACCCAGTTCGGCTGTGCTCAACGAATTCAATCCCCTGAACGTGATTGTCACAGAAGATGGAGTGGGTTTCTGCGATTTTGCCCGTATGAAGCGCCGTGGAAATTCTTTTGAAGACGTTGCCATGTTCCTGGCTTCGGTGGAAGCTCTGGAGAAATATCCTTTCTGCAATCGCAAGATCACCAGCCAGATCCAGGAGAACTTCCTGGATGCTTACGGAATTTCTCAGCCAGAGGCCGCAGTGCTGCGGGTGCTGAAGATGAAAACGCTGCTGGGGATGTTCGCCCAGGGCCGCAACGTGAAGGAAAGCGCGCTACGCAAGAAGGTAATGTGGGCTAACGTGATGAAGAAATTCATCGGCCAGGCGGCGCAGAGGTCGCTGGCGCCGGTGGCGGCGTAGGAAAGCAATTGGCCGTTGACAATTAGTCCGCCACGGCGGATCTGCGACACTCAGCCTGCGAACAAGTATTGGCCGTAGTGGCAAACCCTTGTGAGATTCTCCGGACATTCGCCCTGCTGCTGCATGGAAGAGGGTAGAAACCCCTCTCTTCGCTCGGGATAAACTCCAGCAGAAGACCTTCAAGCGCAAAACAAACTCGTCTACTTTGGCTTCTGGTCTGGCGGGACTTCGCCCTTGAAGATGATCTTGGTCCTGGAGCCGAAGCGCTTGTAGTTGGTGTACTTGATGATCTCTCTGATGTGCACATCGTTACCGGTAAAGTGCAAGTTGTCGTCCGCGCGCGTGTAGGTGGGGAACCAGTACTGGCCGTCAACCTGTTCGCGATAGGTGACGAATTTGGGGTACAGGTTTTCGTTGTGTTTGTCGTGCTTTTCCGGCAAGCTTTTGCCGCACGTTTTCACAATCTGAAAATCGCGATTGTCTACCCAGATGCGGCCCTGGAAATAGCGCTTGTCCTTCTCAATGCGCTTGGGCGCAATATCAAAAACGTAGGTATCGATCTCGTCCACATGCTGCATGCCAACGTAGAGCGTGTCATATTCCGGCAAATCGGACGTTGTCATGACAAAGGGCATTTTGTTGCGAATATCATCGAAATCTTCTCTGGTCATGCCGACGCGGGTCAGTGAAGACTGCGGCGCAAAGGTTACATTCTCGATCCGGTTTCCTTTGTCATCGTAGGTAATGTCAGTGATCTGGCGGAATTCCCCGTCCACCGTGCTGCCGTCCAGTGTCTGCACGGTTACGTCCTGGGTGTAGGTGTAGTTATCGCGGGCCTGCTTAAAGATGGATTCCTTGGCGGCAAATTTCTGGATTATGTCCGCCGGCGAAATGCCCGGCGGCTGATTGGAGTTCAGAGGGCCGTCACCTTCCTCACAATTGGTCTGGGCGTAGAAAAGGGAAGGCAGGAAGAATAAAAAAATAAAAATCCAGCGAGCCAGGGTTTTTGAATTCATGGATTTGCAGGGATCTCCATCTATTTTGATGCCATGGCGATTTTGCGAGTTGCGGAAATCGCGCAGCTTACAAGGTTTTTACATTACGGCTGAGTGACGCTCACGGTACGCGAGTCGGCGTCAGCACGCTTATATTTAGTGTACTTGATCACTTCGCGCAGGTGTACATCGTCGCCATAGGAGAAGTGCAGCAGGTCGTCAGAGCGCACGTACACGGGAAACCAGTATTTATGCTCGAATTCCTCACGATAGGTGACAAGGGTTGGGGAAACATTCTCGTCCCCGGGCATCCTCCTCTTTTTCTTCATTCGCTTCTTTTTTGCTTCAGGATCTTCTTCGGGGACGGTCTTGCCGCAGCTTTTTACCACCGCCAGATCACGAGTTTCAACCCAAACTTTCCCCTGGAAATAACGCTTGCCGCGGACGATTTGCTTCGGCGCCACGTCAAACACGTATGTGTTGAGGAGGTCTACTTTCTGCTGGCCTGCATACATAACGGAATATTGCGGCAAGTCTTCCGTGGTGAGGACAAAGGGCGAGCGGTCCAGGTCCTCAAAATCCTGCTTTGAAAGCCCGATTCGCCTGAGCGTGGACTGCGGCGCAAAGATCACATGCTCCATCCGCCTTCCTTGAAGATAGCTGATGTCAGATAGACGCCGAAACTCCCCGTCTATATCCTGGCCGATCAGCGTCTGCACCGAGACTTCCATGGTGTAACTGTAGTGGGTCTGTGCGTCTTTAAACTCGCTCTCCAGGGCGGAGAACCTCTTGATAATGTCCGCTGCACCGATCCCCTGAGGCTGATCTTGTGTCAATGGGCCGGCGCCCTCATTGCAATTGGTTTGGGCGGGGAGGCGGACAGAGAGGACTCCGACGGCGGCAATCAGGGTCAGCAAGGAGGGGAATCTCAGGCGCGTCACGGTCCAATCCAGCTACTCTGGTGCAGCAGTTTAGCAAAACTTCAGGGGTTGAATAAAGGGTGCTCACGTCTATCTCCACCCCAACACGCGCAAAACAAAAGGGCGCCGCGGGTTGGGGGCCCCGGTCGAAGGCCCGCGATTCGCAAAGCGACTCGCTAGACGCTGATACTCAGTGGGTCAGTTTCACCTAAGACTGACCCACTGGTCTGGAACGCGAAAAATATTTAGACTGGCCTGCATTGCAGAGCTGGATTCCGCAATCAGAATCGTTCTTAAACAGAGGGAGCATAATGCGCAAAATCCGTCTTCTTTTCATTTTTGCTGTTATCGCCAGTCAGATGCTTGCTTTTGCCCAAAGCGGGAACAAGCGTCCATTCACATTTGAGGACATGATGTCGCTCAAACGCATTGGCGGGCCACAGGTTTCTCCGGACGGCAAGTGGGTTTTGTTTTCCGCTGTTGACGTGAGCCTGAAGGACAACAAAAAGACGCCGCATCTCTGGGTGGTGCCTCTGGCCGGAGGCGAGGCGCGGCAGTTGACCTCCGATGCAGCCGGTGAAGACCGGGGCCGCTTCTCGCCTGATGGCAAGCAGATTATTTTTATCAGCGCCCGCGAGGGCAGTTCTCAAGTGTGGATGGCCAGTTTCGATTCCAGCAGCGGGAATCTGTCTGACCTTCATAAATTGACCACTATCTCAACCGAGGCTGATGGAGCAATCTGGTCGCCGGACGGCAAGAACATCGTGTTTACATCCGAGGTGTATCCCGATTGTCCTGATGACGCCTGCAACAAAGCTCGCGATGAACAGCGCGCTGCTTCCAAAGTTAAGGCGATGATCTTTACCCGGCTGTTCTATCGTCACTGGTCGAGCTTCACCAAGTTCAAGCGCAGCCACTTGTTTGTGGTTCCGGCCAGCGGTGGCGTGGCGAAAGACATTACACCGGGAGACCATGACGTCCCACCCTTCAGCCTGGGCGGCCAGGACTTGTATACGATCTCGCCTGACGGCCAGGAGGTCGCCTTCACCAGCAACATTGACGAGGTGGAAGCGACCAGCACCAACAACGATATTTTTATCGTTCCCATCACGGGCGGCACTCCGAAGAAAATCAGCGTCAGTCCCGGGAGTGATTCCACTCCACTGTATTCTCCTGATGGCCGATCTCTGGCATGGCGCATGCAACTGCAGGCCGGATACGAAAGCGATCTCTTCAGCCTCGTCGTGTACCACCGCCAGAGCGGCTCGATGCAGAGGGTGACCCCGGATGGGGGCGAG
>DATDNH010000024.1:0-5416 GCA_036518395.1 Candidatus Angelobacter sp. | reverse complement strand
CATTCCCAGAGGAGTCTGGCTTTTTGTCCTTCTCCTTATCTTTACTATTGTCTCCCTTTCCGCCCCCAAAAAGACGAGAAAAAAAACCTTTTTTCTTCGGCTTGTCCTGGCCATTTTGCTGCGCCGCATTCTGCGCAGGGGCCGTAGTTTGACCCGCAGGTTTGTTAGGAGAGGGAGTTCCATTTATTACTGCAGGCGCCACGCCGGGCGGCGAGGGTTTTGCCTCCATGCCAAAGAGCTTCTGAAAGAAATTCCGGTGGTCAGCGGTGCTTTGCTCGCAAGTTTCAGTCGGCTGCGTCCCTTCGATGAACGCCATCACGTAATCATCGGGACAGGCCGGCGTGGCTACCTGGTAGGTGATTTTATCGATGCTGAGCTGCACCACTCCCGGCGGCGCGCTGAACGGCTTGACGTCAGAATAGTTCGGCAGCGCGATGGCGCGCTTCATGAACTCAGCCCAGATAGGTGCAGCCAGAACCGCGCCGCTCAGTTTGATGTCACTGTAATCGTCATACCCCACCCAGACAATGCAAAGCAGGTTGGAGGTAAAACCGGCAAACCAGGCATCGTGTGAACTTCCCGTCTTACCGGCTGCAGGCGCGGTAAAGCCGCGGGCGCGCACTCCCGCCGCGGTACCGTTGTTCAGGACTCCCTGCATCATGACTTCAATCACGTAGGCCACGCGCGGATCAAGGATCTGCGTCTTCTGCGGCTGGTCATTCTCAATGACGTTGCCGCTGGCATCGCGCACAGATTTGACCATGATAGGCGTGATCCGCTGGCCGCTATTGGAGAAGACTGTGTAAGCGGAAGCCATCTCCATGGGCGATGCGTCATAGGCGCCCAAGGCCATGGCGGGCGTAGGTTGCACTGAAGAAACTCCCGCTGAGCGCGCCAGGTTTGCAACCTTGTCATAACCCACCATCTCTGCCACTTTTACCGTCGCATTGTTGAGCGACATTGCCAGGGCAAACTGGGCAGGCACCTGCCCCCAAAATTTGCCTCCATAATTGTTAGGCGTGTAGACGTCTTTTCCGTACTCGAAAGCGGTAGGCGAGTCATCAACAAGGGTGGCCGGCGTAAATAGCGGCTGCTCACCCGTGATGGCGTTGTTCATTGCCGCGGCGTAAACAAAGGGCTTAAAAATCGATCCGGTGGGACGTTTGGCCACAGCGTGATTCAGCTGGCTGAATCCGTAGCTTCTGCCGCCGACCATGGCCAGCACGTCGCCGGTATGCGGGTCGATGGCAACCAGCGCGACCTGCGGGATTGGTCCCTGCCGCACCTTCGTTTCATACTTCCCTTTTCCAACCTTTACTTTGCGCGTGCGCAGCTGCGTGATCTTCTGATCAACTTCTTTCAATCCTGCCACCACGGCATCGGCCGCCGCCCTCTGCAACCCGGGATCCAGGGTGGTGTAGACGCGATAGCCGTTTCCGTTCAGCTCATCTTCGCCGAACTTGGGCAGCAGTTGTTCGCGCACCAGGTCCACGAAATAGGGCGCGTCACTGGCTTCAAAATTCTGCGGCGCAAGTTTGAGCGGAGCCGCCTTGGCCGCTTCACCCTGTTCCTTAGTGATGTCTCCCGTCTGCACCATGGCGTCCAGCACCAGATTGCGGCGCTCGGTTGCGCGATCAGGATGGCGGTAAGGATCGAGATAGCTGGGACGCTGGATCATGGCCGCCAGCAATGCTGCCTCCGGCAGGTTCACGTCTTTCAGGTCCTTGCCGAAATAAGCCCGTGAAGCTTCACCAAATCCGGCAATGCTGAATGAGCCGCGCTGGCCCATGGGAACTTCATTGGCGTAAAGCTCGAAGATCTGCTTCTTGGAAAAACGCTGCTCAAGTTCAATCGCAATCAGCAACTGCGTCAGCTTGCGTTTGAAAGTCTTTTCCGGAGAGAGGAAGAACAGACGCGCCACCTGCATGGTAATGGTCGAGCCGCCCTGGCCTTTGCCGCCTTCCCGCAAGTCCGCCCATGCTGATTTGATCAGCCGGACATAGTTCACGCCGCTATGCTGGAAAAATCGGCGGTCTTCAATGGAGGTCACGGCATCCACTACGACTTTGGGAACATCGTCGTACTTGACGATGCGTTGCTTGGCCCGCTGCTGGCTGTCAAACAGGCCTGTGACCAACTGGGGTTCCAATTCGTAGGCGGAAAGGGTGTCTCCGGAATCGGTGGTAGAGGAAATTTTGTCAATTTTACCGGCGCTGACGTGGACGAACGCGCCTTCCGAGTTGTAGTAAGACTCTTCCCCAGGCCTGATCTGGATTCCGCCGCCGATCAGCCGGTAGGTGCCGAACTTTGACTTGCCCTGCTCTCCTTCTTCGGTGTACCCGGCATGACGCAGGTAGTTAGCAATTTCCTTCGCGTCACCTTTCTGCCCCACGCGCAGGCTGCGCGGTTGGGCGTAAATTTTGGCCGTATTCGCAAAGATCTGCCCGCTCATCCGCTTGTCAACAATCTTCTGGTACTTGATGTAGTAATAGGAGAAGACCCCAAAACCCGCCAGACACACGATCAGGAAGGCCGCGACGATCGCGCGCACAAGCGGGCTGGAAAGGCGCTTGCGGATGCCTTTCACGCGTGGGAATTTGATCTTTATGGCCAACTTCTAAGGCGGAATCGCCCTCATTCTCTCAGACGCATGGCGGGCCAGAGCGTTACCTGCTGGTGCGCTGAGCTTGTGCTTCTTGTTGAATTATATCAGCCGCAAACCCGGCTGCTACATACATAAGATGCAGCCGGACGAGGAAACGGCTAATGCTAATAAGCCCGATTATTCATCGAGTTGACGATAAAGTCCAGGTCTACGGGATGCATCACCATGTCCACATGAATCTGGTAGTGGACACTGATTCCGAGCCCGTCCCTGGTTCTGGTGACGTTGACTTGGTCTTCCTTCAACGCGATGTCCCTGGTACCAGCCTGCTGAATCACTACGGCGCGCACTTCATCGTCAGTTTTATGGGTGTAGGAATTAACTCGCGCGATTTCGTCCAAATCGTCCTTCAACTCGTAATTGTGGAGGTAGGGCGGAATCATCTTCCAGCCTACATAGAATCCGCCGACAAGGATCAACACAGCAATCAGCCCTTTTATTTTTCCCATAAAAGACACCTGCTGCTTCAGCGCCGGAGGAGTTGCCTGAAGTGGCTGTCAATGTCGGCGATATTAGCATCCTGAGATTGGCGTGTCGAGCGAGAAACCACCTCGACCTGACCTTCGGTAACCTTCTTGCCAACATTGATTCTGTAGGGGATTCCCACCAGATCGGCGTCTTTGAACTTGACTCCGGGACGCTCATCCCGGTCGTCCAGCAGCACGGAAAGCCCTGTACTTTCGAGTTTTTGCGCAATCTCTTCCGCCGTACGCGCCAGTTTCTCATCCTTAATATTGGTGGGCGTCACTCCAACATCAAAAGGCGCGATGGAGAGGGGCAGGCAGAACCCGTCCTGATCATTATTTTGCTCGACAGCGGCAGCTAAAATGCGATCAAGTCCAATGCCGTAACTGCCCATAATTGGGGCTACTTCTTTACCGTCTTTGTCGAGCACGGTAGCGCCCATGGATTTTGCGTACTTGTAACCCAGTTTGAAGATATGTCCGATCTCCATGGCAGTACCGACCTGGAGCGGACTTCCACACTGTGGACATCCCTCACCCGCAGCGGCATTGCGCAAATCAACCCATTCCGTAGGATTGAAGTCACGACCGGGAGTGATGTTCCTGAGGTGATAGTCCTCTTTATTCGCTCCGGAAATCAGGTTCTTGCGGCCTTTCAGCGCAGGATCGGCAAAGAGCAGTGGCAACGAATCCAGCAGGACCTGCTGGGTCACGCTGCCCACATTGGCGCCCGCCGCAGGCAGCTTCACCGGCCCCAGAAAACCGGCCGGAGAACCAAAAACCCGCTCAATCTCCTCCGGATGCATGGGACGAAACTCTTTGCCGCCAAGAGCGCTGGACAGCTTGGCCTCATTCAGGGAGTGATCGCCACGCAACAGGACAATTACAGGACGGGTTTTTTTCTGTCCCGGATTTTTCTTATCATCCTCCAGTTGCATATAGGCGAGCGTCTTGATTTTTTGTGTGGGCGAAACGCCCAGGAACTTTGCGACCTCCTCGATCGTCTTCATTCCCGGCGTGTGTACCAACTCGGGAGTTCCATCGCCCGGCAGGTCTTCAGCCGCCCCAAACTGAGAGGTGGCTTTCTCCAGGTTGGCGGCATAGTCACACTTCGCGCAGCTTACTACGATGTCTTCACCCGCTTTCGTTTCCACCATGAATTCATTTGACTGCGAACCTCCCATCGCGCCTGAGTGCGCCTCGACCACGTTGTATCTCAGCCCGCAACGGTCAAAGATGCTGCAGTAAACGTCATGGTGCTTCCTATAAGAGACGTCAAGGCCAGCGGCGTCGATATCGAAGGAGTAAGAATCCTTCATGGTGAATTGGCGCACGCGGATCAGCCCCGCCCTGGGCCGGGGTTCATCACGAAACTTGGTTTGAATCTGATACCAGATTTGCGGCAACTGCTTGTAGCTGCGAAGTTCCTTGCGCGCAATCTCCGTCATTGCCTCTTCATGCGTCATGCCCAGACAGAGATCGCGCCCGCCGCGGTCCTTGAGGCGAAACATGTTGTCGCCCATCACGGACCAGCGTCCGCTGGCTTCCCACAGCTCCCGCGGCATCAGCGCAGGCAGATAAAATTCCTGGCCGATTTTGTTCATCTCTTCGCGGACAATATTGGCTATCTTCAACATTGCCCGCTGGCCAAGAAAAAGATATGAGTAAATCCCGGCGGCAAGCTGGCGTATATAGCCGGCGCGCACCAGAAGCTTGTGGCTGGCGACCTCGGCGTCCGCCGGAGCTTCGCGCAGCGTAGGAATAAACAATTGTGACCAGCGATGCATTTTGTCTCTCATTTCCACAGAAGAAGTTTTTGATTGTAACAATGTCGAAAATCTGCGATTGCGACATCAACTTTAAAGGTTTGTCATTCTGATCCCGCCGGTTCTCTTCACTGCTTAAGTTGTTCTGCGTTTCAGGTAAATCGGCGGGAGAGGAATCTGCTGTTGAAATTTCCTCTTGGCGGCGAACCTTTACTGGTTATCGTTCCACGGCGGGACTGGTTTGCTCTGGCCAGGCTTAAGGCCGCCAAGGTGGGCGAGCACTTCCTGGTATCTGGGATCGGAGGGGCTATATGTGACCTGACCATCGCCGACGATTCCGCCCGGGCCTTCGGCGCGCAGCGATAGAACAATCGCGCCATCTCCCTGCATGGTCGCCGTGCCGATATTTTCGCGCTGGCCGGTCATTCACTCATTGTATCCCAGCCCTGAACCCTGCGTATTTATTGGCAATTCGGGCTTGCAATTCCAGAGTTCCTGAATATACTTCCTGAGCACAATTT
>DATDNH010000023.1:0-2993 GCA_036518395.1 Candidatus Angelobacter sp. | reverse complement strand
ACCGGATTTATTTGATTGATCCGCTGGGGAAGATTGCCTACAAAAGCAAAGCGGGCCCTTTTGGCTTCAGGCCTGATGAGCTTGCAGCCGCGCTCGCACGGATGTTCCAGACGCAGGCTCCATAAAAACCCGGCCGCTCGGACGTCGGGCCACGGTTCTCGTCCTTTTTGTTCTTGCCGGAAATGTTTTTGCACAAACTGCCGAGCGTTATATTCGTGCTTGAAGGCAAAGACGTTGCGGAAAATCAAAAGCCTTCGTTTTTTAGGCGCTTCACTTCGCTGCTACGCCCGCCTGCGGCAGCAAGGAACAAACTGTTAATTTTATTTTTTGTTCTTACAATACTCATTCCCACGGTTTGCACCGTGGGCTACGGTTATTTCATGCCTTCCGGCATTCCGCTGCATCAGCAAATTCAGACGTTGCATGCAACGTCTCTACGTTTTAATGGCTTGCTGGCACCCAAACTCTGTGCTGCGCCACCAGTTCGGCGTTGTTCACTTCGGTTTGCAAGCGGATGGTTTGGAATTCTGCTTTGTTGCCCGGTTTGGCCTGGAATGTTAGCCGGTGCTGGTTCTTCATTCTGTCACTGAACTGGTCGAGATATGGGGCAAACGATATTGGCATCTTCAGCGCCTGGGCATAGACTTCGCCGCCGGTCTCTTCTGCCAGCTCTGACAGGTTGTTCTGGCCCCAGGTGGTTAGGAAATAGCTGTGGCCTGCGTGGCCGACGCTGGTGGCATAGATGGCCGAGACCTGGATGCCGGCGCGCTCGGCGTGGTCAACGGCTTCGTCCACGTAAGAGTCGTTGGGCCCGGGCTGAAGAAAATCGATACCCGAAGAGATCATGAGGATCTCGCGGCATTTCCCGCTTTGGGGCCAGCCTTTGATCAGCTCGCTCACGGAAAGATACGGGCTGGCAGTGGCTCCAAACCCCATCGGCAGGCGCAACGCCTTTGCCGCCTGGGCGTGCTCCAGCGTCAGATTCTGCGTCACCTGCGCAGTTCCATTTCGGGCATAGGCGACACCGATCGCGGTTGATGCCGGCTGCGCCTGCATGAATTTCTTCAGATCGTCGAATTGCAGGGCCAGTTCGGTATCGGTGGCGTCGTCCACCAGCACGAACAATTCCACGCCTGCCTGCTGGCTTTGACATGGCGTCCAGTCAGTGGTCTGGAGCCGGTCACGGTCGTGGAATACCATGACGTCTTCTTTATGGATGGTGGGGACCTCTTTGCCATGCCTGGCCTCGACCGAGACGATCATGCTGACGGGAACAGTTCCTGACGCAGACGGCTGCTGCGCGAAAGCCCCAAGCACTGCGCATGCGGCCAGATTAAAAAACAGAAAGGCCAAGGTGAAAATCTTGCGTTCGTTCATTCTTTCTCCCTCTCCCACGGCACACTAAATTCGATGCTGGATTTCCTCAATGTGCAGTGGGCTTGTTTAAGGCTGTAATAACCCCAAATCTCACCATCCTTCGGCTGCGGTCGCTCATGGCGGCCTCGCCTCAAGGACAAGCTACACGACACGGAGACACGGAGTCCTCTTAGCTCTGCGCAATTTTTGTGGGGCCTTGACCGAAAGACGCAGCCGGGGGCGGCTGCGCTCCACACTTATTTTTACCTGCGGCTTGCCGCTGCTATGCCACACAAACAACAGACAATCGGGCGGGTGGCCACATCCGTCCGTGTGGCCACCAGCCTTCAGCTTACGCGGCTTTTTCCTTCGCTTTCGCGGGAGGAATGGCCTTGGTTACGCCGATGTTGATTTGTTTGGGTTTGAATTCCGCACGCTTGGGCAGCGTGATGGTCAGCACGCCGTTTTCGAATGCGGCAACCACGTGCTCGACATCCAGCCCGACGGGAAGAGTGAACGAGCGGGTGAATTTGCCGAAGCGGCGCTCCATCCGGAGGAAGTCCTCCCTCACTTCCTCCGCCTTGAATTTGCGCTCGCCGGTGATGGTGAGCACATTGTTCTCAAGGACGATCTTCAGATCTTCCTCCTTCACGCCGGGGATCTCCGCGGTCAGGATGAGGTTGTGCTCCTGCTCGAGAATATCGACCGGGGGAAGGAATTCCTGCGTTGCCAGGGGAAGGCCTTCAAAGCCGCCAAACGCCTGGCCCAGAAGTTGGTTCACGCGATCCTGCAATGAAGTGAGCTCAAAAAATGGATCTCTGCGAATAATGTTGGGCATTGTATTTCTCCTTTCGTTAAGAATTTGATTTAGGATTTTTTACCCAGCCGGGATCCGACGGGAGCAAACTCAATCGCTGATGCTTGCCTTCAGCCAAACCTGACCATCGAACCTGGTCGATGATTTACCCGGCTGGGTAACTGGCTGGAACTTCATTTATAGATTCGACCTTGCGACGCGTGGGTGCTGTGACGCGGGTCACCGTTGAGTGTGATGAGAAACACAAAAGAAGCTTTTGGCTCTTGGCTTTTAGCTTTTGGCGAAAGGCAACTGCAAAGCAACGGCAAAACCAAAAGCGCACCACGGAGACACTGAGACACGGAGTTGGTGAATCAAAACCGAAAACCAGTTGGCTGCGAATGAACGCGAATGTGGAAAGCAAACCGGGTTATTTAACCGAATAGATGCTTAACGATCGGGCGGGTAGAGCGAGAGTTATTTTTTCACCCGGCTTGAGAGTTGCGTCGTTTATGGCCCAGAGTTTTGTCACCGCAGTCGCGCTGGCCAGGAGAGTATCGCCGACATTGATTTCAACTGTGCGCGGCTGATCGGCATTGTTCATTACCATTAGCAGGCGTTCGGGCGCCTGGCCGGTGTTTTCTCCGGAGAAATCGCGGAGATAAACGAATGTGCGGTCGTCGCTGAAGATGTGGATGTAGTTGCCCTGGCGCAGCGCAGGGTGGTCCCGGCGCAGATAGAGCAAATTATGTACGCAGATAAAGGCTTTTTCTTCAGCCACGGTCCTGCTCATGTGGCTGAAGGCATTGTGTTTGTCGCCGGGGAACCCTCCGGGGAAATC
>DATDNH010000022.1:0-10223 GCA_036518395.1 Candidatus Angelobacter sp. | reverse complement strand
ACACTTTAACAACGCGAAAAACGCTCGAGCTCTTCTGCCCAATGTGCGAACATACTTCGCCGCGAACATTGTCTCGATCGCCATCGCGACAATCGTTCTGGTCCCGTTGGTGAACGCCGGGAGCCGCAGGCTGGGATTTGGGCACGGCGGCATCTCATTTGTGTCTGGACCCGCGCGTTAGGCTCTGATTCATCCCCCGCGTATACACAGGGCAACAGGGCAAAACCAGAGGCAATAAAACAGGCAGTAGACCAGAGGCATGCGACTGGTTTGTTAAAACAGTATGTCAAAGTCCAGTTTGAAGCGGCGGCCGTAGTTGCCGAAGAAGTTCCCGAACAGCGGGTCCGCCGTGTTGGAGCGCACGGCCAGCGGATTGAAATGGTTGGTCAGGTTCAGGCCACGCACAGAGATCCTCGCCGTATATTTCGCGGTGATCGGAAAATCTTTGGCGAGGCGCGCGTCCAGCGAAAAGTAATTAGCGAAGCGCGTGGTGTCAGAATTGGGCAGGCCTACCAGGTTCTGATAAGCATCGGTCACGAAGTACGGGAAGCCGGTGCGATATTCCACCAGGGGAATAATCCGCATTTTCCACGGCAATGTTGATTCGCCCCAGATGAGGAAACGATTGGGAACGTCGCCGGACAGATTGCTGAAGAAATTCGGCCGGACGATGGGGAAAGGCAGATTGCCAACGTAATCTCCCGATTCGTTCAAATCGCCGCGAGCGCGGCTGCGGGTGTAAGAGAAAAACACCTTGCGTCCATTTTCTTTGCCAACTTTGGCCGTCAGGGTGAATTCACGGTATTGCGCGTTGCCGGAATCACGTTCGATCAGCGCATCCAATCCATTCTTGAGCACTCCGGGCGAGACGGTCACCAGCCCGTGGGAGTTGCGCAGGCTGTATTTGGCGGAAAGCTTTATCCGCGGCGCAATCGACTGCTCCACCTCAAGACTGCTGCCGATGCTGTAGGGCGCAAAGTTACCAGCGCGGTTTTTGCGGTGGATTGCAGCATATTGCCGGTCGGAAGCCATGATCACATTGCGAAACAGTGTGGGGCCATCAATGATCTGTCCATCTGGACTGAAGATGGTGATCAGCTGCCGGGGATAATCCTGGAAGGCATAGACGTCCAGCGGAACACGATCGTAGAAGATTCCGGTGCCGCCCCGGATTGAGGTGCGCTTCGAAGGCAGCGGCGGCAGCCACACAAAGCCGGCGCGAGGAGCTAAACGGCGGGTCGCGGTGATGCCTTGCTGCTCGACGCGCAATCCGCCATCGAAGGCAAGACTGTCGTTAAGTGCCCAATGATCCTGGGCGTAAGCGGCCAATTCCATGTCTGTGCGGCGAAATGGCTGTCCACCGGTAAACGAGATGCTTTTCAGCGTAGCTCCGTTAACATCTTGAATGAATACCGGACGCGCGGTGAATGCGCCGGTGTCCTTGCTGCGGGCAGCCATAGCGCCCACCTGAACCGTATGCGTGCCTTTGAATTGGATGGGCCGTACGCTGTAATTTTCGATCAACTCCATTCGTTCCGAGTCCCGGGCTTGCTCACTGAAGTAGTTGCCAGTGTTGCCCACCGGAGTGATCACCATAGGCAGAGAGCCTTGAGAGTCAGCATCGAACCGGAAGTGTTCAATGGCCAGGGTGCTTTGCAGAATGCCTCCTCCGAGAGCAAGGCGATCAGTCAAGGCCAGCGCTCTGGAGGTTTGATCGAGATTGGGCGTGACAGGCTGGGGATTGAAAAAGTTGAGGCCCGCGAATTTCACCTCTTGAGGAGCGATATGAAAAGTCCCTGTCAGCGTGTGTTTGGGATTAAATAGCAGGTCAAGCTGGGTAAAAGAATTAATTGAATTCGTTTTCGTCTCATTGAAGGGGAAAGGAAGCACCAGCACCGGCGCCTTATCGATCACCACCTCAGTTGCTTCGGCGAAATACAGCTTTTTCGCCAGCAGCGGACCACTGAAGCTCACGTGTGGCGAGAGCGAGCGCAGGCCCTGCACGTGAAGGCTGCGGATGCGGAATTCAGGAAAGGGATCGTTGAATTCAAAATTCCATTTATCTCCGCCGCCGCGCGTGGCAGCAGAAATCACGCCACCGGTAAACCCGCCAAACTGCGCCAGGTAGGGAGTCTCGGCCATGTTGAGGTTTTCCACGGCATCGACCGGGATGGTCAATCCGAACAGACCGGTTGCGGGATCAGTGGTATCCACGGAATTAACCAGCAGTGCGCTGTGTTGTTCGCCCGCCCCGGCGATGCTCAAGCCTTCCGGCCCGCGCACGACTCCGGCCAACAAAGGAAGGGCGTCCGCAATGGTCGCCGGGCGCTCAGGCGCTTTTTTAGCGTCCTGGCGTTCCAAATCCTGTGATGACGATCCACCCTTCTCCAGCGTGTCCGATGACTCCACGGTCATGGTTTCGCGATTCTGGAGTTTGGGAACCAGAGCCACTTCCACTTCAATCGTCGACTCACCTTTGGCGGGCACGATCTGCTGGGTTATCGCCTGATAACCATTCTTACTTATGCTCAACTGGAATTGAGACAGCGGCAGGTTGGAAGCGGTGGCTTCGCCGTTCTCATTGGTTTTGATCGTGCGCGTCTGGTTTGCGTTGAACTTGAGCGTGATGGTGGCGCCGGCTACCGGCTTCTGGTCTTTATCATGAACGGTGATTCGCAGAGAATGAAGGAGATCTTCCTGGGCCATCAGGACACAGGACAGCAGTGCCGCCAGCGTGAGCAGCCCGCAGGCACGGGAAACACCCGAAAATACCCACAGAAACGCAGTCCTTACATGCATGACAAAGCAGCAACTAAGGAGCCCCCGGGATAAACAACAATGGCCCCAAGTGTACAGCACAATCCGGAAAGACGTGAGAATTTTAACACTCAAAAAATGAGTGGCGCAGGATGGCGCTCAGGCTGGGAACTACTCCACCACGACCGATTTAGAGAGGTTTCGTGGCTGGTCAACATTATGGCCGCCCAGAACGGCGCTATGGTAGGCCAGGAACTGTAGGGGCACCACTTCAATGATCGGCTGCAGTAAAACCGGGGCATGAGGGAGAGAAAGCACGAATGGCGTAATCTTGGGCACCGCGTGATCATCTTCCGTCGCCAGCGCCAATAAAGGAATATTCCTGGCGGCGAATTCGCGCAGGTTAGAGAGACTCTTACCGTAGCGCAATATTGATTCCACATCATCCTGGTCCTGAGGAATCAGGATGACGATAGGAAGATGCTCGTTAATCAATGCTGTCGGACCGTGCTTCAGTTCGCCAGTGGGATATCCCTCTGCGTGAATGTAAGAAATCTCTTTGAGCTTGAGCGCGCCTTCCAGGGCAATCGGGTAATCAATATCGCGACCAACGTAGATGAAGTCTTTGTACTGGCTGAAGGTTTCGGCAAAATCCCGGCAAGCGCTGTCAGTGGCCAGGGCCTTGCTCAGGAGTGCCGGCAATTCCCGCAATTCGCGAATGGCAGCTTCAGCCGCCTGTGACTTTCCACGAATTTGGGCAAAGTACGCGGCAAGCAGGAACAGGGCAGTGAGCTGGGTGGTGAAACTCTTGGTCGCGGCAACGGCAATTTCGTCGCCGGCGTAGGTCAGCAGGGTGGCATCTGCGCCCTGCGTCAAAGGGGTATCAGGCACGTTGCAGATGGCCAGCGATTTTGATCCTTTGCGCCGAGCCTCGTGCAGGGCGGCGATGGTGTCGATCGTGGTGCCGGATTGGGAAATGAAAACTGTGAGTTCGTTGGCACCAACCACGGGATCGCGATAACAGTACTGGCTGGCGAAATCCACTTCCACCGGCAGGCCGGTCATCCGCTCCAGCATGAATTCACCGACCAGGCCAGCATGGCGGCTGGATCCACTGGCGGCGATGGTGATTTTGGCAAAGCGACGAATCTCCTCCGCAGAAAGAGCAAAGTCCGGCAGTACCACATTACCCGACGCATCCAGACAGCCCTCGATCATGGTGTGCACGGCGTCGGGCTGCTCATAGATCTCTTTCAGCATGTAATGCGGAAAGCGGTCTTTGGATGCGAATTGGGTCGCGGCTTTATTCATCGGGATGAATTCATCGGGCTGCACTGCGCTCCACAGTTTGCATTCGGGCTGTATTTTGCGTCCCGGAGAGCGTCTGCCAGCCTCTGCGGGAGAGGTCCCAAAAAATCAAATACCCCGCCAGGCCGGCGATTACCAGCAGCACCAGCCCGCTGCCCCATTCCTGAAATACCAGTTTGCCGATGCCAAAGAGCGTGGCATAGATGAGCACGCAGCCCATGATCCAGTCGAAGGCATTGCTGCCAAAATCACGTACTTCAGGCAATTCCGGCGCTAAACGGGCTACGTTGCGCCACCCATAAACAGATGGATGCACGCGGCGATAAAAGGCCAGCAGTTTCTCCTGTGATTCAGCCGGGGTAAGGAAAGTTGCAAGGAGCCAGGCGACAGTGGTGCACGCGGCGGTGATGAGTGCCGTCTTGGCATCGACCACTGTGTCATTGCCGGTAAATGAAAATTGGAACTTGAGAATCAGGGTCACAGCGGCGGCAACGCTCATGGCCACGATTTCGCTCCAGGCATTGATGCGCCACCAGTACCAGCGCAGGATGTACACCGCGCCCGTGCCGATGCCCAGGTTCAATACAATGTGCCAGCCTTCACTGATGGACCTCAATTGGCTGGCAACATAACCGCTGACGAGCACCAGCACGATGGTGAAGATCCGCCCAATGCGCACATAATGACGTTCAGTTTTTTGCCGGGCGAAAAATCGGCGGTAGAGATCATTTACCAGGTAGGAAACACCCCAATTAAGCTGAGTGCCCATGGTGGACATGAAGGCAGCCAGGAAGGCAGCAACCATCACGCCGCGCAGGCCTGCGGGAAGATAGTCGCGCAACACCATCACGTAGCCTTGCTGCGGGTTCTGATCAAATGCCGCACTGGGATGCAGCCCGCCGTGGGGTGAATACACTGCCAGCGCCACCAGCCCGGTGATGATCCATGGCCAGGGCCGCAGCGCGTAGTGAGCAAGATTGAACCAGAGCGTCGCGCCGAGCGAGTTCTTTTCGTCTTTGGCGCTGAACATGCGCTGGGCCACATATCCGCCGCCGCCCGGCTCAGCTCCCGGATACCACGCGGACCACCACTGCACGCCGAGATAAACAACGAAGGCGATCAAAGGAATCGTCCAAAGCGTGTTGGTGGTCCATCCGAGGTGAAAATCGGGCAGGAAAGCCAGAGGATTCGAAGTCTGAACGCCGGTCTGCTGGGCTGAATGGCCCACGACCTGGAGTTGCAACTTGAGCGCGGTCATGCCGCCAATTTTCGTTACAGCCACCCAGGCCAGGATGATTACCATTCCCATTTTGAGAATGAACTGGAACAAATCAGTGACCAGCACTCCCCACAGTCCGCCGATGGCGGTATAAATCCCGGTAAATGGAATCAGCACCAGGATGCAGATCAGCAGCGCGGTATGCGAAGGATCGCTCAACGTGTAATGAAAGAGCGTGTGGCTGCCAAGAGTGAGTTGGACGACGCGCCCCTTCTCGATCATGGGGCCAAGCAGCACAGTAATGATGCTCACCATGGCGTTGGTGACCCAGCCCAGGATGAGGCAGTTCATCAGCAGGCCGAGATAAATGGCTTTGAAGCCGCGCAGAAATGCCGCAGGCTTTCCGCCATAACGGATTTCCGTTAGTTCGACATCGGTGAGAATTTCCGCCCGTCGCCAATAGCGGGCAAAATAAAAGACGGTCATCATGCCGCCGATGCAGAAGCTCCACCACAGCCAATTTCCGGCAATGCCTTGAGTCGCAACTACACCGGTGACAAAAAGCGGAGTGTCGGCGGCAAAGGTCGTGGCCACCATGGAAGTGCCGGCCAGCCACCAGGAGACGTTGCGGCCGGAAACGAAAAACTCTTCGGTGTTTCCGCTCGCGCGGCGGCGGTAGTAAATGCCGATCAGAAGGTTGATCAGCAGGTATCCGGCGATGACGATCCAATCAATTGCATGCAGTGGCATGGGTTTCTCCGCTAGCCTTAAAGTTGTTCAACGCGATCTTGGGTCCTGTGCGTTCAACATCTCCTGCATGGTACGTCTTTGAGAAACAGTGAGCTAGTTCCCATCAGTGCAAGTCCAGGCGAACGGTGCGGTCTTGCGAATCTGAAGGCTGGGGTGCGGGGCCGTCAGCTGGTTGACTGCCGGCCCGCAGTGAGCGGCGAGAGAGCGCCGGTTAAAAGATAAGCTTCAAGCCAAACTGGATCTGGCGTCCGGGATTCGACGACGTGATAACCCCGAAGTTAGACGTGGCCGGATTAGTGCCCTGGAAAAAACTCGGCCGGCCCAATATCGGAGTATTGGTTACGTTGATAAACTGCGCCATGGCTTGCAGGCTCGCTCTCTCGCCCAGTACAAATTTCTTGGCCAGGTTCAGATCGGCGGTTGCGAGGCCAGGACCACGGAACGATCCGATAGCGCAAGTTCCGAAATGTCCTGCCTGGCCCGGGAGAGCGGAGAAGGGATTCCAGAACTGCAGACCCTTTTGGCTGGTAAGGGGATGAGCGGGATCGAGAAGTACGATCTGACCGCTCCCATCCTGCGAAACGCCCGCAGGGCAGTCTGCACGAGGCGAAGCAGAGCCCGTGGCCGATGAATCCGGTCCCAGTGCAGTAATGGCGAAGCCGCTGTGCAGGGTGAAATTCGAGCCCAGCGTCCAACCACCTATGATCTGGTTAACAATGTCGCTGACGCCGCTGCCAAACATCTTGCCCTTGCCGAATGGCAGGTCGTAGATCATGTAGCCATTGAACAGACTGGCCACGTCGGCAATGCAGCGGCCGTAGTCGTTCAGCGGGTGGTAAGCATCCTGGAAGAAGAACGAGAAGCCGGTTTGGCTCGTGGTTCCGGGAAGCCCTTCCTCATCGCCGAACGGACCAAAATAGCCCAGGCTGGTGTTCATACACTTGGACCAGGTGTAGTTCGCCCGATATTGCAGGTTATGCCACGCGCGTTGCTCAAGCGAGATCTGCAGCGCGTTATAACGCTGAATGCCGCTGGTATCGTTGAACCGAATCGTGGGAGAGTTCCCCGCCCCGCAGCAGTTAATAAGAGGCTGCGCGAACGGTCCGGGAGAAGTTGTCCCATTCGAATTCAGGACCTTCTGGTTGTAGATGAAGATGTCAGACATGTGGTCAATCTTGTTGCCCACATAGCCCACCTTCAGGGCTGTATACCGGCCAATCCCGCGTTCGATAAACAAATTCCACTGCTGGTCCATTGCGGGCTGCAGATTGGGATTGGTGAGATGCAGAGTGGCGCCTTTCAGGCACGCCGGTGAAAGCGCCTGCAATGCCGCTACAGTGCACGCGGATGCCGGGAAATTGCTGAAGCCCTGGTCCAGCGTGCTGTTGGGCAGCGCCAGACCTGAGTATGAGACTTCATGGCCCTGGACGAATGGAGGATTCTGATAGGGAAGATTGTTGACGCCATTCGCTTCCATGAAGGTGGAGATTGCGTATCCGCCGCGCACCACCGTGTTGTTGGTCCATGATCCAAACTTGGGTTGCCAGGCGAAGCCAATACGTGGCTGGAAGTTGCCAATGCCATTGTAGGTGTTGTAACCAAACCCGATCTGCGGCGTCCCGGTAATCAGATTGAAGTTCACATCCTGACCATTGTTGGTGCCTCTGGCAGTAAAAACTTCCCAGCGCAATCCGAGATTGAACGTCAGGTTGCTGCGAATGTGCCAGTCATCCTGCCCGAAAACCCCGAACTGGTTGTCGCGCAGATACTTGTTACCGCCGCCACCGTTGCCTTGCTGCACATCCTCAGGCAATCCGAGCAGGAAATCGGCCACCGGGCTGCCGCCTGTGGTGCCGGTATTGCCGGTGAACTGGCCGTTAAATGTGAACTGGCCCGCAAGACCTGCGTTGCCGGGATACAGATCATTCATGATGTGGCGGAAGAACTGGAACCCGAATTTCATCGAATGGTTACCGTGGGTCAGCAGAACCGTATCGCTGAACTGCCAGGTAGTATCGTGGAACGACTGAACCAGATCATTGTTGCCGATTGGGCCGGGCTGGTTGGCTCCATTGAAAGTAATCCCCGGGAGGAAAGTGCCGGTTACCGCGGCAATTCCAAATTGCTGAGGAAGATTCACACCGGTTGGATTGGAAAAGCCTTCAGTAACCGGGAAGTAAGCAAAGCCGGCGCGAGCATCGTTGACCAGCCACGAATTGAATGTGTGGGTTTCATTGACGAGAAAGTTCTTGAGCGGGAAGGTTCGGTCGGAGTCGCCCAGCAACTGGATGCTGTTGCTGTTCGGCGCAGTGACGAACTGCTGCGCCCACCGGCCCGTGACCCGGTCTTTCTCGGAGGGAACAAAGTCTATTTTCAGGCTGCCCTGGTAGGTGTTGGTGCGGAACTGCGAAATATTGTTGGCAAACTCGTCTCTGGGATAAAAAGTTGAGTTGATGATCTTGCTCGCGGCGCTGTTGAACGTTCCAGGCGAAATGAAATTATTGAGATAAGGGGTGCGCGTTGCAGGGCTCGCGCTGGAGAACGGATTGTAAAGCTGCTGTGCAGGATTGTTGCAGACCCCACCGGTGAATCCGGCAGTGCATAGCGCAGAAAAATCTCCGTGACGCTGCGCATCCGACAGAGTTCGCAATTGCGTGACGGTGGCCGGCTGGCTGAACAGCGATTCCGTGTAGTCGGCGAAGAAGAACAGCTTGTTGGACACGATCGGTCCTCCAAACGTGCCGCCGAAATTGTCATACCGCTGCCCCGGCCTGGGAATGTTATTCAGGTTGTTCGACCAGCTATTGGCATTGAGGCCACCGCGGCGCAGATATTCGTACAGGACACCATGAAAGTCGTTGGTGCCGGACTTGGTTGTCACGTTGACTACACCGCCCAGGTAGTTGCCGAACTCCGCCGGGGCATTGCCGGTGATCAGGTTGAATTCCTGCACTGATTCGGGCGAAGGCACGAAGCCAACGTCATTGTTGTCCGGCTGATTGTTGTCCATTCCATCCAGCAAAAAGTTGTTTTCCTGCTCGCGGGCGCCGTTTACGTACGGACGGCCGGTGCCGAAAGTATTTTGCGCTGCCTGGAAACCGAACAAGTTTGGCGTGACCACTCCGGGAGCGGCAATGAGCGTCAACTGATTGGTATTGTGCGTGGAGAGAGGCAGATCAACAGCCGCCCTGGAGTCAATGAGGCTGCCCATCAGGTTGCTGTCAGTCTCAAGAATCGGAGCTGAAGCGGTTACCTCCACAACCTCACTGGTCTGACCAACCTTCATCTGAAAATCTACGCGGGCCGTTTGATTCAGTATCAGTTCGAACTTGGAGCGGCGCGCGGTTTGAAATCCCTGGGCAGCCACGCTGACTTCATAGTTTCCAACCGGCACGCGCGGAAAGTTGTACGCGCCATCGTCGTTGGTCTCCACGGTCTGTGTGGTGCCGCGATCAACGTCTTTGATTGTGACCGTAGCGCCTTTCACTGTGGCGCCGCTCTGATCAACCACGGTGCCCACGATGGAGGCGGTGGACTCCTGCGCATTTGCCGGCTGCCATACCGCTACCAGCATGAACAGCAGACAAAAAGAAAGAGCGAGGCCGCACGGCACCCACTCATGTTTACGTTGCCCAACTCTTCCCAAATTGGAACTGGAGTTGGAGTGGACCCAGAGTCTCGAGAGCAAGCGGTGAGAACGCGGCATGGAAACCTCCAAATTTTGTGCTGTCGCATCGGCCGGCAGCGTGCATGCAGTCATCAAATTTCCTTTATTAAACCGATTCATTGTTGTTTGTTGAAACGGTTTCATAAACTTGGCCTGAAATTGTGCTCTCCTGCCTGGATGGATGTCAAGCGGATTTTTTAACATTTTTTTAAAGCAGTATCACCGAAGGAATCTACAAGATTATGGATATGGTTTCTTAAAGAATTTTGAAATTTGTAGACGGAAAGCCGCTAGCCGGTTGCGCGCTTGCTCTGCCGCTCATTCGCCGCGCGGGTCTCTTCTGCCAGGAGCGGGAGCCGGGCCGCTCCGATCAATCCCGAATCGCCGCCCAACAGAGCGCGGGTTACAACCGTCTTCTTCTGCCGCGGACGATTCTCCTGTAATTCGCCGGCACGAAAAACGATCGAGCGCCTTTTGAGTTCGCGAAACATCGCCGGAGAAAAAGCTTCCCAGGCGCTGGAG
>DATDNH010000021.1:0-4683 GCA_036518395.1 Candidatus Angelobacter sp. | reverse complement strand
CCATCACCTCGTAAAGCCCAAGAAGCAGTTTCGACGCACCGACCCCGCCCCCAAGCGCCGTGATTCTCTGTTTGTTTGCAGCAGGCATGAAAATGGTCCGGAGTCAAAGAACAAAGAGAATCTAACACAGAGCACTCCGAGGGCGCAGAAACTACCCCTACGTCAGTTTCCGATTAGCGGACGTGCCAGGCAAGTTGGATTACTTCCGGATGGCCCGTGATACGCTAGCAATCGATGGCAAACCTTAAAAAGCTTCCAAGTTTGCAAGAGTGATTGGCTAGCTCCTCGACTTTTGCAAATTGGCAGCACTCCGCGCGATGGACATAAAGCGCTTCGCCGCGGCGTCCTTCTCTAGTTCCGCGAGGCGGACACGTCTGGCAGCCGAGTTACCCGATCTCGTATCGATTTCGCCTAGAGCAAGGCGTGCGTCAAGTACGTAACCAACAAAGCCAAACCTCTTGGCTTCTCCTAATACAGCTGCGAGTTTTGCCCGAGCTTCCGTGGTCTTGCGAAGTGCAGCGCAAACCCGAGCGGAAATGATGCCTACGGAGAAACGGACGGTGCGATCCTGCGTCTTTGCTGCGAGGCAAACGGCGGGGCTAATTGTCTCCTGCGCTTTTTGTGGTTGGTCCTGAGCAAGCAGGGATTGCGCAAGGACAACCCTGGCTCGGGCTTCTCCGTCGGATGCCCGTTCGGCATGGTATTCATCAATTGCTTTCCTTGCAAGCGTTTCGGCATCGACAGCGCAACCTTCTTCGATATCCAGAGATGCCAGATCTATCTCACTTTGCGCGACGTTTCCCTTTTCGCCGAGTTGAATTCTTATAGCAAAGGATTCTTCTTGAATCTTGCGTGCCCCTGCTAAATCTCCCTGCTTATGCAATACATCCCCGAGAGCGTTTAGAGTATTTGCAAGCATGCTCTTGTCGCCGATCTCGCGCTCAATGGCCAGCGCCTTCTCGTAAGTTTTCTTAGCCCTGGCCAAATCTCCCTGATCTGCAAGTATTCCAGCTAAATTGTCCAGGGCCGTGGACATCAGCAAGCGGTTTCTAGTCTGACGGTTAAGGGTCAACGACTCCTCAAGGACCTGTTTGGCCCCTTCTAGGTCGCCTTTATGGATCAACACGTCCCCTATATTGTGCAAAGACTGGGCCATACCATTCTTGTCGCTGATCTCCCGCCGGATGGCCATCGCTTTCTCGTGCACTCTCTTCGCGCTGTGTAGATTTCCCTCATCTTTGAGGACGTTCGCGATGTTATTCAAAGCCGCGGCCATACCGAACTTATTGCCAGCCTGCTGAAAGACCTTTAGGGCTTGTTCAAACATCGCCTTCGCGCGGACTAAGTCTCCTTGACCCAAATGGAGGACCGCGACATTGGTCTGCGTGCGAGCCAACCCAAGTCGATCTCCAGCCGCAGAGTAGATCTGCTGAGCCTCCTGGTAGGCGGTTCGCGCCTTCTTCCGTTCCCCTAAGAAGTAAAGTGCTCCCCCTTCGAGGAGTCGAGCCTGGGCCACAACGAGTCTTGCCTTTATCGCCTTGCCCTTGACGGCAGCCCTGGTGGCCGCTTCCTGCTCGCGCTTCAAATTTCCGAGTGAGAGTGCCGCTTTCGCCTCAACGATGTCGATCTGCGGGTCATCATTTGCGGGTGGCGGGAGATTGCGTAGTTCATCCAGGATAGCTAAGGCGTCCTTCCCTCTCCCGGCTGAGATATGGGCACCGGCCAGACGCAGGCCGTACTCAGGATTGTCGGGGAAAAAACTCCACAGCTTCCTATAAATCTCTGCCGCGTTGACCCATTGCTGCCTTGTTTCGTGATAGCGCCCCTCAATTGAGAGACGATGCTCTCGGGACAGGCTTGACGAAAGCGCAAAAGCATTTTTGGCTTCTTCGGCTGCCTTCCTGTCGTATCGCAACGCAGACCAAGCTGCAGCCAGCGCTGAGTGAGCTAACGCGTACTCCGGATCTGCAGCCACCGCCTTCCCAAGCAGCTCGCGTGCACCGAGAGCGTCAAAGACTCTGAGTTTCGCCAACCCTTCGGAGTACAGTCTTGCCGCCCGCAGGTTCGATGGGAATGACGCTTTGACTGTAGCAGCCTCAGCGATAGAAATATCTCCAATGCCGAGCTTCCCGCGAAGCACGGCGCCGGCGCGGCTGACCAGATCGTCGATCTGCTCTTTATTGCCTTTCTCGGATACTGCCGTCAGGGTCTCGCCGGCCTGTGTATTCTGCAGCCGCAGATCTAGTCGAATCTGACCTCCGCCCAAAGGAACATAGGAACCCAGCACCACGTCGTCCGCATACAAATTGTTGCGAATCTTCGCCAGTGTCTCTTTTCCGAAGCTGTCAACGTCAGGTAATGACAGACTTATCTTTACCTGCGCAATGTTTTCACCCGGGATAATGCGCAGCTTTTCGCCTGCGGCGAGTTCCGTAGTAAGCATCTCTGACAGAGCGGTCGAGAGCCATGCCACATCGGCTCTCTGGGATAGATTCTTAAAGCCCAGTACGGCGACCGATCGACGAACTTTTAAAGGAGGAGTTTCGGGTCCGGGCTGATGTGCGTGCAATGCTGCTGGGAGCTCCGGCTTACCGAGCCCCTTTAGCGCGACCAACAGTTCCAGGGCAGACTGGTAACGGTGTGCTGGTTGTTTTTCAAGCGCCTTTATGATCACGCTTTCGAGCCCAGGTGTGATCTTGTGATTGTGAGAGCTTGGAGGAGTGGGTGTCTGGTGCAAGATGGCGCCTGTCAATTCGGCGCCCTGTGCGTGCGGGAACGGCCGCTGGCCTGATGCCATCTCATACAACACCGCTCCCACGGCATAGATGTCGCTTCGGGTGTCAAGGGGCAGGGTACGCAACTGCTCAGGAGACATATAAGGGAGCGTGCCAATGGGTGCGCCCGGACTGGTTAGATGATCCGTGTCAATGTCAATCGTGGACAACGCGGAATTTTTGGCAGCTGCTGCTCTTCTTCGAAGTGGCGGCGTCAGCTTGGCCAGCCCGAAGTCCAAAAGCTTCAGCTGTCCTCGCTGTGTTACGAAGATATTGGCTGGCTTAATATCGCGGTGCAGAATGCCTTTTGCGTGCGCGGCTGCCAAAGCCTCGGCAATTTGGATACCCAAGTCTAGCGCCAGCTCCATAGGCAGAGGCTTGCCCGCAATGCGGTGTTTAAGCGTTTGTCCCTCAAGATACTCCATGGAGATGAAGGGCAGACCATTTTCTTTACCAATTTCATAAATAGTGCAGATATTAGGATGATTCAGCGCTGAGGCTGCCCACGCTTCGCGTTGAAAACGCTCGAGCGAATGTGGGTCGTTGGACAGATGCCCGGGGAGGAACTTCAGAGCAACGAAGCGGCCTAGGTTCATGTCCTCGGCCTTGTACACGACGCCCATACCCCCGCCACCGAGCTTTTCGATGACGCGGTAGTGCGTGATAGTCTGGCCGATCATTCGAAACTGCCTAACTTTTGGGGTCGCATCATCTTACGAAGCGACATTCCGCGAGTCAATGAAAGCCGGCTATACCTTGAGATGAATTCTGGGTGGTCGGCAATCCGGATGTAATCGCCCAGGTCCCGATAAACGGGATAGCCTGCTGAACCGGCTAATCAGAGCCTGACCGGCCCCTAGAATCTCTTATTGTGCAGACGCGAAGCGACCCAACCTTAGCGTAAGTCAGCCATTATCAATAATATACGGATTGCCTTGCGTCAGGCTCTTCTGCTCCTGGCAAGGACCAATCCACCAACGAAGTGGCGACAATGGTAGCCGGTACCCTCAGGGCCTGCAAATACGTCTCATTATTAGCCCCCGCCGGGTTTAGCAAGTGCCGATCCCGTACGGAGTGGGCAACTTCTTTCCCGGTCTGGGGTTTAACTCCTTGGGAGCCGCAAAGGTGTCAGGCTTCCCATCGGAAGGACCTTTTCCAGCAGGTCACGCGAAATTCGGACGTCCCTTCCGAAGACAGGGGATTCGTCATGAAGGCGACCTTATTCAACAGCAAGAGCAAATTTGGGCTTTTGCTTTGCCTTACGGCTTTCTTGATGTTTGTGACGCCGCAAGCGCGCGCGGACGAAGACAAAGATCCGCCTACGCGCGTCGCGCGCATCAGTGTCGTGGATGGCTCGGTATCACTTCAGCCCGGCGGCCAAGGCGATTGGGGAAGCGCCGCACAAAACCGCCCGATGACCATTGGCGACAAGATGTGGATCGACAAGGATTCCCGCGCCGAATTGCAGGCCGGTGAAGCGTCTTTTCATCTCGGCAGCATGACGGCATTCTCTTTCCTAAACCTCGATCAAGGCATCACTCAGGTGCGCATCCCTGAAGGCGCAGTCAATTTCCGTGTGCGCGAGCTGCGCCAAGGTGACGTCTACGAGGTGGATACGCCGAACCTGGCATTCAATGTCAGGCAAGCGGGAGCATTTCGCATCGACGTCAACGAAGCAGGAGACTCTTCTCGCGTCACTGTGATTCGCGGTGAGGGCGAGATTAGCGCAGATGGAAAAACGTACGAGGTGCATGCAGGCGAGCAAGCCGAATTCAACGGCGCCGATAATCCCACGTACAGCATCACTCGCGCGCCGGGTCCCGATGGGCTCGATCGTTGGGCCGAGGAACGCGACCTAAAAGAAGACCGCTCGGCTTCCGGAAATTATGTTTCGCGCGACATGCCCGGC
>DATDNH010000020.1:0-13577 GCA_036518395.1 Candidatus Angelobacter sp. | reverse complement strand
CGAAACCTGCGCGCGGAATGCCTCGCGGAAGCTTTTTCCTAGCGCGAGGAGCTGTGCTCTGCGGCTTCGGGCGTGGGGCCAGGCTCGATTGGGGGCAAGTAACGCTCCCAAGCGTCCTGAAAGGATTTGAGTTTGTATCCTTTCAAGTTGCCTTTTCCGTCCCAAATATCACGGCTGAAGATGTTGAAAGGTCCAAGTATGGCTCCAAGCTTTTTCCACGATTTGGCATGCCATCCTCCCCAAGGCCGGTTCTCGTGGGTGATAAGTTCGGCCAGAATGTCCCTGGTAAGGAGCTCTTCCGGATTATTCCGGAGGTGGAAGATGGAACGAATGTCGGAGAGCATTTGCAGTCCCTCGCTGCAATCGGCGACCTCGAAGAGCGCGACTAATGCTGTCCGCGCTCTCTGCGGCCACGGCCCGCCGGCTATATCTGCGATGTAGACCAGAGGCTCGGCGCATTCCTGCTGGCGGGCGGTGAAGGCAGGCGGCAAGGTTGGCAGGTTATTCCTGGCATCTTCGAATAAATCCTCATTGGCATTCACCCAGCTCTCCAGACTCTTCTTCAGATTGACGTTCGCCTCGGTCTCGGCTTCCTCACCGTGGAAGCGGGTGACGACCTCTGAAGTCTTCTTGCGGCGTAGGAGGATCGGGATGCAGCGGGCTGCGAGTGATCGCGGCAAACGGGCACTGGTGGCGAAAGCCTTGGGATTGAAGGCGTCGTAGACCTTGGTGCGATCCATATTCAAACAAGGGATGCGCGAACCGGAATTGAGCATGGCCACGATCCGCTGCCGCTCGGAGGGAGCAAAGGTGTGCTGGCAGTCGTCGAAGAGTAAGGTGGAACGGGCCCTATCGCGGTTGTCCATGATCTTATCCTTGACGAGCATGGACATGACCATAGTGGCGGGTTCAAGGCCGGCAGCGATCAAGGGATCGTTGCAGAGCGCTTCGAGCAGCTGCAGGCATAGGGTTTTACCGGATTGCGACTCAGGGGAACGGATATCCAGGTAAGCCACGCTGCGAAAGTTGCGGAAGATCCAGGTATGAAAGATCCATAGAGCGAGCACGGTGTATTGATGATCGTCGCAGACCAGGTACTTGCGCAGGTAGGCGACGATGGAATCCAACAGCTCCCTGACATCAGCGTGACCATAATGGGATTGCTGGACATGGTTAAGTGGGCCGACGGCGTTCGAGTTGGCCGGCCCGGCGATGATTTGTGGAGGCGCTTGTGATTTCTGAATTTCTGATGGATTCACCTCCTGGTAGTTAGTTGAAACGACAGGTTTTTCCCGCCGGGCTTGCTCTCGGGCACTCTGCTCTGGCCCTGTTGGCGGAAATATTCCTCGCAGGTATTCAAGACCCCAATCGACTGACATAAATGTTTATCTCCTCGTAATGGCTTGTTGGCATTTGGACACACTTATGGCGAGTGCGCTGTGGGCATCCAGACGCTTGACAGGTTCGTCAAAGGCTGGAGGCCCAGGCACACTACGGCTGTCCACGTTCGCGAGCGATTCGCGGACGCGGTACCTTCCCCAGAACAGCAGATCCTTGGCTGCGCTCAGGATTTCGCCCCTTCGCTCAGGGCAGGCTCTGCGAACTCCCGCTCTCCCGAATATCGGGATCGCTCACGCCCGCAAAGCGGCTTAAGTTGTCAAAGAACGATGCGAACCTGAACATCAGGTTCGGTCACCCTGGGGCGACTGACTCACCATTTCTCATAAGAGAAATATGAGCTGATTCCAGAATCACAGCTAAAAGATGGTTTGGGAAGAGGGTGATGTCACAAGTGAGTCATCGTGACAGCCATTTGTAGTCAAAGTGACAGCAGCTTAGGGAAGAGGTAACAGGGAACAGGGCCGAAAAGCAAAGGCAGGGAACGGGCAATATAGATGTCTGGGAACGTTATCTCAAACTGGCTCCCACTTCGAATCTCGCTGCTGGCAAATCTTTAAAAAACCACCTTCATTCCTCTTTTAAAAGTCTGTATGAATAGGTGGCATTTCACGGCAGTCATCATATCTCTTGTTTTGGGACCGCCCTCCCCTCTGTAACAAATTCCAATTCTGAACCATATATTAGAGAAAGCAGACGAATTTACGTTTCTAATGAGTGGGAAGCATTTCATCTGACTGGGCCAACAGTTTTGAATGGAGCGCTGACAAAAATGCAACCAAGGGCAAGGAGGAGTGAATGTTTACGGCTGCACACGAACGACCTTTCAAAGGCCCTTGTGTGTTGCTCTTCCTGCTGGTGTTTGCAGTTCCTGATTGGGCCAGCGGCGCGCCGGGGACCGATACTCCAGAAGTTTTGCAGCAGCAGGGCATTCGAAGACTCAATGCCTACAAGCGCCATTTCTATGAAACGGGTGATCAGTCAACGCTCCTGCCTGAGCTTGAAAAAGCTGCCACTGAGTTGACCACCAGCTACAGCGGGTTCCTGGCGCGTAAGAATCTCGCCGCTGCTGCGCTGACCGCAATCAAACTTGGGGACATTGAGCGAGCGCAGGCGGTTGTGCGTCCATGCGATGGTTGCAAAGTGGTTTTTGCCAAGAGTCATTATGATCGTGCCGCCGAATACTATGCCCGGGCGTTCGAGTTAGCCGGCCAGGCAGGACATTCTGGATATCAGGCGGACGCCCTGGGGAAACTGGCTTACACGGACGGCCTCGGACGCGGAAATCTGAGTACCGGAATAGAAGAGATACAAAGAGCCATCCAGATTGCGGGCAAGACTGGAAATAAGGATGATCTGGCCAAAGCGCTGGACACCGCGGCCATGCTGGAAATCCAGCGCAATGACTTCAATGCCGCCGAGGAATACCTGGCGCGCATCCTCGCAATCAAAGCAGAAGTCAGCGACGAGCTCGAACTCTACTATGTCTATGCGGAGCAGGGAGAAATCTACCTGGGCCTGGGCATGAAATGCCTGTACGACACCCATTTTGACAACTGCTATGAGGCGTTCAAACGCGCGCGCAGTGGCTACGAGCAAGCTGCCACGATCGCCCAGTCTCTGGGCTACAAAGCCCTGGCCGAGGTAGCGCGAGATTCCATTCAGAACAATGTGGACAGACAGGAAGCGGTCGTTCGGGGGCGGGAACGCAGCCTGAAGAACGCGAGCAGTAGCGGCCTTTTCCATCCTAAAGAAGCCAAAGATGTTCTGGTGACCCAAAATTTTGCTTCCGGCGCGAATCCGCAAGCGCGTGCGCTCATCGCCACGCTCCTGAAGGAAGACCCAACGCTTACGCTGAGCCCCGATCCCAGAGGGGCATACGTTCAGGGCATGCTTTTCCAGGTTGACGGCAAGAGTGACGAGGCGCTGGACTCCTATTTACACGCCGTGCATCTGCTCGAACAGGACCGCCGCAAACTTCACGATGAACAAGCCCGCGGCGCTTTCCTGGAGGACAAGATCGAAATCTATTACGCGCCAGCGCTCCAACTCCTGCAACGCCGCCGTTACTCGGAAGCTTTCAGGCTTCTGGAGAGTTCCCGCTCGCGGGCCATGGCTGACCTGCTGCAAAGCCGCTCCCCGGGCCTGAGCACGCAGAAAGAGCGAGAATTTCTTGCTGAGTCGGAGAAATTGAAGACAGAGACTGCCCTGGAGCAGCAAAAGTTGTTCGATCTCATGCTGGAGCAGAAGGCTTCGCAAGCCGCAAAGATCAATAAAGCGCAAGCCCGGGTGCAGCAGTTACAGGAAGAGGATGCCGCTTTGCAAGCGCGCATTACACAAGAAGCGCCAAGGCTCAACGAGTTGCTGGTCTCCGATCCAATATCTCTTGCGGAGGCGCAGCGCTCAGCGGCTGAGGGCAATTACGATTTGCTCTATTATCTCGTCCTGGAACACGCAATCATTCTTTGGCACATTGGTGGAACCGATGTGCAGGTCTTCAATGTATTTCTTCCCCGGACGGAGCTGGCAAACAAGGTCACTGCCTTTCGTGACAACCTGACAGCTCCGGCACATGAGCAAAATGCCGCGTTCGATCCTCAGCTTTCACGAGAACTCTTTTTCTACCTTATCCAGCCTGTGCTGAGGTTCGTGAAGCAGCGCCATCTTGTGATTGTGCCCCATGAGGCTTTGAGTGCATTGCCCTTCCAGGCGCTGCAGGATCCTGCAACCAACGCTTTTCTAGGAGAGCAATTTCAGATTTCTTACGCTCCCAGCGCAACCATTCTGGGAAAACTGAAACAAAAAAATAATCTTGCAGGAGCACGCCTGCTGGCCCTGGCAAATCCGGATATTAATGACTCCGTCACGGAAGTCCGGGCGATCGGCCAACTCTTCCCCGGACAAAGCAAAGTTGCCTGGCAACAGCTCGCAGGAAAAGCGCAATTGAAAGCGTGGATCAGTGGCTATAACGTGGTGCATCTTTCCGTCCATGGAGAATTCAACCGGGTCGATCCGCTGCTTTCGCGGGTTCAACTGGCCCCAAGCGAGAATGACGACGGCTGGCTTACGGCGACCGAAATGTTTGGTCTCCCTCTGGCCCCGGACAGCGTGGTGGTTCTGAGCGCCTGCGAAAGCGGATTGGTGGAGGCAACACACGCAAATGAAGTTCTGGGCATCGTCCGCGCTCTGTTGTATGCAGGCGCTAACAACATGGTGCTCTCTTCATGGGAGGTGAAATCGAATGCCACCGCCATCTGGATGCAGACTTTTTACAAGGAGGCACGACGGAATTCATTGAGTGAATCGTCCCGTCTTGCAATCCTGGCGGTCAAGCGAGATCCAAAGTTTCAACACCCGTATTATTGGGCGCCTTTTCTTCTTATAGGCAAGTGACACATGCCCGACAGATGGAAACAACTCGCAGAGGCGTTCACCACCATAGCAGGGAAGTGGACTGCCCTGGCCGCGGTTGGCAGTTTTCTTCTGTATTTGTTTGGATACCTGGTCCTGCGTTTTCAGCTCAGCACCTATGGCGTAGCCACAAATCTGAGTGCGCTCGATGAGCGTTATCTTTTCGCCGGAAGCCGCTTCTTCGTGTACCTGGTTTCTTCGCTACCCAGCTTGCTGCTGATTGTGATTCCGCTGTGGGTGATTTTCTATGTGCCTTACCGCCTGATGCCGATTGCTGTCAGGGCGCGGATTGGGAATTATCTCAGTAGCTGGCGATCTCCCAATCGGCTGTGCGTGGCAGGTACTCTTGTGGCGCTGCTTTTTATCCAGTTTGTGCTGCGCCAGTGCTTTGTGTATGGCAATCTCCTGTTTCTGAAACAGCTTCCGCGGAATCAATGGATCAACGCAATCCTGCTCACGGATGATGGGTATCGCGCACTGTATTTTGCCGGGCTGGTTGCGGTCACGCTGCTGAGTATATTGTTTCTTTTCTTTGCCGCGCCGGCGGCCAGCGAGTCGGGAAAGCCCCGCCTGTTTCGCGGCGTGCTGGTAATGCTGATTGCCATCGAGGTCCTGCTGCTCCCGATCAACTATGGCGTGCTCATCGCCAGCCAGAGCCTGCCTCGCGTCTCTGAGATCGGCACCGCACCGTTGGCGAAAGGGGCAAAGGCCTGGCTGGTCTGGGAAGCAAGCGATTCGCTGATTTACCTGGAAACAAAGCCGGATGACGAAAGGGCAATAATCAGCGTTCCCAAAAAGGACGTGAGCATAAAAATTGTGGGCTACGACCCGATTTTTCGGATTTTGTTTGGGCCGGACAAAACGCTGGTCGTGGCTTCTGGGGAGGAGGGTCATCAATGAATAGCTATCGATCTCTTTGTGCAAGATTGCTTCTCTTGACGATTGTGGCTGTAACGTCTGTCATGGCTCAAAACCAGGTAGCGAGCGCCGGGAGGGTCCAAAAAAGCAAAGGTGAACCCGAGTCGTTCATCCACAGACTGCTGCGAATCTGTGGAATCGCCGCCGCTCCCAGCACGTTGAAAGGGCCGGGCGACGAACTGAAGAATGGCCAGATCTGGATCATCGATCTTTCCAGCGGAAAAAGGCAGCAACTCACGGAAAGCGATGCCTATCGTTCCCCGGTATTCGTCCCGGCAAGCAATGATGTTTTGGCGCTGGAGGGAACGAATCTCGTGCGTCTCTCTCTCGGCGCCGACGCCAGGAAGCTCTATCCCATCAGCGGCGTTAACAAACTGGTTGGTTTCAGTGTGGATAATCCCGACGAGCTGCTGCTAATCAGGAAAGAGCCGGCGGCGCCGGTCAGCGTGGAATTGCTGTCTCTAAGCACCGGAAAGAGAACTCCGCTGCCTTACGACGCCGCCTCAAGTCAGGACCGATCCATGCTGGAACACTTGCAAAGCTGGGACCGGACGTATGACAGCAAGAGTCTCTATGTGAAACATGAAAGCAAAGTCAAACTTTCCGGCACCGCCGAGTGGACTGACGTTTACTTCAAAGACGGCGCCGCAGAAGCGGTAAACGTAAGCAAATGCGACGGGTCCAATTGCGGACAGCCGAGCCTCTCTGCTGATGGAAGAAAAATTGTCTTCGTGATGGAGCAATAAGCGGTTTTGCCGACACCTTGAAGAAAAGCAGCAGTCGGCAGCCAGCAGAAGATTTGTCATTCCTTTTCCGCAAAGCGGGAGAGGAATCTCCTTTTCGGATAACCGGCTTCACCACTGAATTTTGCCGTCCGGATCTTCCACCAGCACCACGTCATACTTGTCGATCATGGGCATGAGAATGTTTTCCAGTTCCGTCTTCCAGAGTTCGCCTTCATAGAATTTGGCCTTCATGGGCTCGCGAGAGGCAAGGTCGGGGAAGCCGCGCATGAAGAAGAATGTGTCAGGATCTTCGATGGAGAGAAATGGCCCGAGGATTTTCATTCCAATCTCGGCGTGGGCAGGCATCGATTTGGTGCGAAATATCTCCAGAAATGCAGAGCGTTTGCCGGGTTTAAGTTTGTAAGTCCGCATCTCGACGATCATGAGCGTGCCTCCCGCATCCATAGTTGCGCGAGCAGCAGGAAAATGCAATGCGGGCGGACGCCGCCTCACTCTCCGACTTGCTTAAGCCATTTTTGAAAAATGCTGTTGGCCTGTATCATTCCTTCATCTTTACCTGGATTCTCCACCGGTTTTGGCGGCAACATGCCAGGAAAGATCACAGCAACGCGGGCTTCGCCGGCGTGGGTCGTCTGAAACTTTAGATTGGTAGTACCGAATGGCGTTTCGCTGGGCAAGCCCTTGACGTCCGACAACGGGATCAGGCGAATGGGTTCCCGCGACAAATTGCCGGCACCGCCGAAGCGCGTGACCTGCATCCCCTTCTGATAATTTTCCTGATTCTGAATCAATAGCTGGCCTCTCTCGCCTGCCTTATACGTTGGCTTGTCGAAACTGGCCTTCGGGCTGGCATCGAGCACTCCACCTTCCAATTTTCTTTCCTGAAGTGTCGAGCCCTTGTCGTCCAGCGTACGAACGGCGATGTTGCCCGATTTGGTCCCCTGAATGCCCTTGAACGTGGCCAGAGCTCCAACTTTCCCGCCGTTGGGATTCAGGAAAACTGCATGAGTTGTGTCAGGGAGTTTATTGACGTTGTCAATGGCAAGTGCAGGTGTCGCAAATGGCTTCTCTGAACTTACACAAAGCGTGGCGTTGCCATTCTGCAAGGGAAGTGGTTGCGGGTGGTCTCGTGAGAGCAGGTTGGTCTGGCCCACCGTTGCTACAAGAGGTGTAGAAGCTTGCTTGACAGTATCGAGGATCATGCCAGTTCCGTCGTCAAAAGCGACGGAGGCCGTAGTCTTCGCGCCCAGGCGGTCACCTGGTTTCACGCGCTTCGTGCTCACCACATCGGCCGTAACGACAACTGCATAGCCCGGCTGCTGGACCTCGATGGTGGTATCCGGATCCACTGTGGCGGTGGCGTACACCGCGCCTTCAGGCAGTGGCCTGAATGACATAGCAATCGGTACGGCGTAGCCCTGGCCGCACTCGCAGTGGCATCCCAGGCGCCCTCCGGCCGCGACGATTGTCGCGAAGGTGCACATTACGCCATCGATTTTCTTGTGCTGGCCGCCGGTCCCGATGAATAGCTTGCAGGCCGCGCCAGCCGTGGCTGTGCTGGTTACTCCTTTGTTGTTGTCATCGTCGAGCGCATAGCACGCCGACTCAAAGTTTGGGCAGTGGCCCCCCGAACAAGTGTTCTGGAACTTCTGACAGTAAGCATGTTCGGCATATTTCGGGACACACTTGTCTGCAGGGACGCAAACTGTGTAGGGGTAGTTTCCAGGCCCAGCCGGGTCGCCCAGCTTGATGGTCTTGCAGGTGTCTTCATCCTGAGCGGAGACTCTCGCGCCACTCAGGACTACCGTGAGGACCAGACATAAGAGACTCAATCGCCATAATAGGCGACCGGCAGCAGTACTGGCCGCACTAGTTGTACTTCTGGCATTGCGAAGGGCAGGGTAGAGCTGACTGTTTTTCATAGTGGCGCTCCTGGAAGACTTAAATGCAGGGGCCCAAAACTGAAATTTTCATTGTGATGTTAGCGATTTGCGGATTGTGAACCTCTGCAACACACAAAGCAACACAATTCTTGACGTTCAGGCGCATTGCAGATCTGGCCGCGAGATTTGAAAAAATTTCTCTTGACAACAACCTCTGCACTGCAATATACGTAGCAATGCAAGGTATATGCCACTGCTAGGAAATACCGCGAAAACCGAGCGCCCGGAAAACTGGGAGGCGCAATTACGCAAAGGCTGCCTGGAACTGGCGATACTGGCCAGCCTGTGGGAGCGGCGCCTCTATGGGCTGGAAATCCTGCGGCTGCTGGAGGAGGACTCAGACCTGGTGCTGGCGGAAGGCACGGTCTATCCCATTCTGAGCCGCCTGAAGGCGGAAGGTCTGTTGCAATCAGAGTGGGTGGAGGCTGAAGCAGGGCATCCGCGGAAGTATTACTGGTTGACGGCCGCAGGAAAGGCCAAAGTCGTGAGCATGGCCCGCTTCTGGAGCAGTTTTTCCCACAATATAAGCACGCTGTTGAAGCCGGTGCTTAACGGAAAAGGAGGACGGTAATGAATACCGGTACGTGCAGTCCGATGATCGAAAATTATTTCGCCCAGCTTGAGTCGAAGATGGCCGACCTGCCGCAAAACCAGCGCCAGGAATTTCTGATGGAGTTGCGGGCACACGTGATGGACCGGCTGGAGCAGGTGGCCGCGCCAAGCGAGGAAGACTGCCGTAACGTGCTGAACGCGCTGGGGACACCGGAGGAGATTGCCCGGCAATACCGAATGGAACTGCTGCTGAAGCGGTCCACGTGGAGGATCTCCCCAATTTCGGTTTTGCGCACCACTCTGCGCTGGACCGTCGCCGGAATCCAGGGCTATCTGGTGTTCATTGTTGCGATGATAGGTTACGTCATTTCCGCCTGCTTCTTCGTCACAGCACTGCTGAAGCCGATTTTCCCGCATTATGTTGGATTGTTTGTAAATGAAGAAGGCGTACAGATTGCGCGCTTTCCCATGCAGCCGCATGGGCACGAGCTTCTCGGCAATTACTTCATTCCTGTAGCCATCATCCTGGGGTATTTAATTACGCTTGCCACCACGCTGCTGATCCGTTTCCTCGCGCGCCACGGACGCTCATTACGGCAGCGCCTGGCGTGAGTTAAGCAATTAGCAAGTGGCAATTAGCAATTGGCGCGGGAGCCGGGATAAACCACAAACACCAAATATCCATTTTTGCCGGGAACCATAGACCTCTACTATCCGTATACCCTCCCATGGAAAACTTTCTGGCAGACGTCCGTCACTCCCTCCGCGTCCTGATCAAAAGCCCCGGATTCACCACCATCGCCGTGCTGGCGCTCGCGCTTGGGATTGGCGCGAATACGGCGATTTTTTCCGTCATTGATCAGGTACTGCTGGCGCCCCTGCCTTTTCCGGAGTCAGAGAGAATCATGCGCGTCCAGCGGCAATTTCCCAATGGCAACGGGCCCTCAGTCTCTATCCCCAAATTCATGGCGTGGCGGAAGAGCCAGGCCTTTGAGTCCATGGCTGCCTACGATTTTGGCAGCGTAAGCATGAATCTCGGGGCCGGGGACCATCCCAATCCGGTGAATGGATTGCACGTTACCTCGGATTTTTTCAAGGTGTTTGGCGTGTCGCCGATTTTTGGCCGCACGTTTTCGGCTGAAGAAGATATGCCTAATGCCGGCAGGTTCGCCGTGGTGACATTTAATCTATGGAAGAACCGTCTGGGCGGCGATCGCGAAATTGCGGGCAAGACAATTTCATTGAATTCCGAACATTTCACTGTGCTGGGCGTTCTACCGGCGAGTTTTCAGCCTGATCCTCCCACTGATCTGTACCTTCCGGAGCAATTCGATGCCAACAGCACGAATCAAGGGCATATCTATTACGTTGCTGGGCGTCTGCGGCCTGGCGCATCCCTGCAGTCAGCAAAAGCAGAACTGAGTGTGATTGCTGACCAGTTTCGCGCCGCGCACCAGGACATCATGGACAAGACGGAGAGCGTGAGCGTGGTGCCGCTAAGGGTTGCCATCGGCGGAGAGGTAAGGCTGGCGCTTCTGGTTCTGGCAGGCGCTGTGAGCTTTGTGCTTTTGATCGCGTGCGCCAACGTGGCCAACCTGCTGCTCGCGCGGGCCGCGGGACGGCAACGAGAGATTGCGATTCGCACCGCTGTGGGCGCCAGCCGGAGACGCATTGTGCGGCAACTGATGACCGAGAGCATCATTCTCGGTCTTGCGGGCGGAGTGGCAGGATTGATCTTTGGTGCTGTTGGCGTTCGCGCGCTCCTGGCTTTGAGTCCGGGTAATATCCCGCGCATCAATGACCCTGAACATTTCTCAGCAGGATTGGCGCTGCTGGATTGGAGGATCCTTGTTTTTCTTTTTGCCATCTCCCTGCTGACTGGTGTGCTCTTTGGCCTGTTCCCGGCGATTCGTGTCTCGCGTTTCGACGTGAATGCGGCGCTTAAAGAGTCGAGCGGACGCTCCGGAACCGGACTTAAGCATGGCCGCATTCGCGCCGTGCTGGTGGTGAGTGAGATTGCTCTGGCAGTAGTGCTGCTCGCGGGAGCAACGCTGATGATCCGCACGTTCGCCGCGATGCGCGGTCTCAATCCGGGAATCGACACCTCAAATGTGCTTACCATGCGCACGGCAACTTCCGGCGGTCGCTACACAACCACCGCGGCCGTGGATAGCATGGTGCAACAGGCCACAGATCGTATTCAGGCGCTGCCGGGTGTTCGCTTCGCGGCTGCTGCTGTGCTGCTGCCTTTGGAAGGATCTTCTATTGATCTGCCTTTCAACATTGTGGGAAGGGAACCAAAGCTTGCCGGGAAGTGGGAAGGGGATGAATTCTGGCGATTCGTCTCTCCCGGTTACTTCGAAACGTTCCGCATTCCGCTGCTTCGGGGACGGTACTTTGCTCGCACCGATACTGGCAAGTCAGACCGTGTGGTGATCATCAATGAAGCATTTGCGCGGAAATATTGGCCGAATGAAGATCCAATCGGCAAAAGAATGATCATCGGAAAGGGAATAGGCGGGGAGTTTGAAGAGCCCGAACGCCAGGTCATAGGCATTGTGGGCACCGTAATGGAATCCGGAGTTGGAAATGGAGCCGCGGATGGAAGCGGCGCCAACTCGGGAATGATTCCTGTGATGTACGTTCCGCAGGCGCAGATCACAGACGGATTAACCAAACTTGCCGGCGGCCTGCTGCCGATGAGTTGGGTGATCCGCACCAGCGCGGATCCACTGTCGATTGCTCCCGCGGTGAAACGAGAGTTTGAATCGCTGGATGCCACGCTGGCGCCGACGCAAATCCGCACGATGGACCAGGTAATCGCGGAGGCTAACGCGCGCCAGACATTCAATGCTCTTCTACTTACGGTTTTCGCGTGCCTCGCGTTACTGCTGGCCGCGGTGGGGATTTATGGTTTGATGTCGTATTCAGTTGAGCAGCGCACGCAGGAGATTGGAATCCGCATAGCCATGGGCGCCAACCAGGGCAGGATCATGAAGATGATCCTGGGCCAGGGTGCGCGCCTCGCCGTGATAGGCACAGTAATTGGACTTGCCGCAGCTTACGGGCTGGTATGGCTGCTGGGGAAGTTCTTCTTCGGTATGAAAGCCAACGATCCTCTGGCGTTTGTGCTGGTGGCGGTTGTCCTGATTGCGGTAACGCTGGTGGCGGGGCTGGTGCCAACGCGACGAGCCATGCGCGTGGATCCGATCTCGGCACTCAGGCAAGAATGAACTGATAGGGGACGGGTGACAGGTTAGCGTCCCTACTGCCTGCATACACTTTCGGGGCGGCTGCCCTCAGATTCAAATGAGGATGTGTGCGACTTAGGACCTCGTGAGAACGCCTCTATGCGGCATGGTTGACGAAAAATTCTCGGGGTCCTTCGATTCGTCCTCACTTCCCGCACAGCGGATCGCTCGGACTCCCTCAGGATGACATAACGAGAGAGTTAGGTGGTGCGACTATGCTTTCGTCGTAAGTACGCGACTGCCGATTGCCAGGTGCTCCTTCAAAAAACTACACGTCTGCGCGATGGAGGCTTTTGAGGCTGCTGAGCCCGCGAGCGCATTGGCTACGTTAAATCCATGCAGGGTTCCCAGATATCGCGTGCAGATCACACGTACCCCTGCCTGTGCGAGCTTGCGTGCGTAGGCTTCACCTTCATCGCGCAGGACATCGCATTCGGCGGTAATGACCAGCGCGGGCGGCAGTCCGCGCAGTTGATCAAGAGTGGCGTACAAAGGACAAGCACTAACTTCAGTGTGGATCGGCTGGCCGCCGCTGTAGTGCTCCCAGAACCACTTTCCCGTTTCAGCCGTCAGGTAATAATTTTCAGCAAATTGTGTGCGCGAAGCAGTGGGGCCTACGCCGGTCGAAGGATAAAACAAAATCTGGGCTGCCAATTTCGGACCACCGCGCTGTTTGGCGAGCAAGGCAACAACGGTGGCCATGTTTCCTCCGGCACTTTCGCCGGAAACTGCGATTCGTTGTGAATCCAGGCCGATCTCTCCGCCGTGCTCCGCGACCCATTTTGTTGCGGCGTAGGCTTGCTCATTGGCGACGGGGTAATGCGCATCCGGCGAGCAGGTGTACTCAGGGAAAACCACGGCGACTTCGGCGCCATTGACGATATCGCGGACGATGCGCTCGTGGGTTTCAAAGTCGCCCAGCACCCAGCCGCCGCCGTGGAAGTACATCACAACAGGAAGCCTGCTCTTGTTGTTTGCCGGACGAACAATGCGGATCGAGAGATCACCCAGACTACCGGCGGGAATCGTGCGCGTTTCAATATCTGCGGGCAGTTTGACGACAGGAATAATGGCTTGTCCGCGGGCAAAAAGAGCGCGGGCTTCCGCAACTGAAAGCGTATGCATCTCCGGGCGGCCGGATTCCTTCACGAATTTAAGAAATGCCTGTGATTCAGGGTCAAGTACTGGCTGGTCAGTTGAGTCCATGTTTTTGCGCTCCCGCGTAAATAAATCAGTAGTTAGTAGTTAGTAATTAGTACTTAGCAAAGCAAAGTCAAACGCAAGGTCCCTCCGATTATCCACTCAAGTGGAGAATCCTCGGGATGACGGAGTTTCGGAATAAATTGCGTTCTTTGGCG
>DATDNH010000019.1:0-9229 GCA_036518395.1 Candidatus Angelobacter sp. | reverse complement strand
GATTTTCGATGTCGCCTTGCTGCGCCTTTTCGGTGTAGTATTGGGTCGCTTTTCCCGTCTGGAATTTAAACGCAGTCAGGATCCCGATCGCAGTCAGCAGGACTGCTATGATGAGCCATTTATTTCTTATGTATTTCATATAAAGCTCCATGGGGGGTTGAGTTACTGAGCTTCCGACCCCCACACGTATTTGACCCAGAATGGGAGTGGGTGGTCGTTAAAACTGAGTACGGGGGAGTTAATATTTGTAAGTGGTTGTAACAGGTTGTAGGCATCCCATCATGCGCAAAAACAAAACGCGCGGGCTGGCCCCGCGTTGCATCGTGCAAGAAGCTTTGTCTCTGGTGAGAGATGAGCAGAGTCTCGGCACATTGAGCTTCTTGAGATGAGACGATCCGATCTCTGGATGATTTACACGGACTTTACACTGAACCAATAATTCTTAACAACAAAGTTGCTGTCGGACATTTATCTTTATCAAATTCAAGCCATCAAAAGCATAGAGGCTTTTATGAATGAGAAAGACCCTCGAACCTGTTTTGAAGAGTGGCTCACTGCCTACCGTGATCATCTGCACATGGTGCGACAGGGAACGTGCATAGACTTAACGCAGCCTACAGCTGCGAAGCCTCCGATGGCCGTCTCCGGAGATAAAAGCCAGGACAGCCCAACCGCACAACGCAAGCCAAGCGCGTAGCTTTTATCCTGCCTTTTGATCAGTGAAAATCAGTTGAATCTGTGTGATCCGTAGCAGGATTTGGTCACTTCCATTGCTTCTTGAACGCTCTTTGCTGTTAAATCTAGCATTTAGCCCAGGAACCTCCTGAATGCAGAAAACGCAGACGCGCAATCTCGTCCTTCAGACGGACAGCTATAAGTTCACTCACTGGAAGCAGTATCCTCCGGGAACGGAATTCGTCTACAGCTACCTGGAATCGCGCGGAGGAATGTTCGAGCAGACTCTCTTCTTTGGTCTGCAGTATTACCTTCTGGAATACCTGGTTGGTTCGGTCGTTACTGAACAGGATGTAGTGGAGGCGCGCGATTTTGTCGACCGTCATATCGGGCCCGGGGTGTTCAATTTGAATGGCTGGATGCATATTGTCCGCAATCTGGGTGGAAGGCTGCCGGTCGTGATCAAAGCCGTCGCTGAGGGGGCCGCGGTGGATGTCCAGAACGTGTTGATGACGATTGAGAATACTGATCCCAAGTGTTACTGGCTCCCGAATTACCTGGAAACGCTCCTGCTGAAAGTCTGGTATCCAATTACTGTAGGCACTCTCTCCAATGGCATCCGCAAAGTTTTTCTTGCCGCACTGGAACATTCCGGCGATCCTTCTCTCATTGATTTCAAGCTGCATGATTTTGGCTATCGCGGCGTGTCCAGCGAGGAGACTGCGGGGATCGGCGCCGCTGCTCATCTGATCAACTTCAAAGGCACAGACACGGTGGCGGGGATTCGCTTTCTGCAGCGCTACTATCAATCGAGCGATATGGAAGGCTTCAGCATTCCTGCTGCCGAACATTCCACGATTACTGCGTGGGGACGTGAGAACGAACTTCGCGCGTACGACAATATGCTCACACAGTTTCCTGCGGGTTTGGTCGCCGTGGTGAGCGACTCGTATAACGTTTATGAAGCCTGCGAAAAACTCTGGGGCGAGGTGCTGCGCGACAAAATATTAAAACGCGAAGGAGTGCTGGTGGTGCGTCCCGATTCCGGATATCCGCGCGATGTGGTGCTGAAGGTCCTGGAGATTCTGGGCAGAAAATTTGGCTACCAAAGCAACAACAAAGGCTATCGCGTTTTGAATCCCAAGGTCCGCGTGATTCAGGGCGATGGCGTGAATTACTGGACCATCCAGGACACACTGACGGCCATGATGCGCGCCGGCTGGTCAGCCGATAACATAACGTTCGGAATGGGCGGCGCATTGCTTCAGCAGCTCAACCGCGACACGCAGAAATTTGCTTTCAAGACTTCAGCAGTAACCATCAACAGAGAAGATCACCCGGTATATAAAGACCCTGTTGAGGGACACGACAAGGTGTCCAAGCGTGGGCGGCTGGCGTTGCGTCGCATCAATGGCAAGTGGTCAACCCAGAGCGTGACGAAGAAGGATGGAGACCCGCGCGACCTTCTGCGAACGGTATTCAAAGATGGTGAGGTGCTGGTGAAGCAAAGCGCGGCGGAAGTGCGAGAGCTGGCGAATCATCCGGATCGGGTGGCGGTTTGACTTCTCACCGTCCTTCGGCTGCGGTCGTTTACAAACAACCTCACCTCGAGGACAGGCTACACAACGCGGAGACACGGAGAAGAATTGGGAAAAAGAAAAATAACAGCTAACGCAGAAATATAGAGATGATTTCTGGTTGAGGTAAGAAAAAACGCTTGCCCTCTGCTTCACCAGGCCCCTTTTATCCTGAACAATCTTTATTTTGATTCTTTCGAGTTCTTCCTGCTTGTTTTTCTCCGTGTCTCTGTGTCTCTGTGGCGGGTGCTGCTGTCATTTTGCTCGCGAAACTGCCGTTTCCAACGCTCTCCGCGTATACACTTCGGCCAAATGTTTTCGGTATTCTCCTGAAGCAAACAGATCGGTGTTGGCGTTGACCCCGTCAGCAGCGTGGGCTGCTGCGGCGGTGAGTGCCTTGCCATCCAATGCGGAGCCTTTCAATGCGCTTTCGACTCCGGTAGCACTATAAGGCTTCGGTGATACTCCGGTGATCCCGACGCCGGCAGACTCACATTTGCCGCCGCCGTCCACTGCGAGATTCACCGCTATTCCAACCACTGCAAAGCCGGAAGCAGGATGACGGAATTTTTTGTAGCACTGCCCGAAGCGGCCCTTGGGAGCAGGGAAACGGATTTCACGGAGAATCTCGCCCTGGTCGAGGGCGGTGGTGAACAGTCCTACAAAAAACTTATCTGCCTTGATGACACGTTCAGTTTTCCCGGCGATAACAAGCTCAGCATCGAGCGCCAGGACGACCGCGGGCCAGTCGGCGGCGGGATCGGCGTGGGCGAGACTCCCGCCAATGGTGCCTTTGTTGCGCACCTGCACATCGCCAAGATGAGTAGCGGCTTCCGGCAGCAGAGGACAGGCGCGGCGAAGCAAATCCGACGATTCAATCTGATAATGCGTCGTCATGGCGCCAATGCGGATCCGTCCGCCCTCTTCGCGGATGTAACTCAAATCTTTGATCCGGCTGATGTCGATCAGGATCTGCGGCTGCGCCAGGCGCAGCTTCATCGCCGGAATCAGACTGTGTCCGCCGGCCAGCAGCTTGGCGTCATCTTTATGCTTGCTCAGCAGCGACAACGCTTCGTCCAGATTTTTGGCAGCAACATAATCAAATGAATTCGGAATCATAGCTTCTCCAATCGGGTCATCAGGCCATCGGCGCATCGAGTCATCGGAAGACCAAAATCGGCTATCACGCTGCTCCGGGCTTCTGCTGTCCCTTACTAATAATCTTCCATATCGTTTCCGGCTTGATCGGCATATCAAGGTGCCGAACGCCGTAAGGCGACAGCGCATCCACAATCGCCGCGACAATTGCCGGTGTCGCGCCGATTGTTCCTGCTTCGCCGACACCCTTTACTCCCATGGGATTCACGTCCGTAGGCGTTTCTGTGCGGTCAAGTTCGAGCCAGGGCACGTGTGCCGCTTTGGGAACAGCGTAGTCCATCAGCGTGCCGCTCACGAGCTGGCCCTGATCGTCGTACACAACTTCCTCGTACAGCGCCTGCCCGATGGACTGAACGATTCCGCCCTGCACCTGGCCATCGACTAACAAAGGATTGATGACCTTGCCGCAGTCGTCCACGGCTACGTAGCGCTGGAAATCGATTTCGCCAGTTTCACGATCAATCTCTACAACTGCAATGTGCGTGCCGAACGGGAAAGTGAAATTCTTTGGCTCGAAGAAATACGTGGCTGAGAGCCCAGGCTCAGTGTCCGGCGGCAGGTTCTTGGCCAAGTGCGCCGCCAGAGCGACATCCTGAATCGTCACCTGCTTCGGCGGCGATACAGCCGAAGCTGCAGCGGGAGCGCCGGCAGCAGTAGCTTTCGCGGCTTCTACGGCGAATCTTCCTTCTTTGAAAGTGACAGTCCCGCTGCCCGCTTCCATCAGGTGCGCGGCAATCCTGTTGGCTTTTTCCTTCAATTTTTCGATTGCATAGTAGACAGCAGTTCCGCCGACTGCGGTGGCCCGACTGCCGAACGTTCCAATTCCGTACTGGACGACCGCCGTGTCGCCGTGGATGACGGTTACATCGTTGATATTCACGCCTAACTGGTCGGCGGCAATCTGGGCGAACGACGTTTCCTGACCCTGCCCGTGCGGAGAAGCTCCCGTGAGAATAGTTACTTTGCCTGTTGGTTCAATTCTGACCGTCGCACTCTCCCAGCCACCGGCAGGCATGGCCTGCGATGGACCGAGCGCGCAAATCTCAACATAAGTTGATACGCCAATGCCGATGAGCCGTCCTTCTTTGCGGGCTCTGCTTTGCTCATCGCGCACCTTGGAGTAACCAGAAATGTCGAGTGCCTTCTGCAGTGCGCCTTCATAGTTGCCGCTGTCGTAGAACAGCCCGGTAGCAGTCTTGAAAGGGAACTCGTTCGGCGCGGGCATGTTTTTGCGCCGGACCTCGACGGGATCTTTGCCCAATTCGGCAGCGACAAGATCCAGCGCGCGCTCAACGACGTATGTTGCCTCGGGACGCCCTGCGCCGCGATAGGCATCCGTTGCCATCTTGTTGGTGAAGACGCCAGTAATGTTGATCTGAATGGCGGGAATGCGATAACAGCCGGAGAGCATGAGGCCCGTGAGCGTGGGAATGGCGGGCGTCAGGAGTTGGAAGTAGGCGCCCATGTCAGCAAAAACGTTGTAGCGCAGGCCGGTAACGGTTCCATCCTTTTTATATCCAACCTCTATATATCCGGTCTGGCCTCTGCCGTGGACAGTGGCCTGAATATTTTCGCGGCGGGTCTCAATCCATTTCACCGGACGGCCAAGTTGCATGGCAATCCAGCCGAGCAGCGCTTCTTCGGCATAAATGTTCAGCTTGGAGCCAAAGCCTCCGCCGACCTCAGGCGCGATCAGGCGCAGCTTGTTCTCCGGCATGCCAAGCATGAGCGCGATCTGCGTGCGCGCGAGATGCGGAATCTGCGTGGAGGTCCAGAGTGTAAGTTCCTGCTCGCCCGGATAGTAGCGCGCGAGAACGCCGCGTGGTTCCATCGCAATCGGCGCCAGGCGTTGGTTCAAAATTTTCTGCTTGAGAACTTTGTCCGCCGACTTGAGCGCAGCTTCGATATCGCCTTCACCGGAAGTCAGCTTGTAGGCGATGTTGGTGCCGAACTGCTCATGCAGAATCGGTCCGCCCTGTGCGCCTTTTTCTTCATTGAGGACGACCGGCAGCTCTTCATAATCCACCTGGATAAGATCAGCAGCATCTTTTGCGGCGTAGCGGTTCTCCGCCACCACGACGGCAATCGGATGTCCGACGAAATAAGCTTTGTTTGTGGCCAGCACGCGATGATCAGGGACTTTGAGTTCAGGCAGCGCGGCCGCGCACGGCACAGCGCCGATCTTTGCCGAAACATCTTTGCCCGTATAAATGGCGACCACGCCTGGAGCTTTGCGGGCTTCACTGGTGTCCACGGTCTTGATCCGCGCATGGGCGTAGATGGAGCGCAGAAACACCGCATGAAGCGTGTCGGGTAACTTGATGTCATCAACGTAATGCGCCAGGCCCTGAATCAGTCGTGGATCTTCAGTCCGCTTTTGTCGTTTGCCAAAATATTTTTCTGACATGGGAAACCTCAGTAATTAGTACTTAGTAAATCAGTAGTTAGTATTTAGTAATTAGTACTCAGCAAAACCAAAACCAAAACCAAAACCAAATGTCGTACCCCGGGTGACCTGATCTGCTGTAACCTGTCATCTATTACCTGTAACCTGCGCTTTCGCTTTCATTTTCTTGGCCGCACACTGCACAGCCTGAACAATGTGCTGATAGCCGGTGCAGCGACACAGATTTCCTTCCAGCCCGTGCCGGATTTCTTCAGCGCTGGGATCGGGATTGCGCTCCAGGATCTGTGCTGCCGCCATGATCATCCCGGGAGTGCAGTAGCCGCACTGCAATCCGTGGTGCTCCCAAAACCCTTCCTGAACCGGATGCAGCTTGCCCTGGCTGGCAAGCCCTTCAATCGTGGTGATCTTCGAGCCATCGGCCTGGACGGCGAATAATGTGCACGACTTCACCGCTTGACCATCGAGCAGCACGGTGCAGGCGCCGCAGAGCGAAGTCTCACAGCCGACGTGAGTGCCGGTGAGATTCAGCGCATCGCGAAGATAATGCACCAGCAACATGCGTGGCTCGACCTCACTCTTGTGTCCAACTCCGTTTACGGTCACATTGATTGTCTTTGACATAGGAGCACCTCTTCAGCAGCAACTTTGGGTCAGGCAGGTTCGAAGACTGACTACTATACAAGGAGAAAATTGTACCGCTTTCAGTGGAACACACTGCACCAGAAACAGGGCAACTCTCAGCTTTACGTCCTCTCCGCGATGGATTGGTGAACGGAACCGTGGAAGAAACTGGATTCGGGGAAAAAAGACAAAGCCCTGATATCAAGCATGAGAAATCACTATTAACCATAATTAACGTATGAGCCGACATCATTACCGATCCGCAAATGCTCTATATAGCAATGGGCATTGTGGGAGCCAAACACGGTATCACGCTGCTTTTGTTCAGCCGGTTAATCCTCAGCATACAGCTGAGCTTCGCCGTGATTCCGCTTGTAATGTTCACTGGCGATAAACGGAAGACGGGCGAGTTTGCCAATGCCAAGTGGTTGAAAACTCTTGCCTGGACCGTCTCGATTCTGATTGTAGGCCTGGACGGCAGGCTGCTGATTCACTCGGTGTGATTCCATGAGTTCGGTGTTCTCGAGATTGTTTTCGCCGTTCCGGCGCCAACCGCGATCTCCCGCATCCAAGCGCGGCAAACACCTCATAAAAGCCGTGATCGTAGTTGTGACAGGATGGCTCCTTATTGTGGCGGGCGTGGCGGGACTGGTGTTGCCTATCATTCCAGGAACAATCCTGGTGGTGGTCGGAGTGATGCTTCTTTCCCGGCACAACTCCCGGGCCCGCCGGCTGTTGGCGGCCAGTCGCAAGAGATATCCCCAGGTCTGGCGATCGATCCACAGCTACCGCTCGAGGCTCAAGCGCTTTTGGATGCGGCTCAAGGAAAGATTCCATCCCAAGAGACAAACGGAACCCGATCGCATCACTCGATAGTTCAAAATCACTGGCCGCGCAATACAAATTTTTTACAAATCCCAGAAAACCCTGTGACAACCGCAATTCCAGCGTGGGCCAGACTCAGCACGCTATGAAGACACTTTCCCTTTCCTTGATCGCTTGCAGTTCACTGATTGCTGTTTTGGGCCTGTTTGCTCAAAAAAACGCTGATTCGACTGATTGGGCGGAACAGGCGATTTCAACCGACTCCTCCGTCGCACAAAAAGCGCAGGAGCATTTACGCGCCGCAGGCCCGCAAGGTCTGCAACTACTCGAGCGCAGTTTTGCCAGGGAAATTTCAGCGCATCGCAAAGGAGCGGTGTCCGATGCACGCTGGGGGAGAATTGCAACGGCTCTGGATCGTGTGGGTGGACAGTATGACAACTACGCCAGCGGTCTTTACTGGTACACCGACCTGGAGAAAGCCCAGGCTGCTGCTCGCGCATCCGGCAAGCCAATTCTTTCGTTGCGATTGCTTGGACATCTGGATGAAGATCTGAGTTGCGCTAACAGCCGGTTCTTCCGCACCACGCTTTATCCGAGCAAGGACATCAATGCTTTGCTGAAGGACCGTTTCATCCTGCATTGGGAATCGGTGCGTCCGGCGCCCAAAGTGACGATTGATTTCGGCGATGGACGCAAGCTCGTGCGCACCATCACCGGCAACAGTATTCATTATGTGCTGGACGCGGATGGCAACATCGTGGACGTCCTGCCCGGACTCTATAGCGCGGCAGTGTTTGCTGGGGAACTGCGGCGCTCGGCCGATGCCGTGGAGCAAGCCAAGGCGAGCGGATCACACGACTATCAGCAGCACCTGAAATCTACCGAGGCGCGGTTGTTACAGGCATGGGCCTCTGATCTCCAGAGGATTCAAGTGTCGCTCCCGGCAACATTCACGGCAGAGACCCTTGAGCAGTTGATGGACAGTCAGAAGTGGCAGCAGATGGCGCAACTCCATTTCGCAGAGGGGACTTTTGATCCGAATGTGAGAGCGGTGGCAGCGCGCAAATTTCCCGATGCAGTAAAGGCTGCGCCCGTAGCGGCAAGCAAGAGCGAGGTAGAGAGCCCAATGTTAAGGGCTATGCGCAACTTGCGTAGCACGGTTGCGCTGGATACGGTGCGGGACAATTACATGTTGCGCAGCAAAATTCTTGATTTCATGACCAACTCCTTTGGCAGAAACCTGAATCTGGCGCAACTGAATGATTGGGTTTATGCCAGCATCTTCTTGACCCCGGGAGAGGATCCCTGGCTCGGACTGGCGCCAGCGGATGTGTTCAGCGCCATCGACAAGAACGGAGAAGGGCAATAAAGGGAACAGGTGACAGGGTGCAGGGAGCAGGAAAACAAGAGCACTTGGCTGTTCAATTTGCCAAAAATTGCGACAATTGGCGAAGTTTGTTTGGCGTCTTTCTCTGCTGTAACCTGTAACCTATAACCTGTCACCTGTATGCGACGCTCCGCGTGGATTTTTCTCGCTGCCATCCTTTTGCCCAGTCTGGTGCTGGCGTGGATGGCGGTGCGCTCGGCGCGCGATCAGCAGGTGATCCTGGAGCACCAGCAGGCTGTCATTTGCCAGAACATCACAGATGGCCTGGCGAAGAGCGTACAAGACCAGGTAGATAGTTCGCGGTCAACATTTGTGGACACGGTTGACCAGCTTTTGCAAAGCAGCCGTTCGCCGCAGGCGCTCGCTGCCAGTTTCAACCAAAAACTTCAGAATGCATGGCAGCTCGCTGAAGTAGGCTTCGCTGTCGATATAAGCGGTGCGATCTATTCTCCCCAGCCGCAGGAAGCCCTGATAGCACGCACATTCCGCGCCGAGAATGATCGTTTCCTGAGCAACCGGGAAAATGTGGAGGTATTCGCACAAACGCCTTCGAAGGCGCCTCCGAAAATCGAGTTGTTG
>DATDNH010000018.1:0-6875 GCA_036518395.1 Candidatus Angelobacter sp. | reverse complement strand
CACCAGTACGGATAAAGACAATTTGCGAGCCATCGGGCGACCATCGCGGCGCAAAGTCGCGATCCGTGCTGGGCGCAACATAGCGCACGCGTTCGGGCGAAAGATCATAGATAACAATCAGGCTGTGGTCTCGGCGTCCCGAAACAAAAACGATATGCTTGCCATCCGGCGAAAACCGCGGCTCGGAGTCGTCGCCACGCAATTCCGTGAGTTGCCGCGCTGGCTTATCCCCCGCGACCGGCGCCAGCCACAGATGATGCTTGGCCGGCCACACTGCCCACTGTCCATCCGGCGAGAGCTGAATGTCTTCGCAATCTTCTTCCTCACATCCCATGTTGCCCAGCAAGCGAACTTTTCCGCCATCCACATCAGCCGCCCACACCTGCTGTTTGGGTTCTTTGAGTTCGCTTGTGGGATTGGCCACGTGGCCTTCGCTGCCGGTCTCCGAACCACGGGCATAGACGACCGTCTTTCCATCAGGGGCAAGACGGAGGCTGGAAATCTGCTGGCCATCGTCGCCCTGGTAATGCGTAACCTGGCGTGCTTCGAAGGTCGGGGCATCGGCAACCCAGACATTGCTCTCGCCACGAATTTCAAAAACCCACGCGATCCGGTTCGCCTGTTTGGCAGCGATGAGACCTGTGGGGAAAGGTGAGGTCATCACTTGCTCAAGCGTGAAGCTCTGGTTTTGCGCAAAAACAGACAAACTGTAGAGGAATACCGACAGCAGCAGCAGCTTCAGAGTTTTCATAAGCGGTAAATGATAAACCAGGCACTGGCCGCGCAACATTCAGCACTCAACATTCAGTCAAGGGGAGATTTTGGACTTGCCTGCAGCGGTTAGAAGCGCAATACTTCCCGGCTTTCCGCCGCACCAATGACCTGGTGCGCCGATGACCCGATTATCTTGCTATCCTTATATGTTCGAGTCGATCCATGAGAAAACTCTGTTCCCTCCTCCCTCTCTCTGTCTTTTTACTCGTCATCACAATTCACGCTCAGGATCTGGCCTCCTTTGAAAAGCGCATTACGGTGCAAAAACTGGCCAATGGTCTGACTGTGGTCATCATGGAACGGCCGGAAGCTCCGGTCTTTTCCTTTTACACCCACGTGGATGCCGGCGCCGCGCAGGAGGTGGAAGGAATTACCGGGCTGGCGCACATGTTTGAGCACATGGCATTCAAAGGCACCGACAAGATTGGCACCACAAACTACGCGGCGGAAAAAGTGGCGCTGGAAAAAGTTGAGCAAGCCTACGCCGCCTACCAAAAAGAAAACGAGAAGGAGATTGAGCGGGATCCCAAGAAAGTGGAACCGCTGGAAAAAGCCTGGAAGGATGCAATTGCGGAAGCCGAAAAATATGTGATCCCTAACCAATTCGGAGAGATTGTGGAGAGTCAGGGAGGAACCGGGCTCAACGCGTTTACTGACTGGGACGAAACCGGCTACCACTATTCCTTCCCGCAAAACCGGCTGGAGCTGTGGGCCTACCTCGAATCGGAGCGATTTCTTCATCCCGTGATGCGGGAATTTTATAAAGAGCGCGACGTGGTGTATGAAGAGCGCCGCCTCCGCACGGACAGCTCACCCCAGGGACGTCTGCTGGAAGAGTTTCTGGGAACGGCTTTTCTTGCCCATCCTTATCAGCGGCCGGTGCTCGGCTGGCCTTCCGACCTGCGTGCCTTTTCCGCCACAGACGCGATCAATTTTTTTCACAAGTACTATGTGCCTGCGAACATGGTCGTTACCGTTGTAGGTGATGTGAAGGCTTCAGAGGCTCTTCCCATCATCCAGAAATATTTCGGGCGCCTGCCCGCCGCTCCCGAACCCGCGCCGCTGCGCACCAAAGAACCGCCACAAATCGCTGTGCGTGAAGCTGTCCTGCACGAGCAAAGCCAGCCACTCTACGTGGAAGGTTATCACCGTCCCAGCGTGACCGATCCCGATGATCCGGTTTACGACGTGCTCTCTGATCTGCTCTCCAAGGGCCGAACGTCGCGTCTTTATCGCTCGCTGGTCCGCGACAAACAAATCGCCATTGCCGCGGAAGGCGGCAGCTATCCTGGCGGCAAGTATCCATGCCTCTTTTATTTTTTTGCTGTCCCTTCCGAAGGCCACAGCGCCAATGAAATGGCAGCGCCGATTCACGACGAGATCGAGAAACTCAAGACCAAGGACGTAAGCGACGAAGAATTGCGCTCGGTCAAGACCCGCGCCAAGGCTGACCTGATCCGCGGACTGGCAGACAATCAGGGCCTGGCGCTTCAGCTTGGCATGACTCAGGCGCGCTATGGAGATTGGCGAGAGCTGTTCCGCGATCTGGACCGCATTGAGAAGGTAAGTAAAGCGGACATCCGTCGTGTCGCCAACAGCACTTTCAGGGAGAACAATCGCACCATCACCATGATCGAAACACAAAAGCCAGTTGCACCAGCCGAACCTAAAGGAGAACAAAAGTGATCCGCCGTCTCCCGATCTCCGTGCCTCAGTGTCTCCGTGCTGGCCGTTGGTTTGTCATTTTGCTGTCACTTTGTGTTCCTGTTTCCGCCCAGACGCAAAGTCCTTCTTCCACCGGCGTTCCCTCTTCCTGGACGCAGGTTCCGGTTCCGCCGTTGCATCAATTTCATCCTCAGGAGCCGAAGCGCGTCGAACTCCCGAATGGCCTTGTAATCTTGCTTCAGGAAGACCACGAACTGCCGCTCATTGATGGAACCATCCGCATTCGAGGTGGGCACCGCGATGAACCTGCCGGCAAAGTCGGCTTGACCGCCATTTACGCCGAGGTATGGCGCACCGGCGGCACCAAGAGCAAGACCGGCGATGAGCTGGATGATTTCCTGGAAATGCGCGCAGCACGCGTAGAAGCCACTCCTGGTCCTGACTCCATTTCCCTTTCCTGGTCGTCGCTGAAAGAAGATTTCGATCAGGTCCTGCCGGTGGTGCTCGATCTATTGGAAAACCCCGCATTCCGCCAGGACAAGATTGATCTGGCAAAAGAGCAGGTCTTCAGCCTGATCTCAAGACGCAATGATGATGTAAGCGAGATTGCCCAGCGTGAAGCAACAAGGCTTGCCTATGGACGCGACAACCCCTATGCGCGCATTCCGGAATATGCAACTGTCGCAGCGGTCACGCGAGACGACCTGCTGAGCTGGCATAAGCGCAGCGTCGCCCCCAATAATATGATTTTAGGAATTGTTGGCGATTTTGATTCCGCAGCCATGGAACGCAAGGTGCGCGATGCGTTCGCCAGACTGAGCAAGGCCCAGCCTTTCCCTAAGACCGACATTCCATTTCACGATCCCATTCCCGGGATTTATTTTGCCCAAAAAAACGACGTCAACCAGAGCACCATTGCCATGGTCGACCTGGGAATTGAGCGCCGCAACCCTGATTATTATGCCGTCGAGGTGCTGAATGATCTGTTCGGCGGAGGGTTTTCGTCCCGTTTGTTCGTGGACGTCCGCACCAGGCGCGGTTTGGCGTATGGGGTTGGAGGCGGCGTTGGCGCCGCTTTTGATCATCCCGGCATCCTGAACCTTACGGCAGGAACCAAGAGCGGCACAACCGCTGCGGTGATTGAAGCCTTGCGGCAGGACATCAACGATCTGATTCAGAATGGAGTCAAAGATGACGAAGTGAAGAAGTCAAAGGACTCAATCCTCAACTCCTTTATTTTCGCCTTCGATTCCAAGGCAAAAGTTCTGGCCGAACGCATGTCCTACGAATTTTATGGCTACCCGGCTGACTTTCTGGAGCGCTACCGGACTGGCATCGAAAAAGTGACGGTTGCAGATGTAAACCGCGTCGCGCGCAAGTACATTCATCCGGAGAAACTTGCCACCCTGGTTGTGGGTAATGCGAAGGATTTCGACCGCGAACTCGATACCTTCGGCAAAGTGACTAAGGTGGATATCAGCATCCCATCACCGCCGAAATAGCAGTCAGCATTCAGCACTCAGCATTCAGCCAATTGGAGTTTTTCGCAGCTGATCCCGAGCGCGCGCAGAGCGACAGGAATCGCAACCTCCTTTAGATAAACTTTTAAGGCAAATGCTACCGCCGCAGGTTTGCCCTCTCGCGTTTCCTCGGTGCTTGCTTTTGGTTTTGCTTTTGCCCTTGGTGTGAGGTCTAAAATCAACAATCAGAAACTGTCCCGGCGAGCCGTGGATCAACAACTCTCATTCCCTCTGTTTACTCTGTTCCTCTGTGTTGAAGGTCTGGACTCGGCCGTTTGCTGGTTGCCATTTGACAATTACCTATTTCGAATTTGTCCCAAACACCGTATTGCTTACCCCTTTGTAGTCTCCCTTTCCTCCGGCCTTCGCTGCCGTGCACAGGTTTCCATTCACCTGGTCGGGCAGTTCCGTGCTGCCTTCGATGAAAACGCAATACCGGTATGGATGGGCAGAATCAGCGGAAAAATTATTGCCGACAATATTGTTTTCTCCGCTGTCGGTGATATGAATTGCGTCAAACCCTGACGGCCGCTTGTCACTGCCAATGAACTCGTTCGAAGAAATCAGGTTGCCGGTGGAGACATGTTTCTTTGCCGACGAATCAAGACCCAGAATATGAATGTCGTGCTGGGCATTGTTTCCGAATTGATTGCCTACAATGATCTGCTTGTTCGATTGCAGGGGCGAAGACGCGCTTCCGTAAATGCGAACGCCGTCGCCCAGGTTGCCGCCTATATCGGAGTGCTCCAGCCGCATAGTGGGGGAATTATTCAGCTCAATGCCGTGTTTGCCGTTGTTCTCAAGTTCTGAAACCGAGACGAACACGTCAGCAGTGTTCGCCACGTGCAACCCGCTGTCACCGTTTGCGACAGACATGATCTTGGACAATTTCGCGCAGCAGGACTCGTTATTATCTGAATAGATCTGGATTCCATACTTCGGCGCATTCTGGGCCGTCACGCGAAACATCTCGACCCGATTAGCATTCAGCACCAGGATGGCGACGTTGCCCTGCGGCGCCCCGCTTTTGTTTCCATCCACGGTCACATCCTGCAAAACCGCAAAGTAGCCCTCCAACTGAACAACCACGCTTAGATGGCTGTGGTCTGCCGCTTTGATCACTGTGGCAGATTGATCGCTGCCGGTGCCCGCTGCCGCCGGCATGCCCATGATCGAACTCTTCGCCGCGACGTGAATAGTTCCTTTGGTCAGCAGCGTCACCGGGCCAAGCATCAGCTCGACCGGTTTGCCCGCAGCGCCGACGGCGAATCCCGCTCCAGAACTTTGCTGGCCCGAAAGGTTTCGCGCATCGCACACCCCTCCGGTTGCAGGTAAAGCCTCGATGCATTTCTTGATCTTCTCGCCCGCATCTGCTCCTGTGTATTGCTCGGCCCGCAGCACCGCCTGCCCGTACGCCACCGTAGACAACGCAACAATCACTACTAAGTGCTTGAAATGCATGCGCTTCCCCCGCTGGAAATACTACTCTCCGTTGCCGCTTGCAAATGAGCATGTGTCTGGGGTATTCTATTGGCGAATAAAAAGCGAAAGTAAGTACCTGCTCAATGGCTCTCTCTCTGTTTCCCCAACTCGAGCCCGGAGCGCGACTGGTCGGCATAGCCAGGCTGGCAGCGCAAGGTGAAGCCGTGGACGAAGGCCACAACGTGGAGTACCTCACGCTGGAGAACCGCTCAGTGCTCACGCGCTGCCTCTCGCCCCGCATGCCTTTTACCTGGATGATCAATCCTTACCGGGGCTGTGAATTTGCCTGCAAATACTGCTATGCCCGCTATACCCACGAGTTCATGGAATTGCGCGACGGTCTGGAGTTCGAACGCAAGATTTACGTGAAACAGCACACGGCCTGGCTTCTCCGGCAGGAACTCAGAACCGTGCGGCCCGGCGAAGAGATCGCCATCGGAACGGCCACAGATCCGTATCAGCCGGCCGAGCGCCGCTTTGGCATCACGCAGGCTATTCTGCGCGAGTTTGCGCAGCACAAGGGTTTTGACATCGGCATAGTGACCAAATCCAACCTGGTGCTCAGGGACCTCGAATTGTTGAAAAAGATCTGTGAGAACAATGCCCTTTCCGTCTGCATCACGGTCACTACAACGCGAACAGATCTGGCTCGTATTCTGGAGCCGCGAGCGCCTCGCCCGGATCTGCGGCTCATGGCCGTGCTGAAGCTCACCGAAGCAGGCATTCATGCAGGAATTAACTGCGCTCCGGTGCTGCCTGGTATCACCGATTCACCTGCCGATCTGGAAAAAGTTGTAAGAGCAGCGGCAGAAGCGGGCGCCAGGTTCGTTCATGTGAACCCGCTGTTCCTGAAGCCCTGTTCAGAAAAGATCTTTATGCCATTTCTGGAGGAAAAATTCCCGCAGCTTGTCCCCATGTATCGCGCGCGCTACTCGAACCGCGCGTATTTGCCGGCTGAATACCACAAACGCATTTCAGCGCTGGTAAGAAAGCTGCGTGAGAAGTACAAGATTGGCCTGCCTGATCGGCGGCCACCGCAAAGGGCATCACTGGCGCTCCAACCTTCACAGCAATTGGATTTGTTTGGGACGTAATAATCGGGAAGATCTCATGCAAATCATCTTTGTGGGCTGGATTTATCCGGGCAGAATTAACAAAAAAAACATTCCCATTTTTGTCTTATTTATGGGATAATTTCGCCCACTTCACAGGGACGGAAAATCATTGAAATTCTGGGCGCGACTAGCAGATAAGGCCCGACGGGGTTCTGCCTTCATCGTCGGAATAACTGTTTGTATTGTTCTGGCAGTGTCTTTCCTGGTGGCAGCGGAATCTGACAGCAGCACCGAGTACAGCGACCGTATTGCGCACACCTACAACTACATTTTCGGCAAGAATCCATATCTGCCCAGCCAGGCCCAGCAGGAGCACCCG
>DATDNH010000017.1:0-4779 GCA_036518395.1 Candidatus Angelobacter sp. | reverse complement strand
AAAGCTCTTTTTTTCCACAATGCGCAGGCACACAGCCAAGGATCGAGCATTCGGTCGCAAGTTCGCACAGAAGCTTTGGGATGCCTTTCAATGGCACACAAAGAACAAGGACAACCCTGCCCGGATCTCGGTGCAAGAGTTCGCACGTTCCTTGAATTTGACGCGTGCCGGACTACATAAAGCGATGAGTGGAAAGAGCATACCTGAGCTCGACTTGATCGAGAGAGCTCGGAAATATAACGTTGTAGTGGGCTACGGAGACTTGGAAACTGCTGCTCTCCAGAAGAAGGTCCCAAAAGTTCCCGAAGCGCAGTTATTTCTGCCGTTTGCAGTAGAAAATCTTAAGAAGGACAACGTCCGCGTCGAATTAGGAGACCATCGCAAAGATACGGTCGAAGTGAGAGTCTGGATAAAGTTTGCGGGGTGAATAATCGTCCCGCTGCAACGAGCATTGATTTCCTCTTGAAACTAGCGTTCTTATTCGTATCCCTGCGATCCTCGACAAGCTGGGTTTCGACGGGCTGTTTTGAAGCAGCATTCAGCACTCAGCCGTCAGCACTCAGCCCGCCAAGCCGTTTTGGTTTCATGAGACTTCCTCGCCAGCCAGGTTAGAGATGTTGTACAGCAACCATGAAAGGCTCTACCCTGGCTCGCGAGAATCGCGGCCCAAAACCAGAATGTTGCGCGGGCTGAGTGCTTCTTAAAGCCTTGCACTTCACTTTGTGACATAAAGAACTTTGACAGGAATACATGATTTGCGCTAATATAACAACCCATGCCGGAACACCACCCGCGCCGCGTGCATCGTTTGCGTTCCCGCCCCCGGCCACTGCCCAGTGGCGCTCTCGATGATCTTCGCTTTATCCGCGAGACCATGGAGCGTTCGGCTTCTTTTACGGCGGTCCCGGGATGGGGGATCGTTGCTCTCGGGCCTACGGCGCTGGCTGCGGCATGGATTTCGTCGCGGCAGAGTTCGCAGCGCGCCTGGCTGGTTGTATGGCTGGCAGAGGCCGCTCTGGCCGTTTGCATCGGCCTGGTTGCCACCTGGAAAAAAGCGCAGCGCGCCGGAGTCCCCCTGACCAGCGGTCCGGCGCAGAAGTTTGTGTCAACGTTCTTGCCCGCCGCCGTCGCGGGGGCCATTTTGACGGTGGTTTTATACCGCCTGGGGCTCGCGGGCCTTTTGCCCGGAGTGTGGCTGCTGCTCTATGGAGCAGCCATCACCAGCGCCGGCGCATTCTCGGTGCGCGCGCTGCCGCTGATGGGCGCAGGGTTCATGCTGACCGGAATCGTTGCCCTGCTGGCGCCATCTAATGTTCAGACCGCCCTGCTGGCGGTGGGCTTCGGCGGCATGCATATTATTTTCGGATACTGGATCGCAAGGAGATATGGTGGCTAGGCAGTCTTTTCATTCACGGGTGCAGGACAGGGCCAATGAGCGGGGCCGCTCCCGCCCTGCGGTATTTCGGCAGGAAGCGGAGCTTCCGGAATTCGATCCGCTGATTCACGAGCGCATGCGCCTGGGCATCATCAGCGCCCTGGCGACCAGTGATTCCCTCAGTTTCAACGATCTGAAGCGTCTGCTCAAGACCACTGACGGAAATTTGAGCGTGCACGCGCGCAAGCTGGAGGAAGCCGGCTACGTGGCCTGCAACAAAGGCTTTGAAGGCCGCATCCCGCGCAGCGATTATCGCCTGACCGCACGCGGCCGCAGGGCCCTGGACAGGTACCTCGAGCAGATGGAAGGCCTGATCCGCCGCACGCGAGAGGACTGACCGGAAACCAAAATTTTTTCGCATTCTACTTTGCAGTACAAAGTACATTACAGGAGAAACCGAGTATGTGGCATCCCGGCATGAACAGCAACATGAATTTTCCTTCTCTGCTGGCCTTCCCCGGGCTGGCAGCAGCCCTGGTGGGTTCAGTGATCGCCATCGCGATCATTGCCATCCTCTTTTTTGCCCGGCAGAGGAAAGCCGCGAGGCTCATTGCGCTTCTGGCCGCTGCGGGCGGCGTCTTCTATGCTGTGTTGCTGTTTGGCTGTTCGCTGATCAGCCATCAGAAAGTGCTCGCGCGCGGCCAGGAAAAGTACTTCTGCGAAATGGATTGCCACCTCGCTTATTCCGTTGTGGGGGTAAAGGATGAACTTTCGGGCCAAACAAAGCGTTACGTCATCGCCCTGCGGACGCGCTTCGATGAAACCACCATCTCAAAGTCTCGGCCCAGGGATGTCCCCCTGATGCCGTCACCCCGAGAGGTGCGGCTCATCGACGCCGAGGGGAAAACGTACACGCCGGAGTCCGTGAGCGGTGTCTCGCTCATGCAACCCGTGGTTCCTGGCGAATCCTATATCACCGAGTTCACTTTCAACGTGCCTTCGGTGGCACAGCAACTCAAACTACTGGTGCGTACCGTGCCTGGATTGCCCGGCCACCTCGTAATCGGCGACGAAAACAGCTGGTTCCACAAGAAGACTTACCTGGCGCTGTAAGACGGCAACTGGCAATCAACGGCCAGGACGCGGCGGAGGCAAAATAGAACGAACAATTTCTGTGTTTTTGCGTTTTTCTTAATGGAGAATCTTATTGAAAGCCTTTGCCAAGCGCATGTTGTTCCTGATTATCGGCCTATATCTGGCGCTGGTCGTGGTCGCGATACTTCTTTCCGACCGCCTGATTTTCCTGCCGCATCCTTCCTCTTATCAGGACGGCCCTGAGATCACCAAACTCACAACCCGCACCGGCAAGAAGATCTCGGCCATTTATCTTGCGAATCCCACTGCAAAATTCACTCTGCTGATAAGCCACGGCAATGCCGAAGATTTAGGAGATGACCGCTTCTGGCTCGATGAACTGCATCGCGCCGGCTTTAGCATCCTGGCCTACGACTATGATGGCTATGGTACGAGCGAAGGCAAGGCCGGCGAACAGGCAGCCTATGATGACGAAGGCGCAGCCTATGACTACCTGACTGCTACTCGTCGCATTCCAGCCGACAGTATCATTATCTATGGGAGATCAGTCGGAAGTGGTCCTGCAGTCCATCTCGCCGCCAGGAAGCCAGTCGCCGGCCTGATTCTACAAAGCCCATTCGTCTCGGCTTTCCGCGTGCTCACGCGCATTCCCCTGTTGCCCTTCGATAAGTTTCCAAATTACAAAGATATTCGCAATGTTCACTGCCCTCTGCTGATCATTCACGGTGACTCCGATACGGTGATCCCCTCCTGGCACGGCAAAAAACTGTACGAACTCGCGAATGAGCCAAAGAAATACGTCCCGGTGCCAGGGGCCGATCATAATGACCTCCAGATGGTCGCGGGCAAGAGCTACATGGAATCCTTGCAGCAATTTGTTGAGTCAATAAACCAGGCGCGAAGCCGGAAATTGGCTTCATCTCTGTGACCCCTTACTACATGCGCAGCTTACTGATGCCCCGATGCACCGATAATCCGATGCCCCGATGGTTTATCAATGGTAAGATTTTCCTTCAGCCCGGAAAAAACAGGAACACTGTTTGAACTTAGTGCGTGCCATTTATCCCGGCTCGTTTGATCCGCTCACCAACGGTCATCTGGACCTCATCGAGCGGAGCAGCAAAATCTTTGAAGAGCTGATCGTGGCCATCCTCCGCAACGTCGAGAAAGACCCGCTATTCACAGTGTGTGAACGCCGTGAGATGCTGGAAGAGATGGTCAAGCCGTATCCCAACGTGCGCGTGGATGTATTTGAAGGCCTGCTCGTCGATTATGCTGTGCAGAAACAAGCCACAGTACTGTTGCGCGGCATTCGCGCCGTCAGCGACTATGAATACGAACTCCAGATGGCTCTCATGAACCGGAAGCTGCAACCCGGCCTTGAGACTGTCTTTATGCTGCCTGCCGAAGCTTATTCCTATCTGAGCTCCCGGCTGGTAAAGGAAATTTTCCGTCTCGGCGGTTCAGTGCGCGGCCTGGTGCCTGAACTGGTTGAGCAAAAGCTGCGTGAAAAATTCGCAGGTTGAGGTGAGGACTTTCTAATGGCGACTTTCCCCGCAATCAAGCAGTTCAGTGACCGTGTCAACCGCATTGAGATTTCCGCCACCATGGCCGTAGTTGCAGAAGCTGCCAAGCTGAAGGCCGCGGGCGCCGACCTAGTGGAGTTCGGCGCCGGGGAGCCGCATTTCCCCACCCCGCAACACATCAAAGACGCGGCCATTGCCGCTATTCAGCAGAACTACACGAAATACACAGCGGTACCGGGAATTCCCGAGCTGCGCGCGGCCATCGTCAAGCGCCACGCCCAGGATTTTGGCTCCAGCTACAGGCCGGAAGAGGCCATCGTCTCGACCGGAGGCAAGCTCGCGCTCTTTAACGCCATTCAGGTGCTGGTGGACCACGGCGACGAGGTCATTCTTCCCGTGCCCTACTGGGTGTCCTTCAAGGACATCATCGAATATGCAGGCGGCAGGTGCGTCTATGTTGAGACAGACGAGGCAGATGGCTTTCAGCTTACAGCCGAAATGATCGAGCGCCATTTCACTCCGCGCACTCGCGCCATCATTGTGAACAGCCCAAACAATCCCAGTGGCGCGGTTTTTCCGCCGGAGGAGTTCACCGCCATCCTGAAGATGGCCCACAAGCGCGGTATTTACGTGATTGCCGACGAATGCTACGTCTATCTGAACTTTTCGGGGAGCTTCTCCGCCGGGTCGGTAATTGAAGCGCGCGAGCATCTGGTCATCGTGGGTTCGCTTTCAAAGACCTATGCCATGACCGGCTGGCGTTTGGGATATGCGCTCGCCCCG
>DATDNH010000016.1:0-12254 GCA_036518395.1 Candidatus Angelobacter sp. | reverse complement strand
GTCAAAGATCGAGTACAGCAGCTGTTGGCCCCTGGGGGCACAGCCGGTCACATTTCACGCTAGTGGAAACGTGAGCCGGAACCAGAATTACACGGGTGGGAAGGTTTGGGAAGAGGATAGGGTCAAAAGTACGTCATTGTGACAGCCAGTGGCAGTCGGAGTGACAGCAGTGGGGTGCACCCCTCATCTGAGACAGTCGCGATCATGACACTTTGCTGTTTAATGACATTCTCTTGCTTAACTTCTTCCTTCCTTGCATCATCGGCTCCGGCTGGTGAAGCGCAAGCGGGCTCTGCTGGAGAGCAACCCGCCGAGGAATAACCAGCTGGAGACTCATCAAGGCAATGAGTCGGGGAGTGGCTCGCGGGCTGCTCCCCATTGCATTGATAGATTTCCCCATGCCCAGAAAAACTCACCTGTGCGGCCTGGGAGAAAGTCGCGGCCGCCTCCTGCTCCCGCTCGAACTGCTCCGGCGAACGATAATCCAGCGCCGAATGCAAACGGCGGCAGTTGTAGTACTGCTCGATAAAAATCTCCACCTGGCGCCGCAGTTCTTCCAGATCGCTCACCTGCTGGCAGTAGATCTCCTCGTATTTCAAGGTCTTGAGGAAGCTCTCACAGGTGGCGTTGTCATACGGATTCGCTGGCCGGCTCATGCTAGACAGGATCCCGTATTGCCCCAACAGCTGCACGTAGTCGCGGGAAGCGTACTGAATCCCGCGATCAGAATGATGCACCAGTCCGGCTGCAGGCCGCCGCTCTACGATCGCTTTGCGCAGAGCTCCCAAACACAGTTCGGCGTTCAGCCTGCGGCTCAGTTCCCAACCCACCACTTTGCGGGAGTACGCATCCAGGATGACGGCCAGATACACAAACTCCCGGCGCAACCGAATGTAGGTGATGTCGGCCACCCAGAGCTGATTGATGCCCGTCAATTGCATGCGCGCAGCCAGGTTGAGATAGGCCTGGAATTCATGGTTCGAGTCGGTCGTGGCCACAAAAGCCCGGGGCTGCACGGCCAGCAGGTTATCTTCCTGCATCAGCCGCAGCACCCGCTTGTGATTCACCACCAACCCTCGACTCTTCAACTCCTTTTTCACCCGACGATAGCCATAGCGCCGCTTGTGCTCCAGCACGATCTGCTGAATGACGGACCGCACTTCCATCTCTTCTTCCGCCGGCCACTCCTGCAGCAGAAAGCGATAGAATCCCGCCCGGCTGACATCAGCTAATTTACACATCCGTGCCACACTCAAATTGCCTTGCAAAGGCATTACTTCCCGGATCTGGTCGTAGATGCCCTCGCGCCACTGTCGTTCTTCTGGCGTCGAGTCTCGATCTTTTGCAAGGCACCTCTGAAAAAATCTGTCTCCAATGTCTTCTCGGCCAGCAACCGTTTCAACCGCCGGTTCTCTTCTTCCAGCCGAATCACATCTTCATTGGACCGTTCTGGTTCGGGACTCCTTTTACTCTCTTCGCGATCCCACCAGACATAGAGTGTTTGTCGCGGAATCCCTAATTCCCGCGCCAGGTCTGCGACACTGTCACACACTTTCATACGGGCCACCGCTAAGCGCTGAAACTCCCTTGTGTACTTTGGCACTTTGCTGCTCCTTTCGCTGCAAAGTGTCACTTTATCAACTGTCTCGTTTTAGGGGGTCACTCCAGCATGGCTCATTTGGTGCCAGCGACCTCGCTTGTGTGCTCACGATTTTTTAGGGATGTATCCTCAGATCGAGCAAGCTCAGCGTCGATCAGGTGTGCCATTTATTGCTGTTGTTTCCTGAATTTTGCTGTCGCTTGTCTCCGTCGTTTGCAGGTCTTTGGGGTAAACCTTCGTGTCCTCTGTGGTAAATGATGGATTCGCGTATATTCGCGGCTAAGTAGTCGTTAGTCATTCCTCTGTTCCGTACCACGTGCATGACACTTCTGGCATCGCCTTCTGCGCTGTTTTCACGTCTACCCACACCTTTGGTCCACGCATGATTCTCTTGATATTTTTTTCCATGTACTCATGCGTCCAAATACCCCCAAAAATCTCATTTGGCCAGCTGAATTCGTTGTGCCGTAGTTTGAAGCTGCCATTGTTTTCAAGATTAAATTTCCTGCCATGCCGCCGTCTTTCCTGTGTCAACTCAAAAACATCACCTCGTGTCGCGCTCTCCAAGACAACTACAATGGTCACATCTTGACCTGCGTAAGTTTTGTAGTCATGCCTCAATCCGACCCGGAGTGTATTGAACTTTTCCACGGCTGGAGGCCAATCGCCGAGGCAATTCAACTCCACAGCGGTCAAGCAGTGGATTATCTCGCGAGATTCTGTCACTCTTGTTTCTGACCTTCCGCCACTCCTTAGTGTCTGCCCTCTTGAAGAGTGGGGGAATTGGGCGTGATTGGCACATGCCAAAAACATACTGAGCAACATTACGCAGAAGCTCATGATTTTGGAGCTGAATGAGAAAGACGTTGTGGCGATATGCTTCGGCTCTTACTCGGCGCCTTCCCGCCCTCAATACCTCTAAGGCGGTACACATCCAACTGATGCCCGACGGCGTCCCCGGCTACATCTTCGGTGTAGAGCAGAAGAAAATCTCCTACTCCTGAAACGGATTGATATTGAAGGTCCCCGTAGTTGGTCTCCGCTTTCAATTTCCTGGTCCACAACCTGCGATACTCGGCGCGCGAATCACCTGGCTTTGTATCCGGCGCCGCGATCAGGAAAACGTCATTCGTATTTGAACCCTCTATGTTTAGCTTGCGCGTATAGCACACGAGCGCCACGTCAGGCCCAATTTCGAAATATTTCTTGACCTTCGCCCGCTTGGGCAGGATGGCGGTCAAGCCCAGCGGAAGCTGCACTCGTACGTCAAACTGGTCAAGGTAATCTGCATTTCCCGCAAAAGCAATCCAGCCCTTCACCAGAGAGGGGATTTCCTCTTTGAAACGTACGAACTTTGAGTCCTTGTACACATAACGTTCGATCTGTCCCCCATCATCTTTGACCACATACCCACCGGGCAGGAACTGAACATCTGTAAAAGCCCAGAACTCCTGCACATGTTCTATGGTCTGGGCGTTTGCGGTCGCAGCAAGGAACCATACGACACAAACTGCAATACAAAAGCGAGCTTTCCTCGAACTAATTCGTACGCTCAACATGAGTATCTCCGATTACTTGTCATCATTGTAATGGTGCCAGGTCTTCATGAACTCCGCGGAAGACGCCTGCGGTGACACCACCACATTCGTATTACTGCAGAGCATCAGACCCATCAACGAGAAATTAACGCCATTAGTTCGATCCGTACCATGTACATGCCACTTCGGGCATTGGCTTCTCCGCTGTTTTCACGTCTACCCACACCTTCGGTCCACGCATTATTCTCCTGATATTTTTTTCCATGTACTCATGGGTCCAAATACCACCTAGAATCTCTCCCCGCCATTCCATACGATAATTTCCGAGCCTGAAGCTCCCGTTGTTTTCGATTCGATATGCTCTGTTCTCCTCTTGGTCCTCGCGTATGACCTCAAACACGTGCCCTTTGGAGCGGCCTTCAAACACGACAACGATGATCACATCCTGACCGGGATATGTTCTTCGATCATGCCGAAGCCCGATCTGAACCCTCTTTGCCGTTTCCAATACCACAGAATCGGCCAACCAATCCAAATCTGCAGTCTTTAGACAATGCGCAATCTCCACCGCCTCCGAGAGAGGCGCTGGCTTCAGTTGCGTAAGATTTTGTTTCGCCTTTCCACTTGGACTCGCGGGGTGACCGTCAATCGACACCAACACCAGGAGAAACAGCGCCGAACCCATTTGCATGAAATTTGTCAACGTTCCCCTTCTTACTGCCCCATCATGTCCATGAGGTTCTTCTTTAGACCAGACGTGCTATTAGCATTCTGTCCACCGAGCGCCTGCTGTTCAGGTGAATGCCAGCAATTGTCGTGCCAGTTATAACCGGCGCGATTGTTGCGGATTTTTAAAGGAATTGTGTCAGCAGAGACACTCGTGTGTCAGAATTGACGCGACGAACAGTCAACACGGCGACCCATAATGTTTCGCGTACGACAACGAACAGCCATGCGCTTCGCGCCCTGGGCTGTAACACGGTATTCGTCAATGTAGCGTTCGTCCGCTGGAGAGTAGTCCCCAAACCCAATAACGAAGCTGACGTAAAAACCGTCCCGCCTGACCTTAATCCGGCAGGCGTGTGACTCGTCGTCTGAACCTGCCAGGTAGATAGTGTGCGTACGGCGCACAAGAATGTGCGGGTGGTCACCATCAATACCCGGCGCCCACGCTGTATAGGTCACATGCTGCCATGCAGATGCTTTATGCGGGTTGACGCTCGAAGTAACTAGAAACCAGCTTCCGTCCGATGCTGGGGGCGAAACAGCATAATTAAACCGGCTGGACTGCGCATCCCACACTTCCGGGTATCCATTGACCTCCGCCGCCAGGACGTTGACCCAACGACCGCTTTGCTGCCGGAAAATATACATTGATTGATCTTGGTCCCAATTCACGTCAACAATCAGGCCGATCGCAAGCATGTCGGAACGCTGCGAAACCATATCCACGCTCACGTCAAGAACATGACCGTAACTGTAATCAGGACCGTACTCTTTGAAGCCCTCGAAGATTCCCAAATGCCGGAGGCGGCGGAGAATGGTGCGACGAATTTCCCGTGGCGTTTTATTCTCCATTCCGGGCTGGTTCAGAAGGCCCTCTATAAGATCACGCAACCGGTGTTTCAACCGCGCTTGTAGAATACGCACACGAGGAGGAATCACGTCCTGTCCGCTGAACTCCCCTTCATGCACAAGCTGCAGGCTGCGCGCCACGTAGACCAGAGAAGAAACACGCGATCTCGTCCGTATCAAACCCAGAAGGGACTTGAAAGGACTGTCGGTGTTGATGAGCCCTCGAAGTTCAGGATAAGGAATAATCTCGTCGTCAGCGCAGCGGCGATTTTCGCCATACAGCACCGGACTCAGAACCATCCCTTCCCGAGTGAAATACACCCTCAGCCCAAGCGGCCCTTCCATAAAAGACGCGCGACTTACAATCTTCTTGCATTCATCGTCCAGCGCTATGGCGTACTTCACGTACAGATCCACAAGAGGGAGAAAAGGAGCTTCGTTGGGTAGCTCTTCTTGTCTTGTGAGTTCGGGACCCTGCCTTTGCATGTGGAATAAATTATTTAGATCAAGCTGGTTTCCGGTCTGCAGATCATAATTCAGCACCTCCACCCAACTCTCATTAGATCCGCAATGTCTCCGGGTTTCGCGAACAACGCTGAGAATGTCACGTCCAATAAACGTGACAGAGTTCTTCTCGTCCCACTGATGATCGAAACGGCGGCCCATGATGCATCCGGAATCCAGCAACCGCCGCTGATTCAGTTCCTCGACCAGCACGGCATTCACCTTCGCCATAACCCTGCTATTGGGAAGCCGTGTCAGCAGTGGCATTCTACCGGGAAAGCGAGCGTCGCCCTGCATCACGTAAGCTGTTTGCTTGTCAACTCGAATCTCGCGCCCTCTCTTGAGAAGAAACTGCAGAATCAGATCGTAGTAAACCCTGTCTGCGGGCGAAGCACTTACCGGTCCGCGGGGCAAATCAGGATCAAAACCCCTGGAGATGCGCGTCAAAGATACAGCGAATTGTTTAGTAGGGCGCGCTTCCGGTCTTACATCGTACTCCCAGAAAGAACCCACTGCTTGCTCTCCCACGACAATGAGCCGAAACTCATTTCCGCTGAAACTGTATGGCCCGTGCTCCTTGAGGTCTATGCTTCCATCTTGCAGCCGATCGCCTTTGAGTTCAGTGGTGCCTCCAAATCGAGGAATGAAATACCGGCCCACTAGAACAATATGATCCTGCCCGCCACTCTCCCGCACATGCCTTACGCCCATCTCCAGTACGATTTGCTCCTTGCCCAGGGTCCCACGATAAATGCCATCAATCGTTTCGCTCTGGATGGCGTATACACGTTCTACAAATGAAAGAAACAACAAGAGACTGAGAACATGGAAATTCACTTTGCGTGATGGCAGAGTTTCTAGACGCAGCGGATGGGACATTTCGCCATCGACACTAGCAATTGACATGCCAGTCATTACCCGCTTGAGAGGTTTAATGGGAAGGTGACCCTACCATTTTTTCTTTATCTTGATGTAATTTCGTTCTACCTTGTTTCCGTAATCTGGATCGTTCCGCCCAGAGTTGTAAAGAAATGAAGCAGTTGGCCAGTCACGCCACTGTGGAACCTCCTCAGCCAGTCTGTACTTCAGTTCGTGGCGAGGTTGCAGTGACTTAGCTGTTTCGTTGGTGAGACCATTATGTTGCAACAGCTCGCCCACAGTTGTGTGGAGATCCTTTGCTAGCCTTTCTAAGGTGTCTCCCGGTTTAAGACGATAAGTTCGCTCGGTCGGATCGTTGATCCTCCAAACATTCTTCCAAGATGCAATCGCACGATCATAGACATAGGCAACGCCTGCACGAATATTGAGTTCGGCCGTCATCCGCTGATGTTTAAGCTTGTCGCGCAGCTCCGCTGGAACATAGCGATCTGTATTTTCCTGACCATACTTAATTACAGGCATCGCCGGATCACCCTTGCGCCTTCCGATCTGCATTGGCCATACGAGCCATTCGTTAGGATCTCGCGAATCGTCTGGACCCTTTACCTCTACCCAGAGCATCGCTTTCACCCGCCGCCAATCCAATGGCTGAAAACCCTCTGGGTATTGTTTCTTGAACAACTCATTGCAGTAGTTGACTTCTTTTTTAATGATGTCGTCATACTTGTTCCAGCGCGGATCGAATAACGGATTGGCTGCCAATTCTTTGATCGTCTGGGAATTGTGATCGAGTCTAACTTCCCGCGGCAGTCTTTTTGCTGACTGATATTCACCGATCAGTTGCAGCATCCGGTCACTAACCTTTCCATCTTCAGGAACCTTTGGTCCTGACAAATCATCGTTATCGATTGCGGCATTAAGGAGTTGCTGCACCCACTTTACATCTGCAGGATTGTTGTTCTGGCCGCTTCCCACAGTCCCCGTCACAGGCGGAATGGAGGGATTTTTTTGGCCTCTGCCAGGTTTTCCGTCCCCGTACCACGTCGGTTGTGATTGACTGTTATTCGCTCCGACCTTTCCGCCTGCTGCCGTCGTTGTTGCTGTCACTCCAGTCGCTCCTCCCGCGACACTTTTTTTAGGCTGCTGCTGCTCACCGTACGACGTGCGCAACTGGTCTTCCGTATAGGGCCGGGCGCTTAGCGATTCCCACTTCTCTTCCCGTGTACCCCGGAAACTCTCCTCCCGCCCCTTCATGTAATCAGCGGTTTCCGACGAAAGCCCCGCAAAGGGTTCTCTGTGACCTAGCAGATAGTCTTCAAGGCGCGGTTCGTTGGCGTACCCGCCGGAGTGCTGCGGTTGGCTGGTTGCCGTCGTGCCTGACTCCCCTGCAGCAGGAGCAGATGCGCCTTGTGTGGCGAATTGCATCAGGTTTGATCGCGCACCAAAAGGCTCTCCTGACGATGTGACGCCTTGAGATCTGTCCGAAGTCATGCCACTCTGCGGAAGCTGATTGCGTCCTTCCGCGCGCTCTGGCCTGAGTTCAGCCTCGCTCATTCCCGGATAAAAATGCCGGAAGATGCTTTGGGACTCCTGCGGCCACGGCGGTCCTCCGCCTATTGCATTCGGGTCCTTCACAATCTGCAGCCGCGAAGGCGGCGGCAGATTCCTTCCCGGACGAATCACCTCCGCCAGCTCCTCCGCAAATGTTTTCTCCGGTTTCCAGAATCGCTCTCGCTCCGGTGACCCTTCCGGATAGCGCAAGGCCATAATCTTCTCCCCGCTGGTTGGCTCCGGCTCCGGTTCCGGCATCGGCGGATACACCCGCTTGTAATATTCCCCGTTCGGACCCGGTGGCGTTCTGTATTGCTTCATCATCTCCATCAGGCCCTTTACCACCTCCGGGTTGCCACCTTGGTTCTGTTGACCCAGCGTTTGTTGGTTGTCAGATTCGTCTGGATAAACAGATTTTTGTGGCCGCAACTGCGGCATGGTTGTCTCGTCTTGTTTCTCTTCTGGATCGTCAAACGACATACGTCATCTCCTTGGTGAAAAATTGGTTTGTAAGTTATTGCTGCTATCTGAATTTATGTAAGGGGTTGAATCGTGATTCGCCGAGGCTCGCGGCTGCAATGTCGGTTGAAATCACGCCGATCACGTTGCGATCACGGCGATCAGTAACGGCCAGGAGCTAACGGCCGACTTTCTGTTCCCTGTTCCCTGTTCCCTATTCCCTGTTCCCTGCGTTTCCCCAACGATCTCAAATGCTCCGCGATTGCCACTCGCCATTTCCAGGACCTCACCATGCGCCGTGCCCACAATCGCCTCTCCACGTTGGCGTCCATCACGTGCTCGCCCATCGCGCACGACTCCTCCACCGTCATGGTGGGCGGCAGCTTCGAGCCGTCAATTTCTTCCGCCAGGTGCCGTTCCGCTTCCGGCGTTAGCGCAATGTCGCGTCCATGATTGATGGACCATGCCTTGCCTTCGTCCAGCCACTGGCGGGCCACCGGACGCTCCACATAAAATGCCGGCGGTTCCGCGCTGAAATCCTGGCCGGCGTAATAGACCCCTGCTTGCACATTTTCCATTTTGGACACACGCTTCTCCCTGAATGAACGCGAGCGCTCTTCCCGGCTCACCGGTAGGATTAACGCTGTTCGCAAAACTCAACAGCGTCAAGATTGATTTCTGACTTTGAGGCCGGCAAAAACAGGCAACGGTTTGGAACGTTAATTTTGCCGTCCAGTACTGACTATGCGCCCGGATCGAACGCAAGTAAAGCACGAGCTGTCAAAACTGCGTCATAGTGGCTGCACTCTGCTGCCAAATTGACCGCAGCGTACCCGATGCTCCCACAGCAGCACGTTCAGAGCTGCGTTCATCGAGCTGAGCCCCATCCGTTTGCGCTCGCGGTCAACAAAATCGTAATTCACAGGATCCAGACGCCATGTAACGCGCGCCCGCCTGAGCTTGGCTGTAAGGTTTTTTTGCGATCTCTTCATCGTCTTTCTCTCCATTCATAGCTATGCATCCAGACACCACACCTCCGCGTGCTGATGCTGAACGCTCGTTCTTGGTAAACCGCGGCGGCTTATTTCCCCGTTATAGTCGCGATGACCTTGCCGTTCGGCTTGCGCCGGCTGACTGCCGGGGGTGTTGCTGCCCGCGAGGCTTCGATCAATGCCGCGTGCCGCTGCGCCTCGGCCACCAGATCGTCCAGCAGCCTGTCGTGCAACTGGAGCGACTCGCGAATCGCGGATTGAAGTTCCGAAAAGGAAATTTGGAACGTTGCGCCGCGAAAACTGTACTGATTGCCGGTTGTGTTCTCTTTTGTGTTTTTCATGTTCTTGGGCTTCCTGTATTCGCTTTTTATTCGCTAGTATGCCCTCCGTTATAACCCCTGTCAAGCCACAAGATGTAGTGGTATATCTTCTTGCTATAAATCGCTCTTTCACGGGAACCTGCTCATACTTTTCGCTTGACTCGATGAGTTTACAGATGTACTATTATGTTGTCAATAGGTTTTGGCAAGTTATTTTGGATAATTGCATGCCACTGATACACAAGCACTTATCTGTTAATCAGTGCGATTATCAATGGTTTGGAGTAAAGGTTTGGAAGATGATGGCTAAATTTAAATTTCAAAATACATTAATCAACATATGCAAACACGCAAAGCCGCGCCGCATTCCTGACGCACTGAATTCCGAACGGATGAGTTCTCACGTAATTGAAGCGGAATTTGGACCTTCAGACTTTTCCGAGGAGCCCCGGAGTCTCAATGCCCAAAATGGCACGACGCTGTGCGCAGTCTGCCACCGTTGGCCCGCAGCCTTCGTGTGTGATAGCTGCGAACAAAACATCTGCGACTCGTGTACGCTGCGCTCGTCTTTGCTCCCGCTCTCCCGCTTCTGCTCCGACGATTGCAAGAACGAAGCAGAAACGGCCACGGATCACGTACGACATTCCGACCCCTACACGCAACGGCGGTGAGATTCGCAGGTATTGACTAATTTCTGTTCTACTGATTGCTCTTTCGCTTTGTGTTCCCGGCGCGCTCAACCGTTGAGCCCTTGCTGTTGGTCTCTGCGCTTTTCATCTGTTTTGCAATTCGCGTTGATTCGCGACTGAGTGCTTTTGGGATGTGGCTCCCACTACGGTAGGTTTTGGTTTGCTAGAATGATCGTCAGCGTAAAGGACGCATCCGGTCCGCGGAAAGGGTAGAAGCCCACCTTTGCAATTCACATTTTTGCGTACCTTCTTTCAACCCGAGCGTGCGGACAGCGGGCGCTTCGAAAATGAAAGGAGGTCGCCATGCCGACCAATTCTCCCGAAGTACCTCGTCCCCTTCCCGATCGTCCCAATCTCCGTCATTTGAAAGATCAGGCCCGCGACCTGCTCAAAGCTGGTGAAGCGAGGTCACTCACCGAAGCGCAGTTCAAAATCGCGCGCCAATACGGCTTTGCCAGTTGGCCGAAACTCAAGGCCCACGTGGACTCACTGCAGGAAATCGGCCAGCTCAAGCAGGCCATTGACACAAATGATTTTCAGCAGGTCAAGGTTCTCATGTTGCGCAATCCTGGGTTGCACTCTGCGCCGCTTGGCTATCGCAACAACGGCCCGCTCACCTGGGTGGCTGAATGCCGTGTCCCATGGGCTCCGCCCTCACCGGAGAGACTGGCGATGGCTGAATGGATGATCGACCACGGTTCCAACGTTCACCAGGGTGGCGACGGCCCGCTCATGCGCGCCGCTCTTCTGGCCCAGCGCGTTCCCATGATGGAGCTTCTCGTCGCCCGTGGCGCTGATGTGAACGCTTTGTGGAGTGGTTATTTTCCTATCATCTTTGCTCCGTGTGAAACCGTGGAGCCGGAATCGATCCAGTGGCTGCTCCAGCACGGCGCCGATCCCAACTGCAATGCCCCGCGCCCGAAATATCCCGGAACAGCGCTCGATTACGTGATTCGTACCTACAGTCGTTCGCCTCAACTTGGGGAGTGCATAGAAATCCTGCAGCAAGCCGGCACTGCTACCCGGCACAATATACCGCCTGTCCTTGATCTGTTGCGGAACCGTTTGGATCTGCTCGCGCAGCATCTTGATTCCAATCCTGATCTGTTGCACTGGCGCTTTCCCGAACTCGATTTCGGAAGCACTGCTGCACGCCGCCTCACGTTGCAAGGAGCAACGCTGCTGCACCTTGCTGCAGAGTATGGAAACTTGAACGCGGTCACCCTTCTGCTCGATCGCGGGGCCGATGTGAATGCCCGCTCCTCTGTAGACAACTCCGGCGTCGGCGGACAGACGCCCGTCTTCCACGCTGTAACGCAGTTCTGGGATTTCGGATTGCCGGTGGCTCAGTTGCTGATCGAGCGTGGCGCGGATCTCTCAATACGTGCGAAACTGCCCGGCCATTATCAGAAGCCGGATGAAATCGTTGACTGCACACCTTTGGGATACGCTCTGAGATTTCCGGGCGCGCCTTATCAGAATAACTGTTTGGATCTGCTGCGCGAACACGGCGCGATCGAGTAGCGCAGCCACCTGAACGCAGTCGAAGAATCTCTCTTACCAAATCTCGATGTAACTACATCGCTCTCTTGCGTGTCCGCGCCCAATAGCGCCCACGCTCGGTAAGACGCAGTTCCCCTCGTGGTCCAATCTCCAGTTTCGGCTCTTTCTTGGTCTGTTCGGCCTTGGTGATGTGAGTATTGACTGATGCCTGGATGTTTGATCCCTTGCGCTTCTCCCGGAACCCCAGTTTGTATAACGCGCGCGAAACCTCGTCGATTGCCTGCCCTTCCCCATGATGAAACAAGTAAAGCACAATCGCATCCAGCGCCCTCTCCACCTTCGAAAAATCCACCCGGCTGCGCTGCGACACCGGTGCACCCTCGCCCGTCGCTCCCAGTGCTATGTCAATTCCCTCAAGCTGCTGCCGGAGCTTCTCCATGCGTTGCTCCATTGCTGCCAGTTCTTCCACCAGCGCTTTCCTCGCCGACTGCATGAGCTCAGTCGATTGTTGCCGCATATCGTCGTCTCCTGAATTTTTCATTGTCATGTCTCAACTCAAATCTTAGCCTCTCAACATTACATTTTCAATCAAATTTGGCTGAAATTACTAATAAGTTGTTTCTAGTTGTAGTGATCCACCATTT
>DATDNH010000015.1:0-6519 GCA_036518395.1 Candidatus Angelobacter sp. | reverse complement strand
CGCGTGATCACGGTAATTTTGGGCACGGTGGCCTCAGCAAAAGCAAACAGCAATTTGGCGCCGTGGCGGATGATTCCACCGTACTCCTGCTGCGTTCCCGGCAAAAAGCCGGGGACATCCTCAAACGTGATCAGCGGAATGTTGAAGGCATCGCAGAATCGCACAAAGCGCGCCCCTTTGGTGGAAGCGTTGATGTCCAGCACGCCTGCCAGAAAAGCCGGCTGATTGGCAACAACTCCCACGGAACGCCCATTCATGCGGGCAAAGCCGACGGCGATGTTCTTTGCGTAATGCTCATGCACTTCAAAAAAGTAGCCATCGTCAATCACGCGGCGGATTACGTCCTTGATGTCATATGGCTGGTTCGATTCGCCGGGAACAATGTTGTCCAGTTCGGGATCAGCGCGGTCTGCTGGGTCAGTGCAATCACGGCGCGGCGGGTCATCCAGGTTGTTGGACGGAATAAAACTGAACAGCTCGCGAATCATGGAAAGGCACTCGGCATCGTCATGGGCCATGAAGTGGGCAACGCCGGAAGTTTCATTGTGCGTGGCGGCGCCACCAAGCTGTTCTTTGGTGACATCTTCGTGCGTGACCGTCTTGATTACGTCGGGACCGGTGACAAACATATACGATGTCCGATCTACCATCACGATGAAGTCCGTGATTGCGGGCGAGTAGACTGCCCCGCCGGCACACGGGCCCATGATCGCGGAAATTTGCGGAATCACACCGCTGGCCAGCGTATTGCGCAGAAAAATGTCTGCATAGCCGGCCAGAGACATCACGCCTTCCTGGATGCGCGCTCCCCCGGAATCGTTCAATCCAATCACCGGTGCTCCCACCTTCACGGCGGTATCCATGATCTTCACGATCTTGGCCGCATTGGCCTCAGAAAGCGAGCCGCCAAAGATCGTGAAGTCCTGGGCGAAGACAAAGACCAAACGGCCCTCGATGCGTCCATAGCCGGTGACAAAGCCGTCGCCAAAAGGCTTTTGTTCCGCCATGCCAAAATCCGTGGCGCGATGCGTGACCATCTTGTCGAATTCTTCAAATGTGTTTTCGTCGAGGAGAAATTCGATGCGCTCGCGCGCCGACATCTTGCCTTCTTTGTGCTGGCGCGCCCGCCGCTCTTCGCCTCCGCCGGCCTCCGCCAGAGTGTCGCGGCGCCTGAGTTCCGCAAGTTTCTTTTCCAGAGACATGTTGATGCTGGAATTATAGTCGCAAGTGAGCAGGGTTCGAGCGGTTCGGAAACGAGTACCTGTCAAGGATAAATGTTTTATTCGCTTCTCTCAGGGCTGTCCTCGCTGAGCGGGACTACGATCTGGCACGCCGCGTCGCCAGGCGCTGACACGCGGCAATGCGCCACTCTTAGATTGGCGGATTGCCGGGTTCCCACTTCCACCTCTTTTTCTTGGCGTCCCACCATACGGCGGAATCCATGATCTGGGCTTCGCGGGCTTTGATGACAAATATGGGCGGTTTGTTCTTCTTAATCAACATGCGCCCAACGGCAATCTCGTCGAACGGAAGATTGATGACCACAAATTTGTCTTTCGGGGTTGCGGCGCGCCAGGCTTCCGGACCGGATCCGAAAATGATCAGAACCTGGCGATTTCGATCGGGATCAGCCGCGCTGAAATTTGCGCTGATACCGGGGTTTCCCATGCCGAAATAAGCATTGTAGGGATCGATTACTTTGTACTTCATTGCAAAAGAGTCAGGAAACGGTTCCGGGCTGGTCGCAACAATGGCTACGTCCTCCACGCCATCGCCATCGAAATCGGCGGTAATCAGCGGCGTGGGAAACTTGGCCGGCAAGGTAAACGTTGCTCCAAACTGCTGTTTGACAATCGCGGCCAGATCAGCATTTGCAAGCGCGGGGGTTGGCTGCGAAGCCGGCGCAGCTTGAGGCGGGTTCGCCGGTGACGACTGCCCGCCGGCAATGCAGGCAATGATGGCAAAGCAAAAAGATGATAGGGCCCTGCTCATGGGGATCATAAGCAGAGTTTACCAGCGATCTTATCCCGCTTTCTTAAGGAATTGCACGGTTGCATCCCGCTTGGCAATAGCTGCAGCGGCCCTGCGGCGCGCCAGCGCAAAACTGATGGTCACTGTGGTGCCGGATACCAGTGCCGCAAAAAGAATCAGCACCACCGGCGCAGGTAGATAAAACTCCATGCTCAAGATCCAGAGTATGAACAAAACCAGTATGGTCCACATGGACGTTCTCTTTCGACGTGCAATTTACGGCAGGTACTTACCTTTGGATGGGTACTCTGGATGGCGGGTTTACCCCAAAGTAAACAATGCGGCGTTATTTCGTATTTCCGCACGATCGCGGGCCGCAGAGCAGCCGCTCTGCGCATCAAAATCTCAGAATGCGATCCACCGGGACCCAGGGGACTTTTTGCAAAAACTGCCTCGCAACGCTTCTTATCGCGGCGCTTTTAACGTCATTCAGCGGCTGCGGCGGCGTGGGTGGCTCAACCAGTAATCCGGGCAATCCCCCTCCTCCCCCGCCGTCCAGTCCTTCGGCCGATCATGTATTTGTGGTGGTGCTGGAGAACCATGGCTTTTCCCAGGTGATCGGCAGCTCTGCCATGCCTTATCTGAACTCTCTGGCGTCGCAGCACTCGCTGGCAACCAACTACTTTGCCGATCTTCATCCTTCCATTCCCAACTATTTCATGCTCACCGTCGGTCTTCCGGAAACGGTGGATGACAGTTTTGCAGGAACCGTAAGCGATAACAACATTGTTCGCGCCCTCACTGGAGCCGGTAAAACCTGGAAAGTTTATGCCGAAAGCCTGCCGTCGCCAGGTTACACAGGCGGCGACGTGCTGCCACTTTATTTGAAGCATCACAATCCTTTCCCCTACCTGTCGGATGTGCTGAGCTCAACCACTCAGCAGGCCAACCTCGTTCCTTTCACTCAGCTTTCAGCCGATCTCGCCGCCGGCAGCCTTCCCAATTTTGGATTCATCGTTCCCAATGCCGAAGACGATGCCCATACCTGCCCCGGCGGTGGGACTACTTGTTCGGACAGCACACTGCTTTCGGCCGCCGATACCTGGCTCAAGAGCAACATCGATCCCTTGATCACCAGCACTGGGTTCGGCAACAGTGTGCTCATCATTACGTTCGATGAGTCTGTCCTGACCGACATCACCAATGGTGGCGGCCAGGTAGCAACGGTGCTGGTGGGCCCGCACGTGAAGAACGGATTCCGTTCCACAACTTTCTACCAACACCAGAGCACCCTGCGTCTGATTCTGGATCTACTGAAAGTCAGCAATCTGCCCAATGCAGCGGCGGCGGCACCCGCGATGACGGAATTCTTCCAGTAGCGCTCGTTCCACTTCTGCGACAGGGTGCCACTTTCTTGTGCGTGTGGAGTTTACCCAGAAGTAAACATCTGTTCGTTCCTGGGCATCCATGTCCAAAAGGGAGGTAATTATGCATCGCGAAGGACATCTGGATGACGCCTACTGGGCATTGCGAATCGGACTGGGGAGCACCGCTTTCCTGGCGGGTCTGGACAAATTCACGAACCTGTTGACGCACTGGGAAAAATATCTCGCCCCGCAAGTCAGGGATAGGCTGCCGATCAGCGGCAACAAATTTATGTATGCCACCGGCGCGATTGAAATGCTGGTTGGACTCGGCATCCTCACAAAGCAGACCAGAATTGCGAGCTATGCCGCCGCCGGCTGGCTGCTGGGCATTGCCGCCGATTTGGTTCTGAATGGCGATTATGATGTTGCCGCGCGCGATGTAAATATGGCGATAGCCGCCTATGTCCTGGCACGGGTCGAGGGCAGCCGCAAAGAATCAAAGCATTTTGAAGACTATTCAGAGCAGGCAGAGCTAAGAGATATAGCCTGATTAAAAAAATTTTTCACACTTATTGTGGCCCTGGTCTCTAACCTGGCTGGCGACGAATCCCGGTGAAGCCGACGCTGCTTCGCGGGCTGAGTGCTGACTTCTAATTGCTGAGTGCTAAAAAGCAGCGAACATCATCTTCTGCGGCCTTGGTTTCCGCACCAGCGCCTGGTTGAAAAATTCCACCATCGGCGCCATCAGCTCAAAGTGTCTGGCCAACTCCGGCAACAGCTTCCCCGACGTCAGCAGTTGGCCGTCTAAAGTGCCTTCCAGGTACCACTGTTTTTGCCGCAAAAGAGATTCCGCCGGATGGTCAGCAGGAAAGCCCTTCGGCGTTCGCGTTAGCTGTCCGCCTTGAAGATCGCCGAGGATTCGCCGCAGCTTCTTATCCGCAAGAATTTTCTCCAGCTCTTCGTGGCGCTCCTGAAGCAGGTTGCGATACGCAAGCAGCTCTTCTCGCTCAGGCATATAAATGCCGCCAAAGATCAGAACCTCTTTTTCCGTAAAGTGGAAGTAGAAAACTGCGCCTTCGCGTTTCGCCGCGGTATAGCGCGGAAAGATGGCAGAGATGTGCGTCTTATAAGGCGACTTATCTTTAGAGAATCTCGTATCGCGGTAAATGCGATAGGTGGCCTTCTGCGGCGGCGTCACGTATTCAGGCGCAAACCGCGCAAATTCTTCATTCAGGCAGCCAATGAGTTCAAGCATCGGCACCTTGATCAACCGCTCATATTCACTTTTGCGCGGCTGGAACCACTCGCGGCGGTTGTTGCGCTTGAGGTTGCGCAAGAAAGTGAGGGCCTGAGGAGAAAAACCGGGGAATGTGGACTTCATTTGTTCAATTCTACGCGCGACGCCTCTGGAAGAAACCGGCGCCATTCATCCGATTCCGCGACCTTTTTGAGCGTTTGGTTTCGGAGAGCAAGAAATTTCCGCAAGTGTGGCCCAATAACGTACAGGTCAACAATTCGCCCGAAAATCCAAAGCGAATTGAATTTCACCGTATCCAGCATTTCTGTTGCCGATCCGCGTTGCTCGAACAGGTGATCGTGCCGAAAATAACGAAATTGCCCACGAATCATCGTATCCTGGAAATAATTTGGAGGCTGGAACGCGGTGATCCTCACTCGCATACTCAGCCACAATCCCAGGTGCCGCGCTCCCCACTGCACTTCGTCTCCAAACGAGAGTAGCCCGGCGCTTATGCCGTCCAGGATCTGCTCGCCGGTGTTAGCTGCAGAGTAAAGATGGAAGTCAACGCTTCTCGCCAAATCGAAGCAGCGCTGGATGGGTGCCTCAATGGTCGTATTTAGACTAATCTCCGTAGAGCTCTAACCTGTTGCGCTTGGTGATACTTTTGCATTTGCTGTTGGGTTAGCCGGCGGCTAGAAGCTGGCAGCTAGTAGCTTCCTTTCAATCCAAAGAAACCGCCTTAGCCGCAATCAGTCTCTTGACCCTTTCAACAAATTCACCGACTGGCACCGTTCCCTCCGGCTGCTGCTTGCCTCTGGCCCGCACGTTCACCGTACTCGCTTCGGCTTCGCGCTCGCCTATCACCAACAGAAAAGGCACTTTCTGTAGAGTGTGTTCGCGGATCTTGGCGTTCATCTTTTCGTTGCGTGCGTCCACTTCTGACCGAATTCCCGCGTCTTTAAGCTGTTGATGGACCTTCTGCCCGTATTCGGTATGCTTCTCACTGATCGGAATCACCGCCACCTGAACCGGCGAGAGCCATACTGGAAATGCGCCGGCGTAATGCTCAATCAGCGTGCCGAAGAAACGCTCCATGGAGCCGTACAGTGCGCGGTGCACCATCACCGGACGTTTGCGCGTGCCGTCGTCGGCCACATACTCCAGGTTGAAGCGTTCGGGCAGGTTGAAGTCGAATTGCACGGTCGTGAGCTGCCACGGACGCCCGATGGCATCCACCACTTTGATATCAATTTTCGGACCGTAGAACGCCGCCTCTCCTACAATGGTTTTATAAGGAATATTGCGGCGTTTGAGCGCGCTTTCCAGGGAGCGGATCGCCAACTCCCACTTGTCATCTCCACCCAAAAAGTTTTTCTTATCATTCGGGTCCCAGATGCTCAGCTCAACGTTGTATTGATCAAAACCAAACGCCGTAAGCACCGCGAGAGCGAAATCAATGCAACCCACGATCTCGTCTTCAATCTGCTCCGGCGTGCAGAAGATGTGAGCATCGTCCTGGGTAAAACCGCGCACGCGCATCAGCCCGTGCATCACGCCTGATCTTTCATACCGATAACAAGTTCCCAGCTCGCCCAGGCGCATGGGCAGGTCACGATACGACCGCAGCGAATCCTGATAAATCAAAATGTGGCCGGGACAGTTCATGGGCTTGATGCGGTAATCGGCATCATCCAGCTCCATGGGCGAGAACATGTTCTGCGCGTAGTAGCCCTCGTGCCCGCTGGTCTTCCACAAGTTCACGCGGAAAACATGCGGCGTGTAGACCAGTGAGTAACCGCGCTTCAGGTATTCATCGCGCATCCAGTCTTCCATCTCCTTGCGCATGATGCCGCCCTTGGGATGCCAGAAGATAAGGCCCGGCCCGGCGAGTTCCTGAATGCTGAACAGGTCAAGCTGCTTGCCAATCACGCGATGATCGCG
>DATDNH010000014.1:0-13995 GCA_036518395.1 Candidatus Angelobacter sp. | reverse complement strand
GTATGCACCGAATTCAGCGACGACAATTTGCCGATACATTTGTAGCATAATGTATACGGCTTCCATGTCCGCAGTTCACCAACAAATCGGCGAATGGGTTGGCGTTGCTCCAGCGCAGACCGAGCAGGAGCTGCTCCAAATCATTGAGCGCCGGCTCCCCGCTCTTTCCCAGGCGGAATCGGTATACGATTCCCGGGAACGCGCGCTCGCATGGCTTCGCAGGCCGCACCCGCAGCTCGGTCAACGCCCCCCCGCGGAGTTACTCAAAACCGATGCCGGAAGTCGGATCGTCGAGGAGCTGCTTATTCAGATTGACGAAGGCTTCTTCGCCTAAGCTGGCTCCCATTCACAGATCTTGACTGCAACCAGCAGTCGTTTGTTTCGCATAACGTACTGAAAAGGACTGACTCACGAAAATCCAACGCAAAAATGGGAGGCAGAGATGAAATCGAAATTGCTTCATGAAAGCGATGGTCTGCGAACGTTTGCCATTGTGTTCGATGAAGGCGATGAAGTCCGAGAAACGCTCCTCGAATTCGCAAGAACACAACGATTTGCAGATGCTCACTTGACCGCGATCGGCGCCTTCAGCGAGGTCAAATTGGGATTCTTCGACCGGCAGCAGAAGACATACAAGACAATTCCCATCAATGAACAGGTGGAAGTCCTTTCGTTCAGCGGGAACATTGTGCAATCGGACGGAAAGCCTGCCCTGCACGCCCACGTGGTTGTCGGAAAATCTGATGGCAGCGCCCATGGCGGCCATTTTCTGGGAGGAAAAGTCTGGCCTACACTGGAGATGCTGGTTTCCGAAATGCCCGTCCACTTACGGCGCAGTCACGATGAGGAGGGTGGGCTCGCGTTGATCAATCTTGCCGCATAGCAATGGCCCGCGGATTGATCAGCACTCAGGCTGCGGCAAGGTCGCCTGACTGGCGATCCAGAAAGCTCATGATTGCCTTAATCACGAGCTCTTCCCCGATGGCAGTATTAATCATCGCGTGATAAACCGCGCGATTAGGCCATTCGGCGTGGAAATAGCGCTTGATGAAAGCTCCACGTTCGCGATCAACCGTGTCCACCAGGTGCTCGGCAGCAGCTTGCGTGTTGCCTTCGGAAATGAGACGCCGGACTTTATTCGCTCTGGGCGCATAAAGAAAAAAACGCAGCGTATCTTTGCGGTCACTCAGAAAGTGTTGCGAGCCTCTGCCTACAATCACGCAGTTCCCTTCCTCTGCCGCCTGGTTCACAACTCGCTCCGAAAATCTGAAGATACTGTCCGCATCCAGAGTCTCAACTGCATAAACGCCTCCTGTGCCTTCATAGCTGCCGAGGGCGAAGGATCGCAGCAGCCGGTAATACAGGGGATCAGGCCGCTCCTCGCGCTGCGCCACCGCGGAATGATGGCAATGAGCCAGCTTTGCGATTTCTTCCGTAAGCAGCTGGTCCCAAAGTTTCCAATTGAGACGTTCAGCGAGTCTCTCTGCAATACCAGCAGCGCCAGAGCCGTATTCCCGTTCAATGGTGATGATTCGAATCACAGCGACTCCATTTTAGATGCGATCTTTGGATGCCGCTTCACGCCACTCAAGGCTCAGAGTACCAGAATCGGGCTCCTCATCGGGAACGTTACCCTGAAATCGAATTCAGCAAAGCTTCGCTAGAGGGGCTGCATCGCGGCATAAGTTGGCGCACTCGCGCAGACAGGCAAAATAACGATTTGCCTGCCATCCAGACTGGGCAAAGCTGCAATCTCATTTTGCAGAGGCAGGGACTATGGCGAGAATACTGTCAATTGGACCTGACCGTATTGTATTGGCTACCCGGAACCGGGAGTTGAGGTTGATGGGCCACGACGTTCGGGGCGTAGATACTCGCGCTAATGCATTAGCCCTGGCGAAATTCGCGACCTTTGAATTCATCCTGCTGTGCGATCAATTCCTGCCCGCTTATGCGGCAGAGTTGGCCGATGAACTTCGAATACTGGCGCCGGATAGTACCATTCTGGTTCTTGCCGGTCGCCCAGCGTCACTCAGTACCGCGGAGATCAACACCTTGCTGGTCAATCATCGTGCCGGTTCGCGGGCGGCTTAGACAAAGAGCCATTTCGGACTGCCCAGACCAGCGCGCTTCGCATTGCTGAGGTGTCAAATTTTTTGCCCAGGGTTCGATTGTGAGAAGAAGTTGCCATGACGAAAACCTTTAAGGTGGGAGACCACGTGAGTTGGAATTCAGAAGCGGGACGCGTAAGCGGTGTAATCATCAAGAAACTAACGTCGCCGACTCGATTCAAAGGTTATGTGCACCACGCCACGAAAGGAGAGCCGCAATACATGATCAAGAGTGATAAGACTGATCACATTGCCATGCACAAGGGTTCGGCGTTAAGGCTGCTTCACGGTAAGAGCAAACGCAGAGCTGCGTGAAAGGCGGAAAAACGACTCTCTGCCTCTTACGATGCCGCTTGTACCTCTGGCGCAGGGGGTTGGATCTTCTCATTGTGAGGAGACTTGCTGGAGATTGCCAATGGCAGGCGCCAATCTCGAGCGGAGGAACGGCCCGCGCTCATCCACCCATAACGGGTAAGCAGTGAACCGGCTATGCCACACATAGCTGCAGCGCGACGAAAAGTTTGTACTCGCGCGTTGCTCACGGGGAGGGCAGCCAGCAAACGCAACACCAGCGATGCCGGTCCTGACATCAATCCGCCGGTTCGAGTCAGGCATCCACTGAGCCCTTGCTTCAGCGGTTTGAGCTCTTCTTCATCACGGCTCTCCAGGTGGAAACCTTCCCAGACCTCCCAAAGCGCACTGCCGATGCCCAGCAAGTTGAGTGCGCGGTTATCGTTGTATCCCATCAATTCAAGCATGGAGACGCCGGCCTGGACTCCGGAGGCGCCAAAATGTATGGGCAGCGTCTTAATGTTCTTGTTCCAGACAGGGATGGCGGTGGCGCCAATGAGGACACCAGTGTAATTGTGCAATGGCAGGCCGAGCGCGGCGGAGCAGAACTGAGCAATATTACCGATTACCGTAACGGGAAATTTCCCGTCAAAGCGTTGCTCGGCAGCCTTGGCGAAAACCGACGCAGCCGTTGCGCCGCCAAACGCCGCAAGCGTCCACGCTCCCATAGACATCGGGCTCTGGACCTTGAAGACACGCAGCATGTTGAGAAAGCGCGAGGGCCTTCCCAGATCACTAATAAGCAGGGCACTGGAAATCAGGGCGCCACCAAGGGCGAGCCAGCGCGCGTGGCGGGCGAGTTCACGGTCACCGCCAATCCAATCCGCCACGGCGCCGATCACTGCTGACGCTCCCGCCGCGCCACCGGTAAAAAGATACAGTGGAATCTCCGGCGTCCACTGCGGCTCCTTCAGCAGATGGATGCCGTAATAGCCGGTCTCCGGTGATGCCATTGGAAAGGGCGCGCCCTCAGGATGAACACCGCGTTGAACAACCATGCCCTGTTGCGTAGCCTGAGTGCGAATTTCCAGCAAACGAGCTTCGCTCGATTCATCAGGAACCCGGGATTCAGCTCTGCTTACCAATGGATCAGTGCTCATCTCGAATGTCTCTTTTCTGTCCTGCCACGCGGAGAACTCAGGAAAGCCAACAGCGCGCCGGCCAGCAGCAAACCTGAACCGATCGCCGAAGCACGCCAGCCATCACGAAGGTAGATGGTTGGCACTTCGGGTTTGGGTGGGAGATTGTATTGTCGCGGGTCGCCACGAACGATGAAGAAAGCATGCACGCCTTTGACGCTGGTGTCGCGAGGATCGTAGAGTTGCGCGTCGGTCATGCCTCGCCGATGCAATTCCCGCACGCGGTCCTGCGCAGCTAGTTGAAGCTCTTCAATGCGGCCGAACTTGATCGATTCCGTTGGACACGCTTTGGCGCACGCCGGCTCAAGTCCGGCTTTTTGCCGGTCATAACAGAACGTACACTTGAAGGCGCGTCCATCGTCCTTATTCTTCTGCACCACGCCGAACGGACAGGCAACCACGCAATAAGAACAGCCATTGCAGACATCCGGCTGCACGTAGACACCGCCGAACTCAGTGCGCGCGATGGCCCCGGTCGGGCAAGCTTCGAGACATCCCGCGACTTCGCAATGTTTGCAAACGTCAGAAGAAAAACTCCAGGAACTCAACTCCGCAGCATTGCCGCCAAATCCCGCTTGTGGTTCATGCTCGACGAACTTCACATGACGCCAGGTTGAGTGGCCGACGGCGCCGGTGTTGTCATAGGAAAAGCCCGACCACTCAAATCCATCCGCGGCAACGCCGTTCCATTCCTTACAGGCGACCTCACACGCTTTGCAGCCGATACAGAGTGTGGAGTCGGTGAGGAATGCGGTAGTGCGATGTCCATTTTCTGTGACGCTCATGCGACTTGCTCCTGTCTCAGTTTCAGTTCAGTCAACATTTTTTTGCCCCGCGGACGGCGCCCTGGCTGGACATTGCACAACAGGGCTTTAGTTTCCATGATGCGCACATTCGGTTCTTCGGAAATAGGCAGCAAATCGTTGACAGCATCGCCCCGGACCAGTCCGTTAGTTCCAAAATGGTACGGCAAACCAACCTGGTGAACGGTGCGACCGGCAATCTGCAACGGCTTAATGCGGTCTGTCACCATAACCCGCGCTTCGACCATGGAACGCATGGTGGTGATGGTGGCGTAATCGCCGTGGCGAAGATTCAGCTCAGCGGCCAACTGGGGCGATACTTCACAAAACAATTCCGGTTGCAGTTCGGCCAAATGGCTGAGAGTGCGCGACATTCCGCCCGCAGTATGGTGCTCAGTCAAACGATAAGTAGTTAGCACGTATGGGAACCTCTTATCGCCGGGATAGGCATAGGGATTGTCCGCGCGCTCGCGTTTGAGCGCTGCCGGATCGGTACTGCACTTCGGATAGAGCGGGTTGGGAATCAGTGCCTCCAGAGGTTCATAATGAGTGGGCAGAGGACCATCTTTTAAACCGCTGCTGACGTAGATCCATCCCACGCCGTCAGGATGCAGAATGAAAGGTTTATCGCCGGCCAGAGCCGCATCGCCTTCGGCATCCTTGGGTGGCTTGTAATCAGGGGCTTTGTCCTTGGTGAAATCTACATTGTCCAGACCGGTCCATTCCTTTTTTTGTTCGTCCCACCAGACAAGCTTCTTGCGATCGCTCCAGGGCTGGCCATCAGGACGCGCAGAGGCGCGGTTATAGATAATGCGGCGATCGGAGGGCCAGGCGTAGCCCCAGCCGTGCCCGTAAAGACCTTTCGGTTCACGCTTGTTGGCCTTGTTTTCCTCTTTCGCAGGGAAACAGCCGGAGTAAATCCACGCCCCGCACGCGGTTGAGCCATCAGCCTTCAACTCTTTATAGCCCGAAACCAGTTTGTGCTCCGCGACCGTACAACCGTTGATTTCCATCAGCACCTCTTCGGCGCTGGGCTCGGCCTTTGGGCCATGTGTCGAGTAGCTCCAGGTGAGGGCGTTGAGAGGAGCATTGCGCCTCGATGAGTCCTTAGCGGCTTTGGCTTTCAGCCGTCGCCCCAGGTGATACATGAACCAGGTTTCGCTGCGCGAATCGCCCGGCGGTTCCGGCCCCTTGTTATGAAATTGCAGGAGGCGCTGCGTATTCACGAATGTGCCGTCTTTTTCCGGAACTCCGGCCGCGGGCATTAGAAATACTTCAGTGGCTATTTTGTCCGGCTTCAACTCGCCGCGCTCTACTTCGGGCGAGTTGTACCAGAAGGAAGCAGGTTCAGTTTCAACCATGTCGCGCACAACCAGCCATTTAAGGTTGGCTAATGCTTTGCGCCCCAGGCGTCCGTTGGGAGCGCCAACGGCCGGGTTCTGTCCCATGATGAACAGGCCTTCCAGTTTGCCATCCATCATGTCCAGCCAGAAACCAAAATGGGAATGATCACCCGTAACGCGCGGCAACCAGTCGAAACAGTAATCGTTTTTCTCTGTGGCAGCATCACCGTAATAGGATTTGAGAAAACTGATGATGTATTTATCGAAGTTGGCCCACCAACCTGTCCTGGCCCGATGCTTGCGTATGTAATCCTCCAGCTTGTTCGCGTCTTTTTTGAACTCCGGCGTGGGAAGGTAGCCGGGAAGAATGTCATAGAGGGTAGCCACATCGGTGGATCCCTGAATTGAGGCATGGCCGCGCAACGCGAGCACGCCGCCCCCGGGACGGCCGACGTTGCCAAGCAACAATTGCAGAATGGCAGCCGCGCGGATGATCTGGACGCCATTGGAATGTTGCGTCCAGCCAACCGCGTAACAGATCGTCGCGGTTTTTTCCGGACCAGAGGCCGAGCAGTAAGCCTCTGCAACTTTGAAAAACAGCTCCTGAGGAATTCCGCAGTACTGTTCCACCATTTCTGGCGTATAACGGGCAAAATGCTTTTTCAATACTTGATAAACGCACCGAGGATGTTGCAGTGTGGGATCAGACTCGTATTTACCCGTCTCTCCCGCCTCGCCACCACGATCCTTGCCGTGGCCGCCACCCTGTTCGGCATGACCCGGAAAATCGGCAAACAGCGCTCCCTTCTCCGGAGAGCCCTGGTAGAGCCACGTAGTGGGATCGTATTGTTTCTTTTCCGCGTCCCAGCCGGAGAAGAGGCCGCCCAGGTCTTCAGTGTCGCGAAAATCCTCGCGCAAAATCGTGGGCGCATTCGTGTAGGCAACCACATATTCACGGAAGTCTTTGTTGTTAGTGAGGACGTAATTAATCAGAGCTCCCAGGAAGAGCACGTCGCTTCCGGCCCGCAGAGGCACCCACACATCAGCCATTGATGAAGTCCGAGTAAAACGAGGATCAACATGGATTATGGTGGAGTGGTTCTTTTCGCGCGCTTCCATCACCCACTGGAACCCAACGGGATGGTTTTCCGCCATATTGGATCCCATGATCAATATGGCGTCAGCGTTGGCAAGGTCCTGTTGCGCTGTGGTTGCGCCCCCACGCCCGAATGAGGTGCCCAGACCGGGCACCGTCGAGCTATGTCATATTCGCGCCTGATTGCTGATGCAATTCATTCCTAATCCGCCGGTAAACAACTTGCGGATCAGGTAATTTTCCTCCACGTCCAGAGTCGCGCCGCCCAGATGCGCCATGCCCAGCGTGTGCATGAGAGAGTCGCCGTCCTGCTCTTCAATAAAAGTGCGCTCGCGCGTCCGCCATACGCGGTCCGCGATCATGTCCATGGCGGTTTCAAGCGGAATTTCCTCCCAGCGTCGACCGTAGGGGCGGCGATATTTCACTTTGGTCAGGCGCCCGGGATGTGTGTGCAGCTGATATGTGTCCGCCCCCTTGGGGCAGAGACGCCCGCGGGAAATCGGCGAGTGCGGATCACCTTCGATCGATATAAGCTTGCCATTCTTGTGAAAAACCAGTTGCCCGCAGCCGACGCCGCAATAAGGACAAATGGACCGGCTTTTTTTCGCGTCAACTGTTTTGGGGGAGAGTTCACGGGTGGACTTACTCATCACTTCGTTGCCGGTACCGCTCCATGCGCCGGTGCGGATTTGTTTGATCAGCGGCCACTCTGCAAAAAGATTGGGCATGGGGACGCCTCGAAGGAGAATAGTGGATGGACGGCAGAAGCCAACCTGTTTATTGAGACTTCAGCGCCATAGCAGAGGTTGCCAGTCACACGGATAGGCTTTCGAGAAACATCGTTTCACGATAAATGAGTTGATCACACGAGTTGGATTACGCAATTATTGAGTTCGCCGGCGGACAGCTCACGCACGCCTTTGACGCCGACGATTTGACTAATGATCTGAGCTGCTGGACTGATTTGCGATCTGTAAACGCGGAAGATGGCGCCGCGCATCCCATCTGATGGAAAGACAACTCCAAAGAGGAAACTATGCTACGCAGCTTATTTAGACGATCGACAAAGCAAAACGGCTTCAGTCGCAGGCCTGTCGCGGATGATCCAGTTCCGGGCAATCTTGAACTGGATGCCCAGAATCCAGACTCTCTTGCTCCACCCGTTTCCGACGCGGGCGCAGTACAGACGTTCAAGTATCCGTTCTCTTTTGCTCACAAGCGTGTTTACAAGGGCGGATGGTCCCATGAAGTAACGATTCGCGAACTCCCGATCGCCAAGACCCTCGCCGGTGTTTCGATGAGGCTGACGGCCGGAGGAATACGGGAACTGCACTGGCATACAGCGGCCGAATGGGCTTTTGTACTCTACGGCAGCGCGCGCATCACGGCAATTGATGCCGAAGGCAAGAGCTTTGTCGATGATGTTAAGGAAGGCGATCTCTGGTATTTTCCGACCGGAATCCCGCACTCCATCCAGGGCCTGGGACCGGATGGAACCAAGTTTCTCCTGGTCTTTGATGACGGCCATTTTTCCGAACATGAAACCGTGCTGCTGAGCGACCTGGTAGCGCACATGCCGCGCTCCGTACTGGCAAAGAATTTCGGCGTGCAACAGCGTTCGCTGGAGAATCTGCCGAAGGAAGAGCTGTTCATTTTTCAAGGTAAGGTTCCCGGGCCACTGGAGGACGACCGGCGGGCCGCTGCGGGTGTCCTGGGAATCTCGCCGCACGACTTCGCATTTCGTGCAACCCAGCCTGCGGTAATCAAGCGCACCAGCGGCGGAGAAGCACGGATCATCGACTCAAGCACATTCAAGGTATCAACCACGGTCGCGGCGGCGCTGGTGACTGTGCATCCGGGAGGGCTGCGCGAGTTGCACTGGCACCCCAACGCGGACGAGTGGCAATACTACATTAAGGGCCAGGGAAAAATGACTGTGTTCGCAACCGGCGGACGCGCGCGCACAATGGACTTCCGCGCCGGAGATGTCGGTTACGTGCAGAAGACGCTGCCACATTACATTGAGAACACCGGTGACAGCGACTTGCAGTTCCTTGAGATGTTCAAGACCAGCTCCTTCCAGGACCTCTCCGTATCAGAGTGGCTGACGCATACGCCTCCTGAGCTGGTGATGCAACATCTCAACCTCGATCGAACAACACTCAATGCCATGCCGAAGAAGACGATGGTGATAATGCCCGGTTAACCCTTATCGCCGAGGTTGCACCATCTGGTGCACGCATTGACAAGCAGCACTGCCCGCGCTAGCTTCAGTGTTGCCCAACAACTCTTTTGAGGAGAACATCCATGCGTAGGTTCTGTGTGATTTGTATCTGTCTTGCACTGTTGTCATCTTCAGTCCTGGCCCACGGGAAAGGATCCAAGGCTTCGGGCGGAGGAGATAAAGCGCAGATTGAAGCTCTCTACCAGCAGTATCTGAAAGCTTTCAACGCCAAAGACGTGAACGCCATCATGGCGTGCTACTCGCCCAAAGACTTGTTTGTATTCGACGCGGTGCCGCCGCGCGAATATCCAAGCTGGGATTCCTATAAGAAGGACTGGGAGGGGCTGATGGCGGCGTTTCCCGGCCCGATTAACTACACGATGTCTGAGCTGAGCATCAATATGGTTGGGTCTGTGGCCTATGCCCACAACATCCAAACCGGTTACTTCACTGACAAGAATGGTACCCGGTTCGATGCAGTGGTGCGCGTAACAGACGTCTTCCGCAAAATCAACGGCAAGTGGCTCATCGTGCATGAGCATGTCTCTGTGCCCGTAGACTTGATGACAGGCAAGGCCGACCTGCAATCCAAGCCGGGACAATAACTCCGATTCGAAAGACCAAGTTTCAGCCACGCAGCAGCGACGTGCTATAAATTTGCGTCATGCACAAATTCATGGTGCTGCTGCTCGCTGTGGCGGCGGTTTGCTTTCCGGCCGCAGCTCAGAAACCGCCGCTGCTGCCGGAGCCGCAAGTCCAGGCCCTGGCGCAGGAGCTTTCCGGCGAAACTGCCAAACGCAACCTCGAGGCAATTGTTACGAATCATCGCCAGCGCGGCTCGAAGGGGTTTCATGCTGCGGCTGAGCTGGTGGCGGAACGCGCTCGTGCTTATGGGCTAAGCGACGTCAGCATCCTTCAGTTCCCTGCTGATGGAAAAATTTTCTATGGCAGCCAGCGTTCACGCCTGCCCTGGGACGCCGACTTCGCCGAGCTTTGGGAGGTGCGCAAAGAAAGGGATTCGTGGACGCCTGGAACGCTTCTGGCCAGCTATGAAGCGATCCCGGTCTCGCTGGCGGAAGACAGCGAGAGCGCCGATGTGACAGCAGATCTTATTGACGTCGGTAACGGCGCCGCTGAAAGCGATTACAACGGCAAAGATGTACGCGGCAAGATTGTTCTGGCAGCGGCGCAACCGGGAGCCGTGCAGGGACTGGCGGTCGAGAAGTTCGGCGCTGTCGGGATTATCAGCTACGCGCTAAACCAGCCGCAGGCCTGGCGCGGCGACGACGACAGCCTGATTCGCTGGGGCCACCTGGAATCTTTCCCAAAGACTAAAACCTTTGCCTTCATGGTGTCACTGAAGACGAGCCGCGCACTGCGTGAGCGTCTGGCGCATGGGGAACAAATCCGGGTGCATGCTACCGTACGTGCCGGCCAGCATCCAGGCAATTATGAAGTTGTGACTGCGACAATTCCGGGCTCCGACCCAAAACTTAAGGACCAAGAGATTGCTTTCAGTTGTCATCTCGATCACCAGCGCCCGGGCGCGAATGACAATGCAAGCGGATGCGTGACGATTTTGGAAGTGGCGCGGACTCTGCAAAAGCTGATTCTCGAGGGCAAACTTCCGCCACCGCTGCGCACCATTCGCTTCATCTGGCCGCCGGAGATCGAAGGCACGGTGACTCTGCTGAACGCCAAGCCGGAATTCGCGCAGCGCATCAAAGCCGTTGTGCACATGGACATGGTGGGCGGAGGACCAGTGACGAAAGCGACTTTTCACGTCACACGAGGTCCGATGAGCCTGCCGTCGTTCGTGCACGATGTGGCGGAAGCTTTTGCCGATTTCGTGAACGAGCAAACAGAAAAGTTCGCCAACACCGGCGCAGCGGAATACCCGTTAATTGCGCCTGAGGGCGGCAAAGAGCCGCTGCGGGCAGAATTTGTTCCATACACCATGGGCAGCGATCACGATGTGTATCAGGACAGCTCGTTCAGGATTCCGGCGATTTATTTGAATGACTGGCCAGACCGGTACATCCATACGAACATGGACTCTTCGGCAAATATTGATCCAACAAAACTGAAGCGGGCAGCGTTCATCGGCGCGGCGAGTGGGTATTTTCTGGCGCAGCTCGCAAGCGATTCTAACTGGGCCACCGATCAGCTTTGGAAGGAGATCCCCGCCTCGGCGCAGCATCGGCATGCGCAGAATATTCGGAAAGCCACGGACCTGCCGGGGGACGAACCGTCGAATCTGATCCGTGCTGAAGCTGACTATTATCAGCATGTCAACGATACGCTGGCGTCATGGATGCATGGAGAGACAGTTACTTCACCCGCTACGCGAGGACGGGTGATTCCTCCGTTTATGCAGCCATTTGTTCCTATTGGACCGCAGAAGCGCATTGAGGGTGATGGCGTGCTGCGTTATCAGCGCAATGCTCAGCCCAAAGGTCCGCTGGCCGTCTTTGGCTACGATTACTTTGAGGAACATTTCAAAACCACAGGACTGCCGACTCCAAAGCTGTTGAGTTACCGCGGATTGTGGGGCGGCGGCGAGGAATACGCTTACGAGACACTGAACTTAGCAGATGGGACACGCAACGCGCAGCAAATTCGCGATGCTGTTTCCGCTGAGTATGGCCCCATTCCGCTGGAGTTGGTTGTGGAATATCTGAAGGCGCTGGAAAAAATTAGGGTCGTCGCACTGCAGCATTAAACGATCCCTGCGTCGTTTGGGCCGCTTGTTACAATTGGCTTTCAAGGAGAGCAAATCAATGGCAGATCTCATGCGTACCTCTAATCCCACGTTGAACGACAACACGTTCCGTGGAGAAGGCATTGCTCTCGGCGAGCCGATGACCCTGACCGGCACGGTCAATAAAACCGGCATATTGCTGCTGCTCGCGATGGGCTCAGCCGCGTGGTCATGGAACCTCACAACACGTTCTCCCGAACAAGCTCTCGGGTTGGCGATTGCCGGACTAATTGGTGGGCTCATCTTTGCCCTGGTGACTACATTCAAAAAATCCTGGGCGCCGGTAACCGCTCCCATTTATGCGCTTGCAGAAGGACTAGTGCTCGGCTGCCTCTCAGAGATCTTCGACAAGAGGTATCCGGGAATGGTAATAGCAGCGGTTACCTTGACCTTCGGGACACTGCTTGCCTTGCTCGTGTTGTATCGTGCGAGAGTCATTCAGGTGACCGACAAATTCCGACTCGGGGTGGTCGCAGCGACCGGTGGGATCGCATTTTTTTACTTGCTTACCTTCATTCTTGGCTTTTTCGGAATTCGTTTCTCAGCCATTTATGGTTCCGGACTCATAGGTATTGGCTTCAGCATTTTTGTTGTGATCATCGCCGCGCTGAACCTTGTTCTCGATTTCGATTTCATCGAAACGGGTGCAGATGTTGGCGCTCCCAAGTACATGGAGTGGTATGGGGGCTTTGCGTTATTGGTAACTTTGGTCTGGCTTTATCTCGAAATCCTGAGGCTGCTGGCCAAGATGCGCGGCCGCCGCTGAGATTAACGGCGATGCCGCCCACGCGCCGCAGCCCGCAGCAGCAGGAGCAGAAAAAAGCAACCGCGGTAAACACTCCAAAGCGGTTTGGAGCGAAGCGACAATAATTAGATGGAACCAATCTCGCACTTCTTCTATTCCGACAGATTAAAGCTGCAATTCTGGGACTTTGGGCAGGACGGGAAACCGGCGCTGGTGCTGGTTCACGGCGGACTCGACCATGCCCGAAGCTGGGATTGGGTGGCACGCTCGCTGCGTGAGCACTATCACGTGTATGCGCTCGATCTCCGCGGGCACGGGAACAGCGCTTGGGCGCCGGGCGCCATGTACAGCGTCGCCGAACACGTTCTGGATTTATCAGTGCTGCTGGACATCATCGGCGAATTCCCTGTCCGGCTGATTGGTCACTCTTTGGGCGGCATTATTGTGCTGCATTATGCCGGCCTTTTTCCTGACCGGGTGCATAAGGCTGTTTCGATTGAAGGCCTGGGATTTCCTGAAGGGCATCGCATTCACGGGCCGGCTTCCGAGCGCATGCGCCGGTGGATCGAGCGCGTTCGCGACGTGGAGAAGCGCCATCCCAAAAGTTACCCCAGCCTGGAGGCGGCGGTTGCGCGCATGAAAGAGGCCAATCCTCATCTCTCCGATGAGCTCGCGCGTCACCTCACCCTCCACGGCACAAACTGGGACGCCAACGGCTGCATGGTGTGGAAGTTCGATAACTACGTTCGCGCGTTTTCGCCGTATGGACACAATATTGCCGATGCGGCGGAAGTGTTCAGCAAGATCACTTGTCCTGCTCTGCTGTTCTGGGGTCTGGAAAGCTTTGCTCCGGTTCCCGAGAACGACGTTCGATTCAAAGCGATGCGAAGCTGCCGGCTCATCCCCGTAGCCAAGTCCGGACACTGGGTGCACCACGATCAGTTGGACCTTTTTCTGAAGGAAACTTCTGCTTTCCTGCAGGACTGATACGACGTGTTCGCACGTCTAAATTCGATGACTGGCTGTCCCGGTTAATCATCAGAACAGTCATAGAAACTAGGCAAATACTTAAGGACAAGTCTTTATGTTCAAGCGAGAGCTCTCGGTGCTGTTCGTTGTTTCAGCGCTCATCGTGGGCAGCCAGGCTCAAAAACCGCCTGACCAGGCCAAGCCGGAGCTGCCGGCGTGGCTTCAGGCCGCCCTTTCAAGCCGGCTTGTCTATTCCGTGCCCGGCATGGATCGCGTCAAAGTCGACCGGGACATCAGCTACAAGCAAATCGACGCAACGCAGCTGAAGATGGATGTGTATCGGCCACCAGACCTTAGCGAGACAAATCTGCGTCCTGCTGTAATTTTTGTTCACGGAGGCTACCTTCCCGCTGATGTCCCGGTTAAGGCTCTACCCAAAGAATGGGGTGTTTT
>DATDNH010000013.1:0-2552 GCA_036518395.1 Candidatus Angelobacter sp. | reverse complement strand
GAAGCCGGATACCAGGTCAAGGTCGGGAAATTCCCGTTTACCGCAAATTCCAAGGCCAGCATCATGAACGCGCATGAGGGCTTCATCAAAGTTGTCTCCGACGCAAAATTCGGCGAGATTCTCGGCGTTCACATCATTGGCCCGGTGGCAACAGAGATCATTGCTGAAGCTGTGACTGCGATGGAACTCGAAGCCACGGTCGAAGACATGATGTTTACCATCCACGCGCATCCCACAGTCGCTGAAGGTTTGCTGGACGGATTCAGCGCGGTCGAGGGCGAAGCGATCAATATCTGAGCAGTCAGCACTCAGTAAGCAGCATTCACCCAGAGAGACACTCTCCAGAAGCGCTGCCTCTTGCTCATTAGCGAAGCACAGCAACCTCATCCTTGCGGCAAACTTCTTACTCCAGTGAGGTGCATGATGCCTATCGATCCTGTTTGCAAGATGCACGTTGATATTCCCACGGCCGCAGCCAGCCAGGACTACCACTCTGAAGTGGTTTATTTCTGCTCTCTCGATTGCAAGAAGGAGTTTGAAAAAAATCCGGAGAAGTACATGCGGGGGATGAGCGATGAAGACCTGATCGCAAGTTAGAGTATTGCCTGTACTGTCCGTTTACTTCGAAGTGGATGCTGAACCCGGAAGAGCCGGGGGTGTTGACTCGGTGTCGAGCTTATTTCCGTGCCAGGGACAATACTTCCAATTGGCCTCCACTCGCTCCTTTCCCACCGGACAATACTTGGGTGGAAGTAATGCGCTGATTGGAAGCCTCCATGTATAAGTGCTGGTCTTAGGGCCCATCAGCTCTGCAACCAGTAGAGAGAACTCCGAAGCGCGGAAGGGATCGGCAAGAACTTTGCCCATTTTGTCCTTAACCGGAAAAAAGACAATCTGAACTCCTTCTCCGAACTGCCCCAACATGGATTTGAGTACCGGCTTGAGTATCTCGACAAAGGATTCAACCTGCGGCGAAACATTTTCCAGCGGATGATAAATGTTTCCTGCCTGGTCACGAAGCGAAACGTTTCTCCGGATTACATCTAAGGGCTGCCAGTCTATTCCCATACCACCCAGGTCACCGATCCCGATAATGAAGACGTTGTACTCCCTGAGCGGCTGAAATTGCCGCCTCGCCTGACCGGGCGATATTCCTTGTTTGATCGCGCTCTGCTCCCAGAACTCAATGGGCGTCCACCAGAACATGCCCATTTTCCCCATTCGTTGATCAATCTGCTCGGTCTCCTTGGCCAGAGCACCTATGTCAACCTGGTCCGCGGGTTCTTCAGCCGCGGATGGGGCTTGATTCGTAGACGGGGTCTGGAGCGCAGGTTGTTGGCAAAAAGTAATGCTGGCTGTAAGGCACACCACAGGCATCAATTTCCATAGCTTGATCATGGCTGGATAATCGAACATTCATGGAAGAAAGGCAAGAAAAAGTTCCGGCTGGCAAGTCGCGGCTGTTCATTTCCGAACAGACCCTCCCACAATCGAACACAACAGACTTCTTACACTTTCGTCGCTCACCGCTGCCGACCCATTGCCGTCAAATACTTACGTGGCTGAGCCTCAGGGCAGCGAAAGTGCATCAATGAAACGCGGTTGGAGTCCAGAACCAATGATTTGCGAAGCCCAGATATCCGATACCGGGACCGCCGCACAGGCTGTCGGCGTTTTTTCCGAGCGCCCTCGAGTGCTGGTAGCAGAAGACCAGGATGACGTTCTGGCAGCTCTGGGGCTGTTGCTGAAGAGCAACGGCTACGACGCTGAATTTGTCAAATCGCCCGCAGAAGCCATCCGGATGCTCGCCCACCGCAAGTTTGACGCTATCATCCTGGACCTGAACTATAGCCGGGCCACCACTTCCGGTGCCGAAGGCCTGGAGCTTCTCTCCAAAGTGCAGGAGCTGGATAAAACGCTGGCGGTGGTGGTTATGACGGCCTGGGCCACAGTCGAGATTGCAGTCGACGCCATGCATCGCGGGGCATGCGAGTTTGTTCAGAAACCCTGGGACAATGCTCACCTGCTGAAAGTACTCAGCGAGCAAATGAGCCGCTCCCGAGCGCTGCGGCAAAAACGTCTGGATGATGAATTGGAGCAGCAGGAAGCAGCGCAGATTCAGCGCGCGCTGATGCCGGAAAAGATCGCTACTCCGGAAGGCCTCAAGATTTCTGCATCGTCGCAGTCAGCTCGTACCGTGGGCGGCGACTACTACGATGTGATTCCGATAGCCGAGAACAGGCTCGGCATCTGCATTGCCGACGTGATGGGCAAAGGAGTAGGCGCAGCGCTGCTTATGTCGAACTTGCAGGCGGCGGTGCGTACGCTGGCGCCCCAAGTCGCTGAACCGGGCGAACTGTGCAACCGCGTCAATCAGGTGATCTCCGCCAACAGCGTTCCCGGGAAATTCATTACTTTCTTTTATTGCATCGTCGATCTGGAACAAAAGCGCGTTACCTATACCAACGCCGGACACAACTGGCCGATCCTGGCGCGCGCAACTGGCAGCTGCGAGCGCCTCAGCACCGACGACGTAGTGCTCGGCACTTTGC
>DATDNH010000012.1:0-2907 GCA_036518395.1 Candidatus Angelobacter sp. | reverse complement strand
TCCGCGACGCCCAGGGCCCTGGCCAGCGAGAGCTTGGCCACATTGTTTAGATATAACGCGTCAATGTAAGTTTCATTCGCTACGGCGACCGATTGCTGCGACTGTACGACGTCCAGACTTCCGGCAACTCCCGCAGCATAGCGGTCACGTGACTGCTGCAATTCCTGGCCGGCAAGATCAATCGACTGCCGGGCTACTGCGACCTGGTCGTCTGAAGTCTTTACGTCCAACATGGCCGAGCGTACCTCAAATTCAATGCGTCCATGCAGATCTTCAAGCTGCGACTGAAGCTGTTTCAAGGCGGATTGTGCCTGCAAGACGTCTGCTTTCACTTTCCCGCCCTGAAAGACGGGAATACGCAGGCCGGCAGAGAGGCTGTAGGTCTGTTGCGCGCTTCCCGGACTGGGACCGATGACTCCATAATCGCCGTTCAGCTCGACTGTGGGCAGAGCTTCGCCGTGCGCAGCCTTGACCTCGATTTCCGCCGCGCGCGTGCGGGCGAGAGCCGCAAGATACTCAGGGCGGCGGCTGTAGGCGCGCTGGAGCGACTCTTCCAGGTCCATCGGCGGCAGCGGTGCATAAGGAACTGGGTCAGTGAGCTCAAATTGCTGTGTCATCGGCAATCCGATGGTTCGAACCAGCGACATTCTCTGGCGCTCAAGCTGATTTTGCGCAGCCAGCACGCGCTGTTGCTGCTGCTGCATCTGTACCTGCGCGCGCAAGACGTCGATTCCTGCCACTACGCCGGCGCGTTTCATGTCCTGGGTCTGCTGAAAAATCGCCTGCGCTGTTGTGAATTGCGCTTTGGCCGTCTCCAGACGCGACGCGGCGGCGAGAGTGAGCAGATACTGGTTCCCAACCACCAGCACCACGAGTTCGCGCGCGTCTTGCACATTGAAATTCGCAGCTTTCTCGTTTTCAGAAGCGGAACGGATCCGGTTGATCGCGGCAAAGTCCAGCACTCTTTCAGTCAGTGCAGGCCGCGCGTCAAAGACGGCGAATGGTCCCACAATGGTTGATCCGTTCACGGTGAAGGGAATGCCGAAGGCGGCCAGATTGATCTGCTGAATCGTCTCTGAACTATGGATGACGAGATTTGGAAGCAATGAACTCAAGCTGCGCCAGTGCTGGGCGCGAGCGGCTTCGGTCTGCTCCTGGGAGAGCAACAGCCCAAGATTGTGCTTGAGCCCGCGATCCATTGCATCCAGCAGTGACAGCTTGATGACTCCTGGCACAAGCTTGTCTACAGTACCGCTTCCGCTGAACTGGTCGACAGAGAGCGGCGTCTGGATAATCACGGGCTGGGATTGCCGGTCATTATTGTTGATGTTGGAGCCGCTGCCGGTTGGTGCGGCCGCGGGAGCCGGCATTTGCGCCTGGGCAGAGAAGGCAGCAGATAAAAAAAATACTAGGACAGCTTGCGTCCTGGCCATGCGTTTCACTTCTTTCGTTCGTTTAGATGCCTTGGCGAAATCGGGGTTCGTTCGCGGAATTGTGATGCGGGCGCTGCGCCGGAACTCGCTTCCACCATCAGGTCTTCAGTGATCTCGAAAACAACAATTAATTAACCAGTTAGTTAGATTATCAGGTGGCGGAACGGAGATGCAAAAATTGCTTTTGGCTTTTAGCTGTTGGCTTTTGGCTCGGGACCTCGGCGGCTGCGCTCGACGCTAAGTACTGCCTTTTTTCAGCAATGCGATCTGGCCGGCGTGGTAGAGGCTGTGCTGGACGATCCCGTGGAAGAGGTAATAGAAATCGTACTTGCGGCCGGGCACGATTTCAGTCAGGCGGGTATCGGGGAATTGTTCAATGGCAGCGGCCAGTTCGTCCTTGGTTTTGAAGAGAGATTGAACAGCATTGCTCCAGGCTTGCTCACTCGCATCAGTAACTGTTCGCCAATCTTCAGCGGTGCCGACAATTTTTGGCATCGGCGTTCCTTGAATGGCGCGCATTGCGGCGCCCGTCCAGACTTCAATGTGCAGCACTAATTCCCAGATGGAATGAGCTCCGGCGACGGGATGGGCGTGCGCCCGTTTTGCTTTCACGTCTGACAGCAAGGCATGCAGGTCAGGGCCGTGCCACGCCTCGCCATTAAAGGCGCGACGCAATTGATCGGCGATGCGGGAAGTTTCGGGATTCATAACGGCTGGAGAAAAGATGTTCTCCAGCCGTAAGGCGATGCAAAACTTTGTTTAATTAATTACATACTTGCCGGTTTCGATGACGCGGTTCGCGATCTGCTGCGTCAGCGCGATCACGTTGTAGGGCTCGTATTTGAACAGGCGGCGCAGGATGACCAGTTGTGTGCGCAGCATGTCGCCTTCGGCGACCGCCGCAACCACTTTTCTCGCCGCGGCTTCGATCTTGTTCAAAGAATTGGCCAGGCTGACCTGGGTCATCGCGACAGCATGCTGGCAGCGCGATTCGCCCTCACGCTCAATCAGCTTGCGCGTGCGCAGCACAACCGAGTCCATGGCATAAGTCTCAATCACCATGTCGGCAATCGCACCGAGGATTTCCTGCTGATCCGCCAGGGCCATCATGTACTTCTGTGAGGCGGCGCCTGCAAGCATCAGCCCCGCTTTCTTGGCGTTGCTGACCAGCGTGCGTTCGGCCGCAAGTGTGCCTTCCAGAGGCTCGCTGCTGGAACCGGAGGTGATCTCATCGGTCAGCTTCTTGATAGCCTGGAGAAGTGGAAGCTGTCCGCTCATGGCACGCTTGAGCAGCCATCCCGTGATGATCATGCGGTTGATCTCGTTCGTGCCTTCAAAGATGCGGTTGACGCGAGCATCGCGGTACGAACGCTCCGCCGGATATTCCTCAACGAAGCCATAGCCGCCGTAAATCTGCACAGTCTCGTCCACCACGTGGTCAATCATCTCTGAGCCCCAGACTTTCAGGATGGAG
>DATDNH010000011.1:0-3514 GCA_036518395.1 Candidatus Angelobacter sp. | reverse complement strand
GAGCACCGTCTCTCGCGCGAAGCGCGAAATGGATTTTGTTGCCTGTTGTTGATGAGTTGAAGACGCCGTTTGTCGGGGCGTACATTGTCTCCATGAAGACTCGGTTGCAAGCGGCTCTGTTCCTTCTGGTTCTTGGGTTGGGTGCATTGGAGGCACAGGATCGATCAAAAGTCGAACCGGATTGGTTCGATGTGCCACTAGAGAAGAAGACGCTCGATTTTGGGCCGTCCTTCGATAAGCCGTCTGCTTCGAGTCCAGCGTGGCAGTGGAACGCTTACCGGCACGCTCGCAACAAGCTGTTCTGCTACTGGTTTCCAACCGTAATGGTCAAACAATACGACGTCAGTCAGAAGGGCGCGGCTTGGATTTCATTTATCCGTCTCGCTGCGAACGCACACCCAGCTTGCACCCGGTCTCATGCTTCCGGAGAGAAAGTCTTTGAGGCAAGCAATGATTGGTGGGGTTATTTCCTTGGGGTTAAAGGAGACTTCGTATTTGTGACCGACCCCGACGGCCTCAGTGGCGGAATTCAGTTTCATGTGTATGACTCAAGGACGGGCCAGCAAGTGTTCGAGGATGCCGATTGCTTGAGGTGTATGTATCTCAAGAAGATGTATGGGCAGGAGCCACCACTTGGTCTGATCAATCGGATGCAGATCAACAAAACTCCAGACGGAGCGATTACGCTCAAGTACATGCGCGTGGAGCAAGCTGATTGCGACCTCCGGGCCGATGTGGCTTCTTGTTGGGAGCGTGTGAGGAAGAATTTGGATACGAAGAATCCTAAGCCAGCCTGCTTTGGGTACGACGCCTATGACAAGTATGCCGTCGGAGAATTATCATCAATGGTAGCCCATCCCGTGTTGGTGTCCCTGGCGTCCCCGCCAGTCGTGAAGAACATCGACGGTCCGGTCTTGTGTTGGGCGCCGGACTGATCCTCTAACGTCGGAGAGTGTCTGTAGACTGTCGCAACATCTCGATTGCACTCAAAATTGTATGCAAAACCACGAAGCGTGGTAAAAATACAACACTGCTGAATCGCCTCTTCGGGTGTAATCTGTTTACTTCTAATCACTTGCCATTCGAACAGACCATTCGCGGAAGCGTGGAGTGTCGTGGTATCGGGTTGCACAGCGGGGCTCCGGTACATGTGCGTATCCTGCCTGCGCCGGCGGGACGGGGGATCGTCTTCCGGAGAGTTGATCTGGACGGTTTTGAAATTGAAGCCACCGGACGCAATGTCGCCAAGGTCAGCTATGCCACCAGCCTGCAGAAAAAGGGTGTGCTGATTTCGACCACAGAACACCTGCTTTCAGCGTGTATCGGAATCGGACTGGATAACGCGATCATCGAACTCGACAATCTCGAATTGCCCATACTCGATGGCAGCGCACAACCGTTCGTTGATCTTATTCTGGAAGCCGGACTCAAGCAGCAGCGCAAGCGGCGGTCATACCTGAAAATCCTGCGCGAAATTGAAGTGCGCGATGGGAACAAGTTCATCGCCGCCTATCCTGCTGACGGCTATTCAGTAGCCTACAAGATCAATTTCGCCCCACCGATTGGCGAGCAGTCCTTTGAGATTGATCTCTCGCGCCACCTCTACCAGAAAGAACTCGCGCCGGCGCGCACCTTCGGTTTTCTTCATGAAGAAAGCGCCATGCGAAACATGGGATTGATCCGCGGCGCCTCGGAAGAAAATGTGATTGTGCTCACGCGTGAAGGAGTCAAGAATGGCGCGCTGCGATTTGAAGACGAATTTGTGCGCCACAAGACGCTCGACCTGATCGGTGACCTGGCGCTGCTGGGTAAACAGGTGATCGGTCGAATCGTCGCCGACCGTGCCGGACACGCCATGCATACCGCACTGGTCCAGGGATTACTGAAAGATAGATCTTTGTGGGAAGAAACCACCGAGACCACAGACGCTCCTGCCAGCATTCAAGCCGCTACACTAAGCGTCCAGCCCATTTAGTGCGATTATGCGGCCTGAAACGAGAATTTTCTTCTCGTTGTTTCTCTACCGACTTCTGACTCCTGACTTCTGACTTCCCATATCCCGGCAGGGATATCAAGGGCGAAGCCCTTGTCTAGTTAATCAACCGGGCGCGTCACAGTGGCGTTGATGAACATCACGCCTTTATCGACTGACAGAGCACGCTTTTCCAGCCATGAATCCAGGGCCTTTTTGGTGTCCGGGGAAAGCGCCTGAAACCGCACACCGGAGCGGCCTTCCGTGTCAGACCACATAACTTCGCCTTTGAGGTCCAGCGCGTATTTTGCCCCAGGCAACAGGATTCTCATACGGGCCGCGCTGCCGGGTTCCAACTGCCGCGCACATTCAATCGAGACGCCGCCTTCGCTGATGGTGAGGATGCTTACCGGCAGCTCCGTGGCGCCGTCCACCACGATGTTTCCGCTCGCGCTCACCAGATGGCGGTGGTAACGGCGGCGCTCGCGCATGATCAGTCCATGAGCGGCCTTGACGCTTCGCATGGCCCGCTCCGCTGAAATCGGTTTGTCCAGCACGAAATTGGCCCCCATCTCAAAAGCTTCGCGGATTGAGGTACGGCCATTGACCAGGGCAAAAGCAATACAACTCTTGTTCGACTTGCCTTTTCGCAGTTGCTGCAGGACGTGCGCCGCAGCCGGAACGTCGTCACAATCCACCATGAACGTGTCATATTTATGGCGGTTTAAGATCTCGAGTGCATCGTCTGCCGTGGAGCACACTTGTAGGTCTATATTGGCTTCATTCATCACCCGATGCAGAGTCTTGGTGACCTGCGGATCGCTGGTGAGAAGTAGAGCTTCAAGGGCCATAGATTACGAACATACAATGAAGTTTACCCCTCTGCCAGTGACCAACGTAACGTACGATGAGCAGTTTGGGCGTTGGGACCTGGCCAAATCTTGATGAAAAAGATTGTCTATCTCTCATTAGGGTCGAACCTGGGCGATCGCGCGGCCAATCTGGAAGCGGCTATCGGCCATTTGCGCGATTTGGGAACAGTCGTGGCGCGGTCGTCTGTATACGAGACCGAACCGGTGGAGGTTGAGCGCCAGCCGTGGTTTTTGAACAGCGTGGTGGCGCTGGAAACAGAACTGATGCCGAAACAGCTTCTGGCGCGGGTTCTGGCGATCGAGCAAAAAATGGGACGGCGGCGAACCCAGCCCAAAGGGCCGCGCATAATCGATATAGACATTCTTCTTTTTGGTGGATCCGTAATAGAGACGCCGGCGCTTACCATTCCTCATCCGGCGCTGCACGAGCGGCGTTTCGTGCTGGAGCCACTGGCGGAAATTGCGCCAGAGGTGCGCCATCCAGCGCTCAAGAAAACTGTTCGTGAGCTGCTGAACGCGCTGCCGCCCCGCAACGCAGCCGTGCGCAAATTCGACGCTCACTGATTTGACAACGATAAGGGCGAGGCCGGGGTCCCCGATGCGCGGTGCCTTTGCGCGTGGCGGGGTGGGAGGCCGCCCACGCGCCGCAGCTATCGGGGTCCCCGCCGTG
>DATDNH010000010.1:0-3295 GCA_036518395.1 Candidatus Angelobacter sp. | reverse complement strand
GGCTCACCCTTCTTGTAATTTGCAGGCAGATAGAGAGTGAAAGATAACGGCACACCATCGGCCCGCTTGTAGGTGACGATCTGCTTGGTGATGCCTCTGAGCTGAGGCGCCGGATCGGGAAAACGCGTCAGCGCCGTCTTTTTTGTGCTTCCGGCAGTGCGCAGAAAATAATTTGGAGGATCGGCAGGACTCTCATACCGCGTGATGAAACGCGAGCCATCGTCGGAGGCAAGCGCAATGACGGTTTCAAAGCTGCCTTCGCCGGAGCGAAAGATGCGTTCAGCCTTCTGCGACTGAAGGTCGTAGCGATCCAAAAAGGGAAACTCGCCTTTGGGAGAAGCTCCGTCGCCGGCGAGAAAAATGATGTTGCCGTTTTGCCGGATAACTCTCTTGCCATTGGCAAGCCGTTTGGTCAATGGCGCTCCCGGGTCGCCATAACGATCGCGGATGGAGCGCTCCCACACGACTTTTGGCGCCGCGCCGGGCTGATTGACGTTGACCATCAACGTGCGCGTCCAGCGGCGGTTGCGGTCATAATCATGCAGCAGCGCCATCCCGTTCTCTCCCCACTCAATGGCCTGACCTCCTCCTCCGAGGCCAAAGCCGCCGGCAAAACGATATTCAAGTTTCACCAGTTCCACCGGCTGCGCTTTGAAGGGAGCTGCAAGCATGAGTACATGATCGTGATATGGGACTTTGGCGCGCGTGTCGCCGCCATCCAGCGCCTCGGCCCAAACCAACGTTGCGGGGCTGGTGGCTGCCCACTCATAAGCGCGCGGGCCGGTGAGCACGCCTTCAATGGGAACGTGTTCAGCCAGCGGCAGGCTCGCCAACTTGAATTCCATCCTGCCGCTGCGGTCCCAGACTTCTACTTCTTTGGGAAAATCAATGAACGGCAGCAGATAAGAATAAGGACGGTGAATGCGCGCCACCAGAATGTGAGTTCCATCCGGGGAAGGATCGATACGGAAGAAGACGGCAGGCTTGCCCAGCGGGGAGAGCTTCCCGCTTTGAATGTCAACCAACGTGAGTTGGGCAGTCGCATAGTAGTCAAACAAATCCTCATCGTGAGCGCTTTGCAGCAAGTCTTCATAGGTGGCGGCCGGAGCTTTCTTTCCGTCACTCTCCTGGATGATTGGGCCGTCGGGGACTCTGGTGTCAGCAGGTGGATTGCCGCGATTGGGAGAAACAGCTTCTACCAGCAGTGTGTGGTTATCGGGCATCCACTGAATGGGGCCGCCCAGGATCGCGTTGACCTGAATTCCGGAAATGCGGTGGACAGCGGCAGAGTTGGTATCGCCTACCCAGAGTTCAATTCCAGTGGGAGTTGTGTTGGTAAAGCTGAAGTGCTGGCCATCGGGCGACCATTCAGGATTGCCAATATAAGCATTGACTGGGAGCTTGATTGCCTGCTCTTTGCCATCCTGAATGCGAATCAGGTGAAGACCGGTGAGCCGGGGCACATGGTGTCTTCCATTGATGGCGGGATTGATGCGTATTCCGGCCAGGCGCAGCATGGGCTGGGCCAGGTCAGCAATGGGAGGATTCCCCAGACGGTCCGCCACCAGCAGGTAGTCCGCTTTAGGGCTGGTAAAAACAAAAGGCGTGGGCGGGGCATCCAGAATCTCAGGAATCGGCTTGGGCGCTTTCTGATAATGGAGCGCGGTCTGGCCGAACATGATGTGAGCCAGCACAAGAGTGATGAAGAAGGCAAAAAAGCGATTGAGTTTTCGCATGGACAGTGGCCTCACGTTGAAATTGCGAACGCAAAAGTCTACCAAAGCTTAGGGAACAGGTTACCGGGAACAGGGAATAGAAAAAGCAAAAACAAAAGCAAAGGCTCAACACAGAGCGACGGAGGAGAACTGAAGACGCGGAGAAGAAACCACGGAATCAGGAATAGCAGATGGTGTTGTAGAGATCGAGTTGCAGCTTGTTCGAATCGCGGTCGTAGCGGTAGGTGGTGATGCCGCAGTTCAGTACATCATCTTCTTTATCCACTTCCAGGTATTTGGACTCATCCCAGCGCTCGAGCAGGCGGCGGAATATGAGCACGACCACGCTGTGGCAGACGACCAGCACTTTTTTCTGGCGAAAATCGCGCGTCAATGCGCCAAGAAAACTATGCACGCGCAGCGCTACATCCGGACGGCTCTCACCGCCGGGCGCACGGTACCAATACTTCCCTTCGCGCTCACGCCGCGCCCACTCATCGGGATAGCGTTCCTTGATTCCCTGATGGGTCAGGCCGTCGAGAATTCCAAACTCAATTTCGCGCACGCGCTCTTCCATGATGATCTCAGGCACCCTGCCCAGTTGCTCTGCGATGTGCTGCGCCGTCTGCATGGTGCGCATGTAGGGCGAGGAAAAGATTACGTCGAATGTAGCTTTATCGCGAAGAAACTTTCCGGTGGAAATGGCCTGCTGAATGCCGAGCGGCGTGAGGGGCGTATCGACGTCGCGCAGGCTGCTGCCCCAGACCATTGCGTTGCCGCTGGCTTTGGCCTGTTCTTTGGCCACGTTGCGTTCTGATTGGCCGTGGCGAACGATGACCAGGAGCTCGGGCCATTTTTGTTCCATGCAGTAATTAGTACTTAGTATTTAGTATTTAGCAACGACAAAATCAAAACCAACCCCAACACCTCAACACAGAGGCCGCAGAGGACAAACAGAGGAAACAGAGGAAATCAAAAGAGTCCAAAGGCCAAGAGCTGAGAGCCAAGAGCTAACCGCTAATTGCTTCTTAGAACCTCAACCTCAACGCCAACTGAATCTGCCGCGGATTGTAGACTGCGCGTGGTGTGCCGTAATTCGGATTGGGTGAGCCCTCCAGAAACTTCATGGCTGAGCATCCCTGCGCCGTGGCGTTGAAATTACAGAAGTCCGCGGCGCCATAGACTGTGTTGAAGAAGCGTACGTTTACCGTATTCAAAAGGTTGAATGCCTCGGCAATAGTCTCAATGCTCAGTCGCTCTACAGGCTTGAACTCGCGCGACAGCCGCATATCAACCGACTGGTAGCTATCGCCTTTGAAGGTATTGCGCGGCTCAATGCCGACGCGGTCGTTGTTGCCGAAAATGTCGCCATTGGCATCGAATCCGGCAAACTTGGTGAAGTAGTTGGGAGACTCGAGCGAAAGGATCATTCCGAGATGGAAATTGTTGAGCACCGGATTCATGTGCGTTGGACCATCAATCGTGGTATTCAGCACAAAGCGCTGGCCCACACTGTCTGAGGAGAGCGCGCGTTCCGCCTTCAGATTCAGGCTGTCCTGCGGGATCAGCACAAAGCTGGG
>DATDNH010000009.1:0-9073 GCA_036518395.1 Candidatus Angelobacter sp. | reverse complement strand
AGCCCGCAATCAACTGGAGCAGGCACGCGCCTCCGCCCGCATTACCGCATCCGGACTCTTTCCCCAGGCGACGGTCGGATTCTCCGCGCAACGCTCCCGTCTCTCCGGCAATCGCCCCAGCAACGGCTCCACGATTGTTCTTGCTCCCGTCACGCAGAGCACGTTTTCATTGCCCTTCAACCTGAGCTGGGAACCGGATATTTTTGGCGGCGTCCGCCGCAATGTGGAATCGTCGAATGCGCTGTATCAATCTTCAACCGCCAGTCTTGAGAATGTTCGTCTGGTGATCACGGCGGAACTCGCGGTTGACTATTTCACTCTGCGCGAGCTGGACGCGGAAATTGCGGTCGTGGATTCGGCCGCTGCATATCAGCAAAGAGGTCTCACGCTGGTGCAGAACCGCCATGAAGGCGGAATTGCCTCCGGCCTGGATGTCGCCCAGCAGGAAACCCTGCTGAATGCTACGCGCACACAGGCCACACTGCTGCGCCGGCAGCGGGCCCAATTTGAGCATGCCATTGCCACGCTGGTGGGAACGCCGGCTTCAAGCTTCAGCGTTCCTGTAAAACCATTGGCGTTGCAACCTCCTGAGATTCCCATTGGCGTGCCGTCAGATGTGCTGGAGCGGCGTCCTGACGTGGCCGTCTCTGAACGACAGATGGCCGCCCAGAATGCCCAGATCGGCGTAGCGAAAAGCGCATTTTATCCCAGCGTTAACATCTTCGCCGGAGGCGGAACCACCAGCAGCGGCATTGGACAAATCCTGAACGTCCCCAGCACATTCTGGGCGCTGGGAGCCAATGTGGCGCAGACCGTTTTCAACGGCGGCAAATTGCACGCGCAAGTGGACTTTGCCAAATCAGCCTATGGGGTCTCCGTCGCCAATTACCGCGAAACAGTTCTGACGGCGTTTCAGGAAGTTGAAGATGGACTCTCCGGTCTGTCCGTCCTGTCGCAGGCCGCACAGACGCAGCAGCAGGCGGTAGAAGCAGCCCAGCGCGCGCTGAAGATCGCAAACGATCGCTACGTCGGCGGATTAGTGACTTTCCTGGACGTAATCACAGCCCAGGAAACTCTGCTAGACAACCAGCGCCTGGCCACCCAACTGCTGGGCCAGCGCCTTGTGACTTCCGTATCGCTGATCAAAGCCCTCGGTGGCGGCTGGGACGCCTCAAGCCTGCAAGCCATTCACGTGAATCCGAGTTTGAAGCAGGCGTTCCAGCAGTAAGACCTTCGCGGTCCGCGGATCTGGGCCCGAAAAAGCGATGATTCGTCATCTCGAGGGTTGTCCACACCAGTGGACAATCGGAGAGACCTTGCGTTTTTTCTTTTCCCGAACGTGTGGCACACGTCGACAAGCCGTAAACAAAAATGAGTGTGGATCCTGTCATTCTGCTGCCACTTTGACATCAGATGGCTGTCACAATGACGTACTTTTGACGCTATCCCCTTCCCAAACACTTCCGTGCATGTAATTCTGGTTCCGCTCACATAAATGTGGGTAGTCGCCCCAGGGCGACCGCACTCTCGCTGATGCGTGAATGCGTCACGATCTTTGACAACTTAATAGAAGCCGCACCGTGCTAAATCGACCACGGTGCATCGACCTGTCATTCTGACTTGAGGCAGTCGTTTGGCCTCAAGAAGAAACCAGATCGCGCTTCATTCAGTGCTGCGCCCGTGTCACGTAACACGGACGCAGCAGAACAAGTGTCTTCGCGCTGGTCTAAACCCAGTGCGAGGACGCTGCGGGATATGTGTCTCCAGCGAGATGGTTTTAGGAGCGGAATGGAGCGGTTGGAGCGGATGCCTCTTCCGTTCCGCTCCCGAGTATCTCTTTTCCATTCAGCGACATACAAGCTCCGGAGCGGCAGCGCGGATAAACCACGGTTTTGGGCCGATGATTTCTAACCGCATTCCAACCGCATTTAACCTGCCGGTTTCGGACCAGGCGACCGTGGCTGCTCCTCGCGCTAGAAATTGGCTTCCGCGCGGCATTCCGCGAGTGGTTTTGCCCAATAAAGACGGGCCTACGCGCGGAATCGCGGAATCTCCCCCATTTTTGGACTATCCGTGCTTTTGGGTTTGGATGATCTTTACAATTCGGCGACATCGACTCAAAATGTCGCCGAAAACCTGCCAAAAACCTGCTTTTTGAGTTGTCTTCGGCGGCGTTGGAAGTCGCGAGGCGAAATCCCGGATGGCCGTGGATCTTCGCTTATATCCGCTGCTGGTTATAAGCGGCCAAGAGGATACCTCGGCGCAAAAAGTATCCCCAAACCTGCCTAAAGTATACTTTTTGAGCCGTCTTCGCGGCGTCTGAGTCGCGAGGCAAAATCCCGGCGTGCCGTGGATCGCCGCATATAACCGCCAGGAGCGCTTCGGTTCGCGGCTGCATACTTCGTGTCCTTTGTCGTTAATCGCTTCGGCTCTGTGGTTGGTTATCGAGCGGAGAAGTGGAAGGTCGCAGTTGCTTTTGTTTAGGCAAAGGCCAAAAGCTAAAGGCCAAGGGCATGTTTTCCCCAATATTGAGCCGTTCTGGCGGCCTATGAGCCGCCAAGCGAAATCCCGCTCAGCGCGGATTTATGCGGGTTGTGACGCTGTTACGCTTGCCTGCGCAAGTGCAAAATTGCCGCTTTTACCCGCCATCTTGGAAGTGTTTTCGCCTGTAAACAAGTAGTTCGTGGAATCCAGCGAAGAGAAACCCGCTAAAATAATCCGCGATGGGTCGTTTAGACAAAATCACCGAGCGGCGCACACCGAGAGGCAAAGTGCGTAGGGTTCTTTCGAGTACCGTTCCCGGACCTCCGCGACGGTTTGATATTCCCTACGATCGTAAGCTTCACCATCGAGCAGTGCTGGAAGAGATTCGGAACCTGGTAACACAAAAGGGCAGCCGCTTTAATCTGCGCAAGCCTCGAATTGTCCAGCCGTGGCTTGACGCTACTCTTCGCGACGCGCCCATGCTTAAAGGCTTTTTTGCCGATGAGCCAAAATGGCGAGATAAACTGCTCCGCTGGTGCGCCAAAGCACTGCAGGGATAATCTGTACGCTGAACTAGAGTTTGATTTTCCCCAGTATTTATGCGGGTTGTGACGCTGTTACGCATACTCGCATGTGTCCTCGAGTCGCCGGTTTTACCCGCCATTGCGAGAAGTTTATATCTGCGGTCCTCCGCGGAAATCTGCGGCGAGGTTTGTGGTTTTGCAGTTGGTTTGACTAGCAGCTAGACGCCAGCAGCTAGTAGCTGCTTTGCTGTTGCCTGTGGCCTGCTTCTAAGGCACTGGCGTAAGCAAAATCACGTGCGTAGGCCCTGAATGCAGATGGTCGTCCATATTCACCACGTGGTGCGCATTCAGTTTGGGATTGACCACGCCAAAGGCGGCAATCTCGCCTTTGTCGTTGATGGCGAACGCTCCAGTCAGTATGATGCCCGCTGGAAGCTGGCTAACGAGATCATTCAGATCCGCGATGGAACCACCTGGCGTCCAGAAAAAGGCCCGTGTTCCCAGCGAACTGCCGGACTGGCCAACCACCTGTCCTGAATTATTGATTCCGTAAGCCTCGCTGTAGCCGCCTCCCTGTAGCACGCCAATCTCCTGCATGCCACCGCTGCTGGTCCAGTAAAACGCCCGCACGCCTTTAAAACTCTCTGACGCGCCGACCACGGCCCCATGATCATTGATGTGGTCCGCACGGCTGTTCAGATCTCCCGGCAATGTGCCCAGGTCCTGCATCGGGCCGCCATTCGCCCACAAAAATGCATGATGTCCAGTTTTGGTATCGGCAACGCCCACGACTTGAGTCGAGCTGTTGATTCCGTGCGCTTCACTCCTCGTTCCGCCCAGGGTGCCCAGGTCTTTCACCGAGCTTCCATTCCACAAAACCGCATGCTGGCCGGACCTGCCGACAATCTGGCTTAACTGATTAATGCCGTATGCGCTGCTGGAATCACCCTGGGAAAGCGTGGGCAAACGGCTCAACCCATTCGCGCTGGTCCACAGAAATGCCTGCACGCTGTTGCGCGTGTTGGATGCGCCCACTACCTGGCCGGCATCGTTAATTGCGGTAGCCACGCTGTAATCGCCGCCGGGGAGAAAGCCCAGGTCGCGCATGCCGCCCTGCTGCGTCCAGAAGAAAGCATGGGTGTTGGAGCCGTGCGGAGCTCCCGACGCGCCGACTACCTGGCTTTGCGCGTTCACGTCATGAACGCGCGCGCTGCCCGGCTTCAACGCCCCCAGGTCTCTGATGGTATAGCTTTGCCCTGAAGCGAACGGAACGCAGGCCAGCGTACCTGTAACCAGCAGGCAAAGCATTTTGAAATTGATCTTGCGCATCATTTTCCACCTTCCAGAAACAAAGTTCACTGCCCACCACTGAAGTTCGTGGCCGGGCTGGTGAACGAAGGACTCGCAAACACGCTGGGCTGGTCGTGCGTAGTCGCCAACGCCCCTACGGCCGTGGTTACGTTCCCGCTCACCTTCCACGTAAGAGTGAGCACAGCTCCGTTGACCGTGGCCGTCGCCGGAGAGCTGGAGACATTGATCGCCTGCGCCAACGCAGATGCAACCTGCGCAGCCGTGTTGTTCGCCGGCTGGCCGGTACATGCGGAATTGGTGCTGGCGCCGTAACAGGCAGTAGCAGTGAAGCTCCCGATCGTGAGCGACACCGTGCCCGAGTCAGATACCGGGTTCGCATTCAGGTCTTCATTATGAAATGAGCCGCTCGTCGGCCATACCAGCCGGTCAACATGGCTGCTAGCGGGATAAAACAAATGCAGCACGGCGTCACCCGATGGGCCAAGACTGGTAAGCTGGCTACCCAGGTCAGCCTGACCGCTTCCGGCGGCGGCCGTCAGATCGTAGTTCCCCCACCCGCCCCCTCCAGAGTGGAGAGAGTTCACGTGCCGGTTCGCGTCTATGTAAAACGTGTTGAGGCCGCCGCTGACCCCCATGCTTGACAACCGGCTGCCGGCCCCGACAGACGGTCCTCCAGTCAGTGAAGTGAGATCCTGATTCAGAACGCCCCCAGCGGTGGGCCAAACCATCCGGTTCACGTGGCCACCAGCTACATAGAACATGTGCATGTTGCCATCGATCACCGGGCCAAAAGCACTGATCGGGCTTCCTGCATCGGCCAGTGGTCCACTAGCCGCAGTGGTCAAGTCGTTGTTGGTCCAGGCGCCTCCACTTCCAGCCTGAAGAGAATTCACATGCCGGTTAACGTCTACATAGAAGGCATTAATAGCGCCGTTAAGTGTCATGCTGGTTAGTCCGCTGCCGCTGCCCACGGAGGGCCCTCCAATCATTGACGTGAGGTCCTGGTTCAGAAAGCCACCAGCGGTCGGCCAGACCATCCGATTCACATGGCCCCCGGCGACATAGAAGAGATGGAGATTGGCGTCGGCCGCCGGGCCGAAAGCACTGATCGGGCTTGCCAGGTCAGCCTGGGGTCCTCCGGCAGCAGCCGTCAGGTCATAATTGGCCCAGATAATTCCATTTCCGGAATGAATGGAATTGACGTGCTTGTTCGAATCTATGTAGAAAATGTTGAGCACACCGCTTACCTGTGTGCTCGTAAGTGCACTTCCGGTCCCTACCGTGGAGCCGCCAGCGACAGCGGTCATGTCCCGCGGCTGCCAGCCGCCGGTGCTTGTCCATGAGAGTTGAATCACGTGTTGATTGTTGCCGACGTAAAACACGTGTGGATTGCCGTCAGCGGTCACGAAGCTCGCCATGCCGGTGTTCGCAGTAGCAGTAGGCGGCATGCTGGCGAGGCTGCCGCTGATGGTCACGCTGGCAGTCGCGAATACTCCACCCCCTCCGCTTGTCTGGGTCAGAGTAACGTCTGTGGTCTGGCCGGTATTAACAGTCGCGGTCGTGCTGAGTGTCCCGGAAGTCACTGTGTAATTGCCGATTGCGATCCAACTGCTGGAGTAAGTCCCGGTGGAATCGGTAGCTCCAGTCTGAGTGGTGGAGATCACTCCTCCCGTCAGGGTCACTGACGCTCCGCTGACGGCCGTTCCGCTGCTAGAAACCACGTGCACGTTCAGGATGCCCGCGGTAGAAAGCTGGAAGTTCAGCGTGGACGTTCCGCCGTTAACATTCACCGTTCCGCTGCGCTGCAAATAGCCGGTGTGCACAGCCGAGAGGGTTTGTGTCCCGCCGGCGACATTATTCAATGTGTACACGCCATTGGCGTCGGTGGTCACGGAGGTTCCATTCCACGTCACCGTTGAGTTGGAGAGCGTTTCTCCCGTGGAGATGTTTGTGACGGTGCCGGTGACAGTCCCCGCGGCCGCAGCCGGGAGACTGAAATTTGCCGTCGTGGTGCTTCCCCCGGTGACAACCACGTTCTGGGTTGCTCTCAGGAATCCCTGGGCTGTCGCAACCAGTTGGATTGTTCCGGCGGGAAGATTGGTGAAGTTATAAACGCCGTTGGCATCTGTAGTTGTGCTGCCGCCGCCAAAGCTGACTGTGGCGCGGGCGATGGCATTATTCGACGTATCTGTGACTGTTCCTGTCACGTTACCCAGGTTTGAAGCGAGAGTCATTGCCGGCGCGGCAGTGGTATTGCCTGCTGTCACTGTGACAGTTTCTGTGGCCTGCTGAAACTCGGCAGCGGATGCAGTCAGAGTGACCGAACCGGCGGGAACATTGTTTAGCGTGTAGCTTCCACTGCTGTTTGTCATTACAGTAAGGCCATCGCCACGCACCGCCGCCCCTGTGATTGGGTGTGCTCCACTGTCAACCACACTTCCGGTGATGGCGCCGGGATTGATGGGCGCAAGCTGGAGCGCAGGGACAGCGTTCTGGCCTGCCACAACAGTGACTTGCGTCGAAGCGCTGTTATAACCAGAGAGCGAGGCTGTAATAGTCGAAGAACCCGCAGGCACATCCAGCAAGGTGTAGCTGCCATCACCGGCCGACCGGGCAGAGATGCTGCCGGAGGTTACCGATGCGCCCGCAATCGGCGCTCCAGACGTATTGGTTACGGTCCCGCTCAGGTTACCGGTATTGCCGCCGCCCTGAGTGATCTGAATGACCTTCGCCACCGACGGCACGCCAGAACCGTTGAGGATAAAGAGCATGTAATACCCGGGAGGGGCAAGATTGCCGTTGGCCGGCATCGTGATATTCAATCCACCGCTGGTCTTGGTGAAGCCCAGGTGCATGTAGCGCCCGCCTTCATCGAAGGTGTGAGTGGTAGAAGCATTTCTTATCCATGCGACCTTGGTAATGTTGCCGGCGTCAGGCGTGCCGATGAATACCGTTTGTCCGTAGCCCACGCTGGTGGGCGCCGAGGAAATGGATGGCCGTGCGCCATTGAAAAGGTACGGTGGCGAGTAAACCTGGGCATTGGCCCCGCCAACATTTCCGCCGGCGGAAAGCACTCGACCATCCGGCAACAATACCGCTGTCGAGTGATAGCCGCGATAGACCGCGATGCTGGCCATCTGGGTAAACTGTCCGGTAGCCGGATCCCACGTCTCGGTTGGCAATACGGGATTCGTGTCGTCGTCGAAACCGCCTCCACTGCTTCCGCCGACGATCAAGACCTTGCCGTCGGGCAGCACCACCGCATTATGCTGCCGCCGGGGAAAGTTCATGTTGCCGGTAAAGTTCCATGCAGGCGTGGATGCCGTGAGATCAATGATTTCCGCCGTGGGTGTCGGTGGATCACCGCCGCCCACTTCCAGAACTTGTCCGCTTTCGTACATCACGCCCGGGCCGTAGTCTCGCCAGCCGGTGTATGCCCTGGTGGCCAGATCGGTCCAGGCGCCGGTACCTGTCGTATCGAGCGAGCGCGTGAGCGTGTCTGGACCGGTGTAAACCACTTGTCCGTTCGGCGCTACGAACATGACTGGATACAGCTCCTGCATGAGTTGCGCCGTGGTGAGGTCGCGCCAGGTGCCACTGGAAACTTGAAATACCTGCGGGGTGGGGTCAACCGTGCTGTTGCCATTCACGTCGCCGGAAGTCACCAGGATGTCGCCATTGCCCAGGACTGTGGTTGTGGGATACCAACGTCCTTCATTCATGTCCGGAACCTGGGTAAAAGAATCGTTGGAGGGATCGTAAATTACGGCGTGTGGGTATCCGGTGTAGTCGGCGATGTGGCCGCCGGCAATAAAGATGCGGCCGTCCGCCATGCCGGTGTGACCGGCGCAGAAGAGCGCATAAGAATTCCCAGCCGTGGCAGTAAACGTGTCTGTGACCGGGTCCCAGATGTTCGGCTGCAGGGATTCATCGTAGTACGAGACAAAAAAGACGCGGCCGTCCGGCAGGACCGTTGTGTGCACGGCGCGGGTCGGCCACGTTTCCAGGGCCGACCACTGCCCCTGAGACGAAGCTTGTCCGTAACCAAGCGTGGCATAGACGCTTAAAACAAGACTTAAGACTATGAGGCCTGGGCTGTGGCGCATGGTTTTTCTGATTCGGGGTTTCTCGTGGGAGTTGCTGCCAAAAGTTTACTTATAAGTAAACAATGTCTTAGAAGACCTTTAATCTTCAGTTATCAGTAACAGTGTCTTAAAAAACTTTAATGAAAGTAACATATCGTGTCACGATACTACTTGGCAAATGTCTCGGCGTCTTCGCCGCCACTGGCGAAAAGCGGCCGGTGAGTGTAAAAAGAACCAGAGTACGCCAATGCTCGCCAGAGCCAGCTCGTGTGGGATCGCGGTTCTTGTCCTGGCTATTTCCCTGTGCGGCCAGCAGCCGGGAGTGGCAAATCCCGGCGGAGATACTGCCGGCGGCCGTGAGAATGCAGATTGCTCACTCGAAACACAAAGCTTTGCCCTGAAAAAGCAGGACCTGACGGTCATCAATACAGAAGGTGGCGTTCTTTTCACTGCCGGCATGACGATCGATGCCGACGGCGCGCCCAACGCCTACGCGCCGCACAATCGCGGTCTCGACTACACCGCGAACGCCAGAGGCTGGAAAGGATGGGTGGCCCTGGTTACGGATCAGAAGGGCCATCCTATTCTTCAGAAACGTGGCCGCTACCGCGGTTATTACGTTTCCACGACATCGCTCCAGCATGAGAGCGTGAGTGATCTAAAGAACCC
>DATDNH010000008.1:0-66260 GCA_036518395.1 Candidatus Angelobacter sp. | reverse complement strand
CGTCCATGCCACAGGCCGGCGGCTCTTATCAGTATCTGAAAGAAAGCTACGGCGCGCGCACTCTCGGCCGGCTCATGTCTTTCTTATTTGTTTGGCAGCTCAGCTTCAGCGCCCCGCTTTCCATTGCTTCCGGTTGCCTGGGCGTGGCGCAATATGCCACTTATTTGTGGCCACCACTCGCGCATACGTACGTTGATCATGCTTTTTCCTGGACCATTCCTGTTTTGGGAAAATTCGAGACCAGAATTCCGATCAGCAATGCAACGTTTGTGGCCATTGCGTGCTGCGGCCTGGCAGTGCTTCTGCTGTACCGTCGAATTTCGGTGATTGGCGCCCTGTCGAAGCTCCTGTGGGTGGGCGTGATTGGCACAATGCTGTGGGTGATCGCGGCCGGTGTCTCACATTTCAGCGCTGCCAGGGCATTCAGCTTTCCTGCAGGAGCCTTTCATCCATCATCCGGTTTTTTTCTCGGATTAGGCTCCGCCATGCTCTACGCATTCTATGACTATTGGGGTTATTACAATGTGTGCTTTCTGGGCGCGGAAATTCGCCAGCCCGAGCGCAATATTCCACGCGCGGTGATCTTTTCCATCCTTATCGTTGCCGTGCTGTACCTGGTGATGAACATCAGCATCCTGGGAGTGATTCCGTGGCAGGAGATGCAGCACTCCGGCGAATCCAACAACGGTTTGTTCATCGCGTCAACTCTGATGCAGAGGACTTTCGGCCCGTGGGCAGGAAAGATTGTTGCCATGCTGGTGATCTGGACGGCGTTTGCCTCCGTCTTCTCGTTGATTCTGGGGTACTCGCGCGTCCCTTATGCTGCCGCCGTGGACGGAAATTATTTTCGCGCGTTCGCGCGGGTCCATCCGAAGCGACAATTTCCTCACGTCTCGCTTTTGTCACTTGGCCTGGTGGCGGCATTGTTTTGTTTCCTTCGGCTGGTGGATGTAATTGCCGCGCTGGTCGTGATCCGCATCAGCATGCAGTTCGTGTTGCAGATCATTGGATTAGTTCTGTTGCGGCTGCGGAGGCCGGATGTTCCAAGGCCATTCCGCATGTGGCTGTACCCGATCCCAGCGCAACTGGCTTTCTTGGGATTCATTTATGTGTTGATCTTCCGTAACGAATGGATGAAAGAGGTTCATTACGCCATCACAATTGTGGTGCTCGGGTTGGTCATCTTCATGGTGCGCTCGTGGCATCGCAAGGAATGGCCCTTTACATCAGCGAGTGCTCACGAAATTGCGGGAGCCTGAGTCCAAATGAAATCGCATGTCTACAACCGCCGGACCGAGGGCCAATAGCACAATGGACACTCCCGCACAGGCCCAGCTCTCTTCGGTGCACCACTCCGCGCTTGCGCCATTGCGCGAGCCGCTCTTCCGCAGCTTGTGGATCGCCGCCGTCATTTCCTACACCGGAAGCTGGATGCAGAACATCGCAACCGGCTGGCTCATGAGCACGCTTACCAGCTCGCCGATGTGGGTATCGCTGGTGCAGGTGGCGTTAAGCCTGCCGGTGTTCCTCATAGCATTGCCCGCCGGCGCGCTGGCAGACATGATTGATCGGCGCAAATTTCTGCTGGTGACACAGAGTTCGATGGTCGCAGCAGCAGCCGTGCTGGGCGTGCTGACGATTGAGGGAGCGGTCACTCCACAGCTCTTGCTGGTTTTCACTTTCCTGCTTGGTGTTGGCGCGGTGATGAATGAGCCTGCATGGCAGGCACTCACGCCTGATCTGGTGCCCGCGCCTAAACTGGCCGCGGCCGTGGCTTTGAATTCCGCCGGTTTTAACATCGCGCGCGCGGTCGGCCCGGCGCTGGGAGGGTTGGTGATTGCCACGGCTGGAAATGGAGTGACTTTTCTTCTCAATGCCGCTTCTTTTCTCGGCGTAATTCTTTTCCTTTATCGCTGGAAACCTTCAGTTCGCGATTTACCGCCAGCAGTCAGCCTGGGATCAGCCATCGGCGGCGGAGTGCGGTATGTGCGCCACGACCGCCGCGTTCAGGCAGTTTTGGTGCGAACCCTCGCCTTCTCGCTGTTTACGGGATCCTTCTGGGCGCTGTTGCCGCTGATTGCACGCGCCTATGGCGCGGAAGGCTACGGCGCAATGCTGGCCTGCTTCGGCGTGGGCGCGCTGATCGGTGCTTCCGTGCTTTCACGCATGCGCAAAGGCTTGTCTTCAGATGGCGTTGTGGCTCTTGGTAACGTCATTTTTGCAGCCGCGCTGTTTGGACTGGCGCGCAGCCACACGCTGGCTTTGTCTTCGCTTTGTGCTGCAGGCGCGGGGCTGGCCTGGATCAGCAATCTGGCGACTTTGAATTTTGTTGCCCAGACGGCAGTGCCGGCGTGGATGCGTGCGCGCGTGATGTCCATGTACATCGTGGCGCTGCAGGGAGGCCTGGCGTTGGGCAGCGCAGCTTCCGGCGCTGTTGGTTCGGTGATCGGAGTCACGGCCACACTCACGATCGGAGCGGCAGCACTGTGCTGCGGCCTGCTGCTAGCGCCGTTATTCCGATTGGAAAAGGACTAGCCGGCCGGGCGGACGCGCTTCGCGTCAATGCTGCTGTTCTGAGTGAAACAGCTAATTAAGCGCTATGGACTGAGTGGACGAGATGGACGACGTGGGCGCCCCTTCATTCCATTTCGTGATTCAGCCGCATTACCCAATTCCCAACTCTCCTGCTAAACTTTTTGACTGTCGCATAAGAGGAGCAATCTCACATGAAATCGATAAGAATGTTTCTACTGCTGGCTGTGCTGTCATTTGCCATTGGCGCCGTGGGACAGGGGGGCGGATCAACCACGCCGCCACCGAGCACGCCGCTGGCGCAGCAATCACAGCAGCCTGCGCCCACCATTGCTTCCGCAATCGACCGCCAGGTCAGCGCTTACGAAAAGCTGGTAGTCGAGGCCGCCGATGCAATGCCCGAAGATAAATTCAATTTCACGCCGGCCAGCCTCAACATTCCCGGCGGCTCGTTCAAAGATGTTCGAACCTTTGCGCTGCTGGTCAAGCACACAGCCACGGCGAACTATCGTTTCTGGACCACTGTGGCCGGGGAAAAGATGCCGGAAAACATCAAAGGCCCGAATGGACCGGACGAACTCACGACCAAGGCGCAGATCATGCAGTTCCTGAAGGATTCTTTTGCTGTCGGGCATCGGGCGGCAAAAACCATCACACCTGAGAACATGCTCGACCCGATGCCATTCCGCAATATCACCATGCCGCGGTTTTACATGACAAGTTTTGCCGTGATTCACGATGCCGATGAGTACGGCCAGATGGTGGAATATTTGCGGATGAACGGAATTGTGCCACCGGCGAGCAGAGGAAATCCTTAACTACAATGCGGCGTAGCCCCAACGAAAATCAAAATCTCACCACGGAGACGCGGAGGCACGGAGAAAAGCAAGAAATGGGGAAGCAAAACAAAAACCCAAGACCTTCAACGCAGAGGAGCAGAGGAAGCAGAGGGAAGGGGAATTGTTGATTTCTGATTGTTGATTTTCGATTTTCAAAAACAAGCGCAAAAGCAAAACCAAAACCGAATGCCGAGGGAAAGCGGGAGTGGAGCGCAGCCGCCCTCGGTTGCGTCATGGAAAGCTATATTCTGAAATCCGTCGTCGGAACACTTACTCACTTTAGCGAGTTGAGTATCTCTTCCGGCTCGGGCCGCTGTCTCCAGTCTGCGTCCACTCTGGCGTAAGAAATGATTCCATCGGACATCACAATATAGGTCGCTGGGAGCGGCAGCTCCCAGCTTTGATCGCCGTTATATCCTGGCAGCCTGGTATAGATGCTGTCGTAAATTTCCTGCAGCTCCGGTGAGACGCGATATGTTAGTCCAAATCTGCGCGCCACCTGATTGCCTGCGTCGCTGAGAACAGGGAAGCGCAGTTTGTGCATGTCGCGGGTCATGTAGGAGTGTTTCTGCGTTTGCGGCGAAATGGCCACAAGTGATGCCCCGGCGGCAGCAATCTGCTTGTGAACATCCTGGAGGGCCCGAAGCTGAGCATTACAGTAGGCACACCAGCGTCCACGATAAAAAACGATCACCATCCGGCCGTGAGAGAGCAAGTCCTGTGAGCGCCAGATGCGACCGTCACCATCAGGCAGTTCGAATGCTGGAGCCCTGTCGCCCTCCTTCAGAGCACTCGCAGCAATGGCTGAGTTCTTCAGCTCAGCGATGGCGCGATCAATGACCGCGAGCCGTTGAGCGGGAACCAGCGCTCCCAATTTGCTGGTCAGCTCTTCGAGTTGTTCCTGGAGAGACAATTGCGATATGCGAGTTCGAACCACTTTAACGCATCCTTCAAGTCCTCAGCAGAACGCACTTCATATGAAATCCAGTTTGCGTCCTCTTTCCGGCTGTCGGGAATGCGCGAATCTGCGCGTAACTGCTTTGTGAGTTGTGGAGTTTTGGTGGCGAGCTTGAAAGCAACGGAACGGGATGTTTCAAAACAGCGCGTTCTCGGCAATAGCGCAAATATCTGGCCTTTACGATACAACGCAAGCCCGCCGAACATGCGTCGGGCGGTCACCGCGGGCCAAGTGGACAGCTCAGCTTCCAGCAGAGCGGACCAATGCTTCATTTCCTCCGATATGCGTGCGAACCTGGGACGGGACTTCATAGATCGTGTGATCCGGTGATCTGCTACATCCCGGGAAATTTCATTCCTGCCAGTTTTCGGCCGAAGCTGGCTTTTCCCATGTCCTTGAACATCTTGCGCATCTGGGCGTACTGGCGCAGGAGTTGATTGACTTCCTGAACGCTGGTGCCGGAGCCGCGCGCAATTCGCTTGCGCCGGCTGCCGTTGATGATCTCGTGATGCGTGCGCTCTCTTTGCGTCATGGAGTTGATGATGGCTTCCACCCGCCCGAGCTGTTTGTCGTCCACTTTGTCGGCAGCCTTCTGCATTCCCGAAAAAGGGCCAATACTGGGGAGCATCTTGATGATACTTTGCAGCGATCCCAGCTTTTTCACCTGGCGCAGCTGGTCGCGAAAATCTTCCAGCGAGAAGGCGTCGCCGGTGAGCGCTTTTTTGGCAAACTCTTCGGCCTTTTTCTGGTCAATTTTTTCCTGCGCCTGTTCGATGAGCGTCATCACATCGCCCATTCCCAGGATGCGGCTGACGATGCGATCGGGATGGAACGGCTCCAGCGCGTCGTATTTTTCACCCACGCCGATAAATTTGATCGGCTGGCCTGTCACCTGGCGAATGGAGAGTGCGGCGCCGCCGCGCGCATCGCCATCCATCTTGGTCAGGACGACGCCGGTAAGCGCCAGTTTTTTGTGAAATTCGTCTGCCGATCGGACTGCATCCTGTCCAGTCATGGCATCGGCGACAAACAGGATTTCCTGCGGCGCCAGCAGTTTTTTCAGCGACTGCATTTCCGCCATGAGTTCGTCATCAATGTGCAGGCGGCCGGCAGTATCAACGATCAGAACGTCGCAGCCGCTGTTTGTGGCCTCTTTGCGGGCTTCTTTCGCCAGGCGCTCGACGGTAGCAGTGTCCGGGTGTTCAACTTTGCCTTCGTACAGGTGGGCCTTGATGGCGTCGGCGACGACTTTGAGCTGCTGGCGAGCGGCGGGACGATAAACGTCCACGGAAACCAGCATCGGCCGATGCCCGCCTTTTTTCAGCCACGCAGCCAGCTTGCCCGATGTGGTGGTTTTACCGGAACCTTGAAGACCGGCCATCAGTACAACTGTGGGAGGCTGCGAAGCAAATTTGAGTTTCGCCGTATCGCGACCCAGGATTTCGATCAACTCTTCATTGACGATCTTGACGACCTGCTGGGCAGGCGAGAGCGCGGTCATCACCTGCTGGCCGATCGCTTGTTCCGCGACGCGGTCGATGAACTGCTTCACCACTTTGAAGTTGACGTCCGCTTCCAGCAGCGCCATGCGGATTTCCCGCAGGGATTCCTGGATGTTTTCCGGGGTCAGTGTCCCCTGGCCGCGCAGGTTCTTGAATGCTCGTTGAAGTTTTTCCTGAAGATTTTCAAACATGATTCAGTTCTGGATGCGCGCGTATGGGCGCTGGAATTCATTGTATCAGCGGGAAGGGGGCGCACTTCCGCGGTTCCTGGTGAATGCGGTCAGGAATGAGGAGTAGAAGCAGCGATTTGGTTGTAAGCAGTGACGGGCGAGAAAGCTGTCTTACGCCGCCCTGCGATCCGCAAGCCTGGGGTGGGCTTTGGCTTCGGAGATAAATTCATCTCGCTGATCGAACTCGTGAATGTCCCGGAGCCGCTGGACGATTGTTCCAAAGATGTAGCCCATGGGCAGGCATACAAACGCGGTAATTCCCATCATGACAAGCTCATGCGTGTGTTGGGTATGCAAGATTGTTCTCCGAAGACGGGGCGCGGATGGATCTTAATGGATTCTTAGACTCCAAAATCCGCTTGTGAGTTGCTCGATTCTGCAGCAAGGGACGATTGCATGAGCGGTTCGAGCCGCAGCTATCAAATGATAAAATCCAAGGTCAGAAACTCGAATTGTGCGAGTTGTATCAAGGATGTAGGACTCGGACTACCTCCCAGGCATAACTTTCGTCCGAGCAGCTTTTTTATGAGCACAACCGCAATGCCACCTAAGCACGACCTGGGCTCGCTCAAGATCGAAGACCGCCTGCGCACGCCCGGTAAAACAGGCAGGCGGCTAAGCCTGTTTGCGGCAATCGTTGGGGCATTAGTAATTATCGGTGGCTTACTAGCGGCGTTCCGGTCGCGCAAACCGGTGGTGGAAGTGGCGGCTGCGCGCGTTGCGGGAGACGCCCGTGCAGAGGCCCTGCTGAACGCCAGTGGCTACGTGACCCCACGCCGGCGCGCTACCGTGGCCGCCAAGGTGACCGGTCAGGTCAAGGAAATCTACGCGGAAGAAGGATTACGGGTGAAGGCCGGGCAGGTGCTGGCCATTCTGGATTGCGCCCAGCCGGACGCGGCGCTGGCATCTGCTAAGACAGATCGCGATGCTACTGCCGCAGCGCTCGCCGATCTCGAAGTGCAGCTCAGCTATGCCGAAAGGGAGTTGGAGCGCGCTCAGGGACTGCGCTCTGCCGGCGTAAACAGCCAGCAGGCGCTGGATACAGCTCGCACCTCGCGTGACAGTTTGCGCTCAAAAATTGCTCTCACCAAAGAGCAGACCCGCGCTGCTGAATCGAGAATTGGCGTTGCGAAGCAGGACGTGGTCAATTGCACCGTGCGCTCACCTTACGATGGAATTGTGGTTTCCAAGGATGCGCAGCGCGGTGAGATTGTCTCGCCAATCTCCGCCGGTGGAGGTTTTACCCGCACCGGCATTGCCACCGTTGTGGACATGAACTCGATCGAGACTGAAGTGGATGTGAACGAGTCGTATATCGCGCGCGTGAAGCCCGGACAAAAGGTGATCGCTACGCTCGATGCTTATCCTGACTGGCAGATTCCTTCGACCGTGCGGACCGTGATTCCCACCGCTGATCGTCAGAAGGCCACAGTGAAAGTGCGAATATCGTTCGATCAGCTCGATCCGCGCATTCTGCCTGATATGGGAGTGAAAGTAGCTTTTCTCAGCGACGAGCCTCCTGCTGCAAAGGGAAAGAGTGAAGCCAAGGTGCTCATTCCCGGCAGTGCCGTGCGTAAAGAAGAAGGGAAATCGATAGTGTTCCTGGTGCACGATGGGAAAGTAGAGCGTCGCGCTGTGAGCCTGGGCCGGGAACATGGGTCTGATGTTGAAGTAATCGCAGGAGTTTCTGCAGGTGACAGCCTGGTTGTGAAGAGCGCCGAGGCGTTGCGCGATGGCCAGGCAGTGGAAGTCAAACAATGATCGCCGTGATCGCGCGTGATCGCCGGGATCGGAAAACAGGAAAAAGATTTGCGGAGGTAGGCAGCCAATGGTGCGAGTAGATGGGCGCGGCATGTCATCGTGCCTGATTCAGGTGCGCGGGCTGGACAAGAAATATCAGCGCGGGAGCGAGGAGATCGACGTTCTTCAGGGTCTCAACCTGGACGTTGAAAAAGGAGAATTCATTGCCTTCATGGGCCCCAGCGGCTCCGGGAAAACCACCTTGCTGAATCTTCTTGGCGGACTCGATGTTCCCTCTGCTGGAACGGTTACAGTTGCGGGAGATGAAATCACGCACATGTCAGGCAGTCTCCTCACGGCATGGCGCGCACGGCACGTGGGATTCATCTTTCAGATGTACAACCTGATTCCCGTGCTCACAGCGTATCAGAACGTCGAGCTGCCGCTGCTGCTTACAAAATTATCCAAAGCTGAGCGACGGCGGCATGTCGAGACAGCGCTTGCCGTGGTTGGCCTATCCGATCGCATACACCACTATCCCCGGCAGCTTTCCGGAGGGCAGGAACAGCGGGTTGCGATTGCTCGCGCGATTGTCTCCGATCCAACTTTTCTTCTGTGCGACGAACCTACCGGCGATCTGGATCGCAAGAGCGCCGACGAGATCATGGATTTGATCCAGCAACTAGTGAAGCAGCATGGCAAGACGGTCCTCATGGTTACCCATGATCCTGTGGTAGCGCAGCGCGCTGATACCACGCTGTACCTGGAGAAAGGCGCGCTTGTTGGCAGTGGCAGGAGCGAACAGGTCACTGCAGGAGGCGCCAGATGAAGTTCAGTCACATCTTGATGGCTAACCTGTTTCGAAAAAAGACCCGATTAGTGCTTACGACTGCAATGTTCGCTATTGCGCTGTTGCTGTTCGGCGTGTTGGCGATCATTAACATCGCTTTCACCGGTGGCGTGGATGTGGCGGGTGTTGACCGACTGGTGGTCACAAATCGGACCTCGATCATTCAGCCGCTGCCCCTTGCCTATCGCGATCGGGTGCTGCGCATTCCCGGGGTCAAGGACGTCTCACACTTCAATTGGTTCGGCGGAGTTTACCAGGATCCTAAAAACTTTTTTGGTCAGTTTGCTATCGATGTCGACCACCAGCGGCAATTATTTCCCGAATTCAAAGTTCCAGACGAACAGTGGCAGAACTTTATTAAAGACAGGACGGGAGCGATTGCGGGAGCGGGCCTGGTTAAGCGCTTTGGCTGGAAGGTAGGTGACCGTATTCCCATTCAGGGAACCTTCTTGCCAGGGACCTGGGAGTTCACGTTGGACGGCGTTTACCAGATTAGTGGGAAAGTTGGTGACGAGAACCAGTTCTGGTTCCAATGGGACTACTTCGAAGAGAAAGTTCCAGACCGCTACAAAGGAATGGTCGGCTGGTATTACGTGAAAGTTGCCAATCCTGATGATTCGGCGCAGGTGGCCAAGGCCATCGACAATGAGTTCCTGAATTCGACTTACGAAACGCATAGCGATACGGAAAAAGCTTTTGCTGCGGGCTGGGTCAGGCAGCTCGGCAATATCCGATTGATCATCATGATCATCGGCGCCATAGTATTTTTCACTCTGCTCCTGGTTACCGGTAATACCATGGCCACGGCAGTTCGAGAGCGCACATCTGAACTTGGTATCTTCAAAGCCCTGGGTTTTCCCGATCGTGTTGTACTGTCGCTGGTGGTGGGAGAGTCGCTTTTAATTGCCTGCGTGGGCGGAGCTTTTGGCCTGGGCCTGGCAAAGCTATTCACTCTCCCCGGTGATCCAACGGGCGGCTTTCTACCCATTTTTTATTTGCCGGCGAGAGTGATTCCGTGGGGTTTTGCGTCGGCATTTGGGGTGGGCATCGCCAGCGCATTCTTTCCCGCGATTCGCGCCAAGCGTCTGCGCGTGGTGGACGCGCTCAGGAGAGTGTGAAATGGCGATTCCTCTTTCTTACAACTTGCGCAGCATGAAAGAACGGTGGGTTTCAGCCGCCGTGGCGATCCTGGGGATTACTGGAACTGTAGGGGTTTTTGTTGCCACGGTTTCCATCTATCTGGGCTTCAAAGCTACGCTGGTGGCTTCGGGCTCAGCCGACAATGCGATCATCCTGCGTTCAGGTTCGACCAACGAGATGGACTCACAAGTTGACTTGGACCAGGTGCACGTAATTCAGGACGCTCCCGGAGTTGCGCGGTCCGCAAGTGGTCCACTGGTTTCGCCTGAGGTTGTCGTTGTGAGAAATTTTCCCATGCGCGCTACGGGAACAGATGCGAACGTGCAGGTTCGCGGAGTCTCGCCCCAGGCGCTGGAGGTGCGAAAGCAGGTAAAGATAAGTGAAGGCCGGATCTTCCAGGCAGGCCTCTATGAACTGGTAGTTGGCCGCAGTGCGGCCAATACTTACACCGGCCTGGAATTTGGCAACAGCGTCAAATTTGGCGGCGCAATCTGGAAGGTGGTCGGAATCATGGATTCCGGTGGCTCTGCCTTTGACTCTGAAGTCTGGGCCGACAGCCACGTCCTGAATCAGGTCTATCACTACCCGGCCGACCTATCGCGCTCCGTGACGGTTCATTTGACTTCGCCGCAAGCTCTACAAGCTTTGAAAGACGCACTTACTTCTGATCCGCGCATGCATGTAGCAGTAACTCCGGAAGTGGAATATTACGGGAACCAATCACTACGTATGAGGAAAATGATTATGTGGCTGGGTGGGGCCGTGGTGATCATCATGGGTGTGGGCGCCATCTTTGGGGCTCTCAGCACGATGTACTCAGCCGTGGCTGAGCGCGGTCGTGAGATTGCAACCATGCGGGCACTCGGATTCGGCGGTATGAGCGTTGTGACGTCGTTCGTCCTCGAGTCCTTGCTTCTATCGTTGATTGGAGGCCTGATCGGGTGCGTGGCAGTGTTGCCACTCAACGGATTTACTGCCTCAACCATGAACATGCAGACTTTCTCTCATTTGGCCTTCGCTTTTAAGATCACACCAGCGCTGCTGGGCGTGGGGGTTGCGTTTGCCTTGCTGATGGGGTTCTTCGGGGGAGTGTTCCCGGCAGCTCGGGCAGCCCGCCGTCCTGTGGCCGCGGCATTGCGATCGTTGTGATTTCCTGATGTCGAAATTTACGAAGCACATTTTCATCTGCTGCAATCAACGGCCCGCGAGCGATCCTCGTGGCTGCTGTGATCCGGCGGGAAAAGCGGACCTCCAGCGCGCGTTCAAAATCAAGCTGGCACAGCGCGGAATCAAGGGCACAGTCCGCGCCAACAAATCAGGCTGCCTGGATCAGTGTGAACATGGGCCGAATGTTGTGGTCTATCCGGATGCGGTGTGGTATGGCCGTGTCAGAGCAGAAGATATTGATGAAATCATCGATTCGCACATTATCGGCAATAAGCCGGTTGAGCGCTTGATGATTCCCGACTCGTGCCTGAATGTGGAGAGCTGCCCGCACAAGCCTCGGCGCGGCTGATTGGTTTCTTCAAGCTTTTGAGCCTGATGACCTGATTAGATTGGTGGTGTTCATTCCCGAACACTGGCTCGCCATAAACGAACAAAACCTGGGCATGCCTGATACCGCAATGTCGCTTTTCTCGTCTAATTTCAGCAGGTTGCGGTGAAACCAGCTTTGGCACTGAGGATGCCATTACAAATCTTCGGACAAAACTATGCGGCTCACTGATTCGTTCCTTGGTCTGCTGAAAGATGTTCGTTATGGATATCGCCAGCTCCGACGCACGCCGGGATTTGCCATCGTCGCAGTGGTTACTTTGGCCCTGGGCATCGGCGCGAATACCGCGGTGTTCAGCGTGATGAATGCCGTCTTGCTGCGGTATCTGCCGGTGCCAAATCCGCAGCAACTCGTCCTGCTGCACTACGTCAATCAGCCTGACAACTCAAGTCAGACCGGTTTTGGCGATTCTTCTTTGTCCGAGCCAGCCTTTGAAGAGCTACGGAAGCAGACGGCCGTGTTTTCCGACCTTGTGGCGTTTGTTCCTCTGGGCTTGCCAAAGATTCCGGTGCGCATCGGCGACACTCCCGAAGAGGCTTCAGCCGACGAGGTCAGTGGTAACTTCTTTTCCGGCCTGGGAGTGCGGATCGTTCGCGGACGGACTTTCACTCTCGATGATGAAAAGAACCACGCGCAGGTGGCCATTCTTGGCTATTCGTACTGGAAGCGCCGGTTTTCCGCCGATCCCGGCGTATTTGGCCAGACCGTTTATATCAAGAGCGTGCCCTTCACGATCATCGGCGTTGCCGCGTCCGACTTCATGGGCCTTGAGCGCGAAAAGGCCACCGAAATTTGGGTGCCATTCCAAACGAATCCGTTATTGAAGCCCTGGGGAGCACCGGCTGCGGTCAAAGAGGCCGCGCTTTATGGAGCGCCAAAATGGTTCTACCTGATGATGGTTGGCCGGTTGCAGCCAAACGTTTCGCGGGAAGGCGCCCTGGCCCAGCTCAATCCTGTTTACAAGCAGGCGGTCTATAGCACGCTTGGCGCGCCCAAAACAGAGAGCAAGCCGATTGGGCTTGGGTTGACCCCGTTACGTGGAGTTGAAGGACTGAATCGCGCATACAGCGAGCCCTGTGCAGTGCTCATGGCGATGGTCGCACTGGTTTTGCTGATTGCTTGTTCCAACGTGGCCATGCTGCTGCTGGCGCGCAATGCCAACCGGCAGCGCGAATTCAGCGTGCGCCTGGCTTTGGGCGCGAGCCGTTGGGCCATGCTGCGGCAGTTTTTGACGGAGAGCCTCCTACTGGTGACCCTCGGCGGAATTGCCGGATGGCTTTTTGCCATCATGGCTACGCGCACTCTGGCTGCCTGGGCCAAAATCGATGTAAATCTCGATCCTGACCGCGTGGTGCTGCTTTTTGCTGTGGGCATCTGTGCCCTGGCGGCATTCGCTTTTGGAATTGCGCCTTTGCGTAATGCAGTGCGTGTCGCTCCCGGCCTGGTGATGAAAACTTCCGCGGCTGCGTCCACTCAGGATCGCCACAAGTTGCGCGCAGGACACTTTGTTGTCGGCCTCCAGGTTTCTCTTTGCGTGATGCTGCTGGTCGGCGCCGGCCTTCTGGTGCGTACGCTGATGAATCTTGAGAATGCCGATCTTGGTCTAAATGCGCGCGGGCTGGTCGTGTTTGGCGTGGCGCCACCGCAAACGATTAAAAGCGATGCTGAGGCAGTCCAATTCTTTAATACCGTTTTGGAGCGGCTGCGCGGGCTACCGGATGTGGAGTCCGCGACCATGATGCTGAATCGCCTCGGTTATGGCTGGAGCAACAACACCGGGGTGTATGTGGACGGCGTGGTTCCGAATGGTAAGAAGTTCGCTTTTCTAAGGTGGAATCCTGTGGGCTCTGACTTCGTACACACTTTGCAAATCCCACTGGTTCTCGGGCGTGATTTCACTGACGCAGATACAGCAGCCTCGCCCCGCGCCGCGATTATTAACCAGACGTTTGCCAGGAATTACATCAAGGACCCCAATCCAATCGGGCATCGGATTGCTCTTTTCGACGAATTGGACAAGCCGAATTACACGATCGTCGGAGTGATTTCCGACAACAAATACACCCGCGTGCGTGAAGAACCCGTGGCCATGGCCTACCTGCCATTTACGCAAGTGGAAGGCATCGCCACTATGCAGATTGAGCTGCGAACCCGTGGCAAACCTGAGGCGGTGCTGCCTGAAGCCCGTGGCATCGTGAAGGAGTTTGGGCAGGACCTGCCGTTGCTGGATCCGGTCACACAGGTAGAGCAGTTTGACAATTCATTTTCTAATGAGCGCATGTTTGCGCGGCTTTCGATTTTCTTTGGCCTGCTGGCCGCGATCCTTGTAGCTACCGGGTTGTACGGCGTGATGGCCTATCGCGTCAGCAGGCGCACTGCCGAAATTGGCGTGCGCATGGCGCTCGGCGCACAACGCAGCCAGGTGCTGTGGATGGTGTTGCGCGAAAGCCTCCTGATTTGCCTTGCCGGAATTGTAGTGGGCCTGCCCGCCGCGATTGCCTGCTCACGCCTGCTGCGCTCGATGCTCTTCAACATGACGCCCGGTGATCCACTTACCTTCGTCGTTGCATTGGTTGGGGTTGCTGTGGTCACACTGGCCGCGACTGCCATGCCGGCGCGACGTGCTTCCGCAGTTGATCCGATTGTGGCCCTGCGATACGAATGACTATTTTTGATCAGCGGGCTGTGGCCGGATTCCGCTGCACCAACTCACCTATTGCGGCTTGTAACTGAGAGAGCAAGAATGGCTTGCGGAGATATTTAAGCGTGTCTCCCGCTTTGATTCCACTGCCAAGAAGATCTTTGGGGCCAAAACGTCCGGACATGACGATGAACAGCACCTCCGGCTGTGATGTTCGCACGGAGCGCACCAAATCAAGGCCATTCGCGCCGCCCAGATCCACGTCTGTAACGACCAGGTCAAAGTTTCGTGCGTCGACAAGGGCAAGAGCCTCCGGCAGAGTAGCTGCGGATGAGACAGGATGGCCCCAGCCAAGAAAAGCTGCAACCAGCGCCTCACGGACTGCCTGGTGGTCTTCGACAACGAGCACGGAAAGCATAATTAGCTGCCAACTTCTCGCTCTAACTGATGAAACGAAGCCGTGGCTGATGACCCTGAGTTCGGCAAGCAATCAAGCGCCAAATATCGGTGAAATACCGGAAATGGTGCAAATACCCGAGGTACTATAGCAGCAAAACCGGTCCAGAGGGATAGAGAAGAGGCCCGTTTTTACACAGGGCAGGGCATAGGGGCCAGATCCGGAATCAAAAGCAGAACTGAAACAAGACGCGGGGTTCGCCGCGTGGACACATGTTTTCTCCGGGCAGTCGCCCTGACACGTCTTGTGTTCGGCAGCACCCCCCTCCCGGGGCGTTCTCGCAGGAAATAGTTAGAAATTTACTGCTTGTTTCAACGGGCGGGATCGGGACAAACTACAAACCGCTTAGGCGGCGAATTCTTCAGGGGACGCGGCTTTGGTTTTTCGCTCTGCGGCCGGAACCTCTGGCATGCGATCGCAAACGACGGAAAGAGTCGCGAGTTTTTCGGCGAGCGCAGGGGTCAGCGCGCCGCCTTCGAAACGCCAGCCCCAGTTTCCGTCCTGGCGCGAAGGAGTATTCATGCGCGAGTCGCTATCCAGGCCCAGCACGTCCTGAAGCGGAACAATCGCCATCCCGGCTACTGATGCCAGCACGCTGCGAATGAGCGCCCAGTGGATTCCATCGTTGGCGTCGCCAATGTAGGCTGAGGCGTACCGCCTGGTTTCTTCACCGGCACAGGACCACCAGCCCTCGGTCGTGTCGTTATCGTGCGTTCCGGTGTAGGCTACGCAGTTGGCCACATAGTTGTGCGGCAGGTAAATGTGTGCGCCTGGGTTATCAAATCCGAACTGCAGTACCTTCATCCCGGGAATGCCCAGGCGGCTGCGCAGGGCGTGGACTTCCGGAGTAATCATGCCGAGGTCTTCGGCAATGAAGGGAAGATCGCCGAGGCGCGCGCGCAGAACTTTGAAAAGGTCATCTTTAGGGCCGGCGACCCAGCGGCCTTTGACTGCGGTAGGCTCGGAGGCGGGAATTTCCCAGTAGCTTTCAAAGCCGCGAAAGTGATCGAGCCGCACAATATCGCAGGTCTCCAGCGCCCACCGCATACGCTGCACCCACCAGTCGTAATTCGTGGATTTACAAACGTCCCAGCGATAGAGCGGGTTGCCCCAGCGTTGCCCGGTGGCGCTGAAGGCGTCCGGGGGAACGCCAGCCACTACGGTTGGCAATAAATCCTGGTCGAGATAAAACAATTCCGGATGGCGCCAGACCTCGGCTGAATCGTAGTTCACGAAGATGGCAACGTCACCGACAATCCTGATCCCGCGCTGTGCGCAGTAGCTGCGCAGAGCGCGCCACTGCTCGAAGAAAGCAAACTGCACCACGCGTTCCACCTCAAGTTCGCGCTGGTACTTGAGACCGAATTGACGCAGCGCCTCGGGGTCGCGTCGCGCCAACTCTTTAGGCCAGGAACTCCAGGGCTCACCGCCCTGGATTTCACGCATGACTTCAAACAGAACGAAGTCGTCCAGCCACCACGAATTTTCCTGCTTGAAGGCTTCAAATCTTTTGCGATCGCTAGTGTTAGCTTCAAGAAAATTCTGGGCCGCACGGCGCAGCAAAGGCAGCTTGCCGGCTTTGACTGCATCGAAATCGATTTTAAGCTTTTGCCGGTTGGAGAGCTGCTTCAGGCTGTCGTTGTTGATCCATCCGCGTTCCGCGAGGCGCTCCAGGCTGACCAGAAGCGGGTTGCCGGCGAAAGCGGAGATGGCGGAGTAGGGCGAGTTGCCCAGCCCCGGTGGGGACAGCGGGAGAATCTGCCACAAGCCCTGACGGGCTTCAGAGAGAAAATCCGCGAAAGCGTAAGCTTCAGGGCCCAAGTCGCCAATACCGCCGCGCGACGGTAAAGAGGTTGGATGCAGCAGGATTCCGGAAGAACGCATAAAAAGCAAGCTACTGCTGCTAGCTACTGGCTGCTAGCTAAAAGTAAATCAAAATCTTTAACCACAGAGGAATTACGACTTTATGATTTTTTGATCTTTGATTTTTGAAAACATTGATCTATATGTTGCTGACGCGGTTCTCAATATCAATCAAAGAGGTCGATTCCCGAAGTTCCGATGACCCGATGAACTGATGGCCAGACGACCTGATGGACTAACTTTTTCTTCTCCCCAGGTTGCCGGTTTCGCTCTGGTTGAGTTTGACCTTGCCTTCTTTCCTCAGGCGCGCGTCGAGGTCGCTCAGGAACAACTGCAAGGCTTCCTGCCGCTTGCTCTGGAGGAGTTGCTCATGGAGGTTATCCCTGGCTTTGGCAAAGTCGTCGCCGGTCAGGGCAGGTTCCTGGCGTTCCAAAATGGCAGCCACGGCGCCATTCTGTCCCGCCGCAATCGCTCCGCTGATTTCCCCAACCTTCAGATCGAACAATTTGCCCGCCGACGGACCTGACATGGAGCCAATCTCGGGCACCTGGGAACTTCTGGTGACCAGTTCACTGGTTTTGACGGTTGCACCCGCTTCTTTGGCTGCCTTGTGCAGATCATGTTCAGCGTGAGCGCGGTCAGCAAGCTCGGAAGTTTTCTGGCTCACGAGAGTATTGACGCGCTCGCCTTTGAAATCGTTGGTCACACGGTCCTTGATTTCCTCAAAACCCGGCGTGCGCGACGGAATAACCTTTGTGACTTGAAAGAACACATAACCCTGAGGCGTTTGGAGGTCCGAAACCGGCGCTTTCTCCTTGGCGCTGAAAATCTGGCCCATCAACTGAGGATCAGGACCGATTCCGGCCAGAGCGTCTGCGCGCCCGATCGGAGGGGTTTCGATCACAGATGAGCCGTACTTTGCCGCGACCTTGTCGAGGGTCTGGGTGCGAGCGTCATTTTCCGCGGCGGTGGCCATCTGCTGAAGCATCTCCTGAGTCTTCTGCTCCCTGATCGTTTTTTCGATATCGGCCTTGACCTCCGGCAGCGGTTTCAGGCGGGCAGTTTCCTTGTCCTCGACCTGGATGAGGTGAAAGCCAAACTCGGTCCGGACCGGATCGCTGATCTGGCCTTTATTGAGCTTGAACATGGCCTCCTTGAATTCGGGCACAAATGTGGCATCGCGGCCTTGCCAGCCCAGGTCGCCGCCTTGATCCTTACTGCCCGGATCGTCAGAATATTTCTTCGCCAGCTCAGCAAAATCGGCGCCTGCCTTGAGTTCTTTGAGAATGTCTTCGGCCTTGGCGCGCGCCGCATCAACCGCTTTCTGGTCGACCTTACCATCGGGACCTGGCTCGGGAACCTTTACCAGGATATGACGGACTTTGATTCGCTCAGGAACCTGATATTGGCCCTGATTGTCGTGGTAATACCGCTCGATCTCGGCGGCACTGACAGTTACTTTGCCCTCAAACTGTTTCTGGCTGATCTGAAAATAACGGACCTGGCGTTTTTCCTGAATCGCATTCTGATAACGTGCCTTGTTCGCTTCGTAGTAGGCCTTGAGTTCGGATTCTGTAGGATTGATAGTCTTCTTTACGTCGTCGGCATTGATGACGGCGTAATCGAATTTGATCTTGAGGTTCTGGTCTTTGTAGGCTTTCTCGACCTCCGCGGGGGAGACTGTGACGCCCGCGGTGACCGTGGCCAGCAGCTTGTTTCTAAGTAGTTCAAGTTTGGTCTGGCGCTCGAAATCATCCGGCGTACTGCCCGCATTTCGCAGTATCTCCTCATATTTGTCCTGGCCAATCCACTTCCCTCCGGGGAAGAAAATCTCTGCATACTGGCCGGTGCGGAGATCGTCGCGGACTTCCTCATCGGAGACGCGAAGGCCGATGCGCTCGCTTTCATAGCGCAGCTCCGCCTGGCCAATCAGGGCCTCGGTGGCCTGCTGTTGCAGATACGGGAGAAAGGCATCAGGATAAGACTGTCCCCGTGCTCGCTGCTGCTGCTGGATCATGCTGACAAACTTCTGCACGTCCTGTGTGCTGATCTCCTGCCCGCCAACCTTGGCGACAACGCCGGAGCGGTTCAAGCTGGTATCGCTCATGAACCCGGGAATGAGGTAGGTGACCATGGACAAGGCAAGAATTGTCATGAGCGCACCCAGTAAATATTTTGCGGCCTTATTGCCGCTCTGCCAAAACCTGATCATGTGACGGGAAGCTCCAACAGAAGGCGTTCTGATTACATTATAAAGGAAGAAGAGTGCCATTCCACCACAGTACGCGCAGAGTCGGCGCGTGTACGGGGCCCCAGTTGGCCCTTAGCCTTTGGCCATTGGAGTTGAAGCAGTTTGCTTTTAAGGCCGCAATAGTCGTTGAGTCCATGCCACGTCCCAGTATCGGCCGAATTTGCGGCCTACTTGCGCGAATATGCCTACAGGTTTGAAGGCGAAGCGCTTATGCAGTGCCTCCGAAGCGACGTTGGGCAGCGTGTATCCGGCAACGATTAGCTGGATATCTTCCTCTGCAATGGAATCAAAGAGAGCTGCATAAAGGCGGCTGCCGATGCCTTGGCTCTTGCTCTCCGGAGCACAATAGACTGTGGTTTCTACAGTCGTGTCATAAGCAGCTTTGGGACGAAACCGCGTCGTGCCGGCGTAACCGACTATCACACCATTATCGTCCGCTACCAGGAGCCGGTAACGCCCCTTAGGTCCAAACTGCTCAAACCACGAAACACGGCCCTCCACCGTTTTAGGCTCAATATCAAAAGTGATGGGCGTATTGATGACATAGTGATTGTAGATTTCGGTCAGGCGGGGAAGGTCGGATAGGGAAGCAGGGCGTACCTCGATCGCAGCGATGGTCATAAGTGCATCGGTTTTTGACTTTATTCCGAGCGAAGCGAGCAAACTCAGAGCACACAAGTTAATCGTTCGTGAAAGGAGGTAGAGATCCCTGGCTTCGCTTCGGGATAAACTCCCACAACCTAGTCCGCTCCGAGCGCTTCCGAAGGTGTTTGAACGGAATAGGCTGAGGCTTCGCCGTAGTAGCCTTCTTCACCGTGCTGCGTCAGGTCCAGGCCGCGGATCTCATGCTCGGTCGAGACCCGCAAACCAATGACGGCGTCCACCAGCTTCAGAATCAGGAAAGTACCAGCGGCTGCGAGGACCCAGGCGATCAGGACTCCGATCGACTGGTAAAGCAACTGATGCAGATTGCCTTCGAGAGCGCCGGAGGGAAGGATGTTTCCCTGAGCATCTTTGAAAACCGGGTTGATGGCGCGCAGGGCAAAGACCCCGGTCAGCAGCGCGCCAATCGTGCCGCCTGCGCCATGTACGCCGAAGGCATCCAGAGAATCGTCATATCCAAATCGGGCCTTTACCTGCGCCACCATGAGGTAGCAGAAGGTGCCGGCAATCAATCCGATAATCAGCGCGGCGCCGGGGCTCACAAAACCCGCTGCAGGCGTAATCGCGACGAGCCCGGCGACAGCGCCTGAGATTGCACCCAGCGCGCTGGGCTTGCCATTCCGAAACCACTCTGCTCCTACCCAGCCGATTACGGCCGCGGCTGCTCCGAAATGTGTAGCCACGAAAGCGCTCGTAGCGAGTCCGCCAGCGCTGAGCGCGCTGCCGGCGTTGAAGCCGAACCATCCCACCCAGAGCAGGCATGCGCCAATAAAACTGAGTACCATGCTGTGCGGCGGCATCGGCTCATGGGGATAGCCGACGCGGCGCCCAAGATATAAACAGCAGATCAGCGCCGAGACGCCGGAAGTAACGTGGACGACCGTGCCACCAGCGAAATCGAGTGTAGGGAAACGGCCGCCCAGGGCCGAGTTCAGCAGGCCCCCTTTACCCCAGACCATATGCGCCATGGGGGCATAGACCAGAAGCGACCACAGCGACATGAAGACCACCATGGCACTGAACTTCATCCGCTCAGCAAACGCACCGGTAATAAGCGCGGGCGTGATGATGGCAAACATCAACTGAAAAATCATGAACGTCTGCTGAGGAATGGTGCCGGAGTAGGCCGGATCAGGCTGCGTGCCGACTCCGCGCAGGAACAGATGCTGTAATCCTCCGATGAAGGACGTTCCAGAACCGAATGAGATGCTGTAGCCAACGATGGCCCAGAGGACTGTGACTACGGCCATCATGGTGAAGCTCTGCATCATGGTGGCCAGCACATTTTTCCGGCGCACGAGTCCGCCATAGAAGAGAGCGAGTCCAGGCCCGGTCATCATCAGCACCAGGGCGGAACTGGTCAGCATCCAGGCATTGTCAGCCGAGCTTTTGGCGTCAGTTGCCGCCTGCTCGAGCTTCGCAATACGATCTGCGTCGGGGGTCTGGGAAAGTGCCGCGTGGACGGCAAAACACAAAAACAGCACCAGCAAAAAGAGTTTGAAGGGGCGCTTGGCTGAGTCCATTATTGTCACCGCTGAGGATTAATGTAAGTAGCTGGATGGGGTTTAGGGAAATTGAAAATTTTTGTTGCACCTATCAAGAATTGTTATGGGCGTGGGAAGCAACTTTTGGCGCTGGGTGGGTTGGCAAATTAGCCGCAGATTTCGCAGATGGCCACAGATCAAAATCACTTGACCACGAAGGACAGGAAGGACGCAAAGGCAAGATTAGAGACGGTGCTGAGCACCGTCTCTACATTCAGGGCTTTCGATGAGCCAAGTTAGTTCCCGGCGTTGGCTACTTTAGTTTCGGGCCTCTTCTGGATTTCTCCTTTTAGCACTTCGACGGCTTTTTCCAACTGCGCGTCGCGGCCGGCCAGGAAGTCTGCAGGAGTATTGTCAACGTCGACGTCAGGTGGAACGCCATAGTTCTCCAGGTTGTAGCCCTTCACATTCCACAGGCCGGTCGCCGGCGTGCGAATGGTTGATCCATCCAGGAGACGGTAGGCCCCGGTGCCAATCACTGCGCCATAGGTTGTCCGGCCAACAACCTTGCCCAGGCCGAGCGTGCGGAAGCCGTCAGGAAAGACTTCAGCATCGCTTGTGGAACGTTCATTTTCCATGACAACCATGGGCCCGAAGAAGGCCTGCTGCGGGCGGGTGACCTGCACTGAGTCGCGATTGCGGGTGTACTGGTACTGGCGCTGGCTCAAAATCCCCAGCAATTCCTGGTCAATGCCACCGCCGGGATTGAAGCGCTGGTCAATGATCAAGGCTTTTTTGTTGTGATTTTCGACCAGATCGCGCTCGAACTGGCGCAGCGATTCCGCATTCATAGCGCGAATGTGCAGATAGCCAATCTCGCCTTTAGATGCTTTGTCCACCATCTCCTTGCGTTGCTGCACCCAGCGGTGGTACTGAAGAGTCGTGTAGGCGTTATTGCTGATGGGCTGCACTTTGGCCAGCCAAGCACCCTCAGTCCCAGGCTTGGAGTTCACCAGGAACTGGATCTTCTCTCCGCGGACAGCGGTAAAGTACCTCCAATAGTTATCGCCCGATTTAAGCGGATGACCATCCACGGCGAGAATGTAGTTTCCAGTATTGATCTGGACATAGTCCTTATCTGCGGGCCCATCTTTGTATACATACGATACTTTGTAGTACCCAGAGGCGTCAGGTTCGAGTTCAAAACCCGGGAAACGCGTCTGCACAATGTGGTCACGATCTTCAGGCCCTGGAGTGGCGCTGATGCCGGTATGAGAAGCATTCAACTCACCAATCATCTCGCTGACAACGTTGTGCATCTCTTCCTGATCGGCCACGTAGTCCATCAGCGGTTCGTAAGTGGCGCGGGCCTTGGCCCAATCCACGCCGTGCATCTGGGCATCGTAGAAGCGGTTCTTCATGATGCGCCAGCTTTCGTTGAATACCTGCTTCCATTCGAGGCGGTGATCGACGTCCACTTTGACGGTAAAGTTGACGCGGCGGCGCTCAAAGCCGCGCGGAGAGGCGGGAGCAGCGGCAGCAGCACCGGCGCCAGCGCCACGTCCACGACCTTCCGAAGATGTAGCGAGCGATGCGATATCAACGGAGTAGATAGCTTCGCGCTCCATGAAGAAAATAGCGCGGCCATCGCGGGAGAACTTGAGTGAGCTAATCTGGCGGCCGGCTTGCTGGCCTTCGCCTTCTTCCTCCTCGCCCCGCTGGGTCGTTGTGATTGTGGTGACCTGGGTTCCGTCTTCCGGAACGATATACAGCGTATTTTCCTGGCGGCCATCACGTTCGGACGAGGCGACAAAAGCGTAGAGCCGGCTGTCCGGCGAAACTGCGACGGTAAGGATGTTGTCACTCATATGGGTGACTTGATGGGAGCGCCGGGTGATCCCGTCGAAGTCGATTTTTACATCGGGCTTCGGAGCGTCGCCGCGGGCCTGAGCATTGCGCTGGCGATCCAGTTTTTCGGCTGCCTGCGCCTGCTCTTCATCATCCACGCCGCGGTCCGCAGGATTCTTCTCTTCTTTGGCAAGGGTGACTGAATAAACCTGAACGAAGGCACGACGCAGCGTGGCGCTTCCGGCCTGGGCCAGACCGGCAAGAAACAGGAGGCGCTTGCCATCGGGCGTCCATACGGGGCTGGTTTCGCTGAAAAGCAGATCATCATTGCCAACGTGGTGTTCTTCGCCACCTGTGGAGGAGATTACGTAGACGTGAGGGCGCACATCATGATCCAGCCTGGCGAATGCGATCCACTTGCCGTCGGGTGAAAAGGTGGGCTCAACCACGTTGCCGGCTGCCCCCGAAGCGATGGACGTGGTCTTGCCTGAATCCAGATCGAATCGGTAGAGCTTGTGATCAGAAGCGGTGTAAACCAGGGCTTTGGAATCGGGCGCCCAATGAATCTCATGTTTTTCGCTGTCTGAATCCGAAATCTGTTTGAGTCCGTTGCCATCTTCGTGCGCTATCCATACTTCGTCGCGGCCAGACTTGTCAGAGACGAAGGCGATCCATTTGCCGTCCGGCGACCACGCTGGATTTGTTTCGCGGGAAAAGCTCTGGGTGACGCGCTGGACGTCGCCTTTATCAGTGGCTATGGAGAAAATCTCACCGTGAGCGGAGATAGCTGCACGTTTTGTGCTGGGAGAAAGATCGTAGCTGGTTGCGTCGTTGCGGATGGTGATGGTCTCGATATCGTTTTCCTTATCATCAGAAACGATGTTGAGCTTGATCTGCGTGCTCTTGCCGGTGGCAGTATCGAGCTTCCACAGGCCAAAGTCTTCTTCATAGACAATGGTCTTGCCGTCACTGGAAATGGAGGGAAAGAACAGCTTGCCGGTGGTGTGGTGAGTAATCTGCTCTGCCCGGCCGCCGTTTTCGGGGATCCTCCAGATATTGTTGACGCTCTTCAGCACTTCCTTGCTGCCGGGCCGGATGTGGGCTTCATCACTCAGGCGGTCTGAGACGAAGTAGATATAGCCATTGGAGGCGTACATGGGCCAGAAGTAGTTGCCTTTGTAATCGCCATCGGCCAAGTGCGTATATTTGTTCTGCTTTACATCCATCACCCAAAGATCAGCGGCGTAGCTGCCGCGATAGTGCTGCCGCCACCACACCATGGGATGACGGTTGAAAGCGAACCTGGTTCCATCGGGCGAATAGTTGCCCCAGTATCCCCAGTCCGTTTTCACCGGCTGTTCCAGGCCGCCGTCAATGGAAACTTCGTAGAGGTTGGGGATACCCGGATACATCAATCCGCGCGCGGATTGAAACAGGACTTTTTTGCTATCGGGCGTCCAGCCAACGACAGTATCGTTGGCGGCATGGAAGGTCAGTTGTTTTGCAACGCCACCTTCGCTGGGAATGACAAAGACGTCGTAATTGCCGTAGCGATTGGAAGAAAACGCGATCCACTTTCCGTCAGGCGAGAAACGCGGATAAATGTCGCGTGCCTTATGTACGGTTATCCGCTGCACGTGGCTGCCATCTTCATTGGCTACCCAGATGTCGCCCAGATAACTGAAAGTGATCTTTCCGTTGTGATAGCTGGGATGCCGCAACAGTTTGGTGTCAGCAAACGACCACATGCTCAACAGCAGCACGAAACTGATTACGAGTCTTTTATGTGTCACAGTGCCTCCTCGGCCGGAGCCCGAACCGATTATCTGCTTGTTGGGAAAGTTGGGCCCCGGAGAAGTGGAAGTATATGTAGCCTGCATCGGCTTGGCTAGGGACTTTACAGGTTTTTTACGCTGCGCAGCCCTTGGCCCTTGGGATAACTTCAGCAATTCGTTTCGCAATGTGGATCTCCACTCATCACGCGAAAAACCAGAATCGCGCGTGCTGAGGGCTCCGATAAAGGCCCGCGACTTGCGAGCAAGGCGCTAGACGCTGACTCCAACAAGATTTGTTGCCTGTCTCTTCGGTAATCCCGAAAAGTTTCGATTGCAAATGAAGGTCCGATTCGGTATAGTCGAGCGACTTTTTCCCAAAACGGAAAGGAGCAAAAGAATGGCCGCAAAGAAAAAGGGCTCTGAGCATAAGAAGGGAGCTCGTCCCTCTACCAGAGAAAAGCACCAGAAGGGTCAGGCAGCCAAGAAGGGTGCAAAAGAAAACACTCGCTGGAAAGCATACAAAAGCAATGGGGGAAAACTGTCGAAGTCGGCGTGGGAGGCCAAAGGCATGCCTTCAAGGGACTGATAAATTCCGGAGGTCCCGGAGACCACAAAAGGAAGCCAGGCAACAAAAATTCATGATCGTGACATAGCCATCTGAAAACCTTCTCTGTTCATCCCATGCAACATGGGATGGATAGAAGATCATTTTCGCGCAGGAAACCTGGAACAAAGCCAAACAAACGATTTTGCCCCGGCGGCGCGGCGCAGATGGCTGATGCTGGGGGATGAGCTCCGGGCGGACGTGTCTGAATTCAACTTGTGCCGGGGCGGCGCCGAGGTGTCACAGCCTGCGGACAATCAATTCCTGGTCATCAACGCAAATACCGGCATGCAACTGACCATCCAGGCTGATTTCGAGGCGCGCGCGGTTCGTTATGATTTCAGCCAGATCAACGGCAAAAGCGCGGGAGCGCCGGAAGGCGGGATGCTCTCCATGAGGCAATCGCGCAAGGGCGACGTTGAATTTTATTCTGCCGACGAGCGGCTGACATCCGAGGAGACGCGGAAGGTGCTGTTGGAGCCGATGTTGTTTCCGCCGGAGATGGCGGCGTAGAAGCAATCAGCAAATCGCAATGAGCCGCTAGCCTGATCACTCAATCCCAATTACCAATTCCTATTTGCTAATTGCTTGCTTTCTACCACGTTACTTTCGGATCCTTAGTCGTTAGTTTCTGGGAGAGTTCGGCTACGCTGCGGACTCGGGCGGAGGGCAGCGCAGTACCCGGTTTGGTGGCCCCGAAGCCGGGTTTATCAAACCGGCGATGCACCCACACAGTCTTCAAGCCAAGAGCATTGGCTGGGCCAATATCATGGTAAAGACTTTCAGCCGCATGCAGGACCTGGTCCTTGTGGATGCCGGCTTGCTCAGCCCGCTTAAGCGCTTCCTGGAAATTTTTCTGCGATGGCTTATAGCTGCGCACCTGCTGAGCGGTGACGACAAACTCAAAGGATGCTTTCAACATCCGCTGCGTATCGGCGAAGAGATCGTCATCCACGTTGGAAATGATTGCCAACTTGTATTTCTTGGCCAGTAACTGCAAGGCTTCTACCGTATCGGGGAACGGCTTCCATAGGCGCAGCGATTCAGCAAAACGCTGCGCGTCAGCGGCATTGATGGAAATGCTGAGGCGGCGTGCGATCTCCTGGGCGGCCCTGCCTAAAATGGCCCGATATGCCATGTAGGGGCCGGATTCCAGTTGCGCTTCGATCTCGCCATAAAGATTCAACAGCTTGTCATCTTCAATCGGCGGCAGGTTATGGAGCAACGCGCGTAATGAAGCCAAAATTCCTGTCTCCCAATCGATCAACGTGCCGTAACAATCGAAAGTGATCAGGCGGATGGAGGAAAAGTCCATGACGAATCATTTTAACCAGCAAACCCCAAAACCTACCACGAGACACGGAGACAGGGAGAAAAACTAAAATAAGTCGATCAAAAATTCGTACAGTTAGGTCCAAATTCAACGAGTAAGCTGAACTGAACATAAGGAGACGACTATTGCGAACACGACAACTTCTTTCAATTATCTTTCTCTTAACCGCGGTCTGCTTTTCTCACGCGCGGGCGCAGTCTGTTGGTTCTACAAAATTGAATGATGCTGTGCGTCGGTATGTGAGCGCGCACCGGCAGGAGATTCTGCGCGAGTTTGAAGATTTTCTTGCCATCCCCAACCTCGCCAGTGATACCACGAATATTCAGAAAAATGCCGACGCTCTGGCAGCAATGCTGCAAAAACGGGGGCTGCAGGTGCAGCTTCTCAAAGTAGAAAACGCTCCACCGGTAGTGTTGGCAGCTTCGTCGTCGGAACCGGCAAAACCCACAGTGACGTTTTACGCGCACTATGATGGTCAGCCGGTCAACAAGGCTGATTGGAAGCAGGATCCCTGGAAACCCACGCTGGTGGGCCGGAACGGTGGCGCCTCATCGCCAAACATTGACGATCCGGAAACCAGGATTTATGCGCGATCGACTGGTGACGACAAAAATTCGATCATCGAGCTGCTGGCAGCACTGGATGCAATGCGGGCGGCATCAGTCGAGCGCTCCGTAAATCTGAAATTCTTCTTCGAAGGCGAAGAGGAAGCGGGATCGCCTCACCTTGCGGCGATTCTCTCCCAGTACGCTCCGCAGCTTCAGACTGACCTGTGGGTGATTTGTGACGGGCCGACCAACCAGGACGGCGAGCCGCAACTGGACTTCGGCAGCCGCGGCGTTGTGACGGTACAGATCACAACGTTCGGAGCGAACCGTCCGCTGCACAGCGGGCATTACGGCAACTGGTCCCCTAATCCAATTGTGGAATTGGCACAATTAATTTCCCGGCTGCGCACGCCAGATGCGGAGATCACGATCCCGCATTTCTATGATCCGGTACGCCCGCTGACCGCCACCGAGCAGGCGGCCGTGAAGAATGTGCCCAGCGTTGACCCACAACTGCGGGCTGAGTTGGGGCTGGGACGCATTGAGGGGCGCGGCTCCCTGATGGAGCAGATCATGAAGCCGGGATTGAATGTCGACCGAATCGAAGGCGGAGGCACAGGTCCGCATGCGGCGAACGCCATTCCATCGTCCGCAACGGCTCACATCGACTTTCGTCTTGTGCCGAATCAAACTCCGGAAATCGTGAAGCAATATGTCGAGAACTATTTGCGCAGCATGGGATATTTTCTGGTCAATCAACCGCCGACACAGCAGGAACGGCTGCAAAATCCCAGGGTGTTGCAGGTTGTCTGGGGCGCGGGCTATCCGCCGCAGCGTACGCCCATCGATGCGCCTGTCTCCCAGGCGTTCATCGCAGCGATGAAGACAGTTACCGGCGATCATCTGGTGCTGATGCCCACTTTGGGCGGGAGCACGCCATCCTATCTCTTTGAGCAGCAGTTCAAAAAGCCGGTGATTGGGTTGCCGACCGCAAACTATGATGACAACCAGCATGCCGCGAATGAGAATTTGAGATTAAAGAACCTGTGGGAGGGAATTGAGATCTTTGCTGGGATTTTCGCCAATTTGGGAGAGTTGTGGCGGTGAGAAGCTCCTGGCTCTTTGTAGTTTATTCCGAGCAGAGCGAGGAATCGCTATACCCGGCAATCCACCCTCGGGGATGCGCCGGAGGCGACGTATACGATGATAGGTTCCCCTCGCTGCCGCTCGGGATAAACTCCCTACCCCCAAACTTCTTCAAAGTTACCCTCATTTACACTGTCTATCTCTATGGCCGTCCCTGTCGTTGAGAATCCGTTTGCAATTCTTACGCTGATTGCTGCGCCGGCGGTTTTTACCAATGCATCTTCAGTGCTGGCTTTGGGAACGGGGAACCGGCTGGCGCGGGTGGTGGATCGGACGCGAGTTGTATCAAAGATGCTCCAGAGCGAATCGCATGACCCGGCGGAGACACCGATGTGGAGAAACCAGATTGTACGCCTGGAAAAGCGCGCGGCACTGCTCGTACGCGCCATGAGCTTTTTCTATACGGCGATTGGCGCATTTGCGGCGGCCAGCCTGGTCTCGCTTCTGGGGGCCAGCCTCGCCGGAACCAGTTATAACCTCTCATTCGACTTGATCGTAGGAGCCAGTCTTATCGTGGGGATTGTTGGGTTCGTATGTTTATCGGTAGGGTGCTCACTGCTCGTACGAGAGACCCACCTGGCGCTGCAGAATCTTTCTGAAGAGGCTGGATTGGCGAAGAGCTGGCTGAAATAGAGCAACTGGCAAATGGCAATTGGCAATTGGCATTGAATTGCGATCTTCGTAGTTTCCGATCCCGTTTCGCTCGAGAGAAACCCTGAAATCAAACCCTATCCGCGATCTTGTGATCGTCCCTTCCACTCACCTCCGCGGCCTGACCAGTATTTGATTGCCGAATGGAATGTGGCGGCCATATAGAAGACTGCCGCCAGCGGGAGTGTCAAAGCCCATAACGGATTCAGGAAGTAAAATCTCACCATCGGAAGATAACAGCACGTCATCAGCAGCCACGCTGACAAGCCGAGTTGAAAAGCAAACCACTGCCGCGTGAACAACAGGAACGGAGGCGCGGCATAAATCAGTGCCATACCGACCAGCGCGAGCAGCAGCCGCAGTGTTGAGTGATTCAGCTGACTGAACGCCGTGCGTGAGATCATGCGGTCCATTTCGGTAAATGTCTTGTAAGGGCGCAAACTCACGGTTTTTGCGCTCATGCCCAGCCATACCTTACTGCCGTTTTGCTTGACGATCCGGGCCAGAGCGCAATCATCAATGATTTCATTCTGGATTGCTTCTATTCCGCCGGCATTTTCCAGGGCTTCCGGTCGGACCAGGATGGACCCGCCTGCTGCGCCTGCAGTTCTGTTTCCGGAATTTGAGATCCATGCGGGCGGATAGAGTTCGAAGAAGAAGAAGACAAACGCGGGGATGAGAAGTTTTTCCGCCGCAGTTTGGCATTGCAGCTTGACCATGAATGAGGCCAGATCGTACGAGCTGTTTTCGGCAATAGAAACCAGCGTGGCGATATTGTTCGATGCGTGAAGGATGTCAGCATCGGTGAGTAGAAAAAAATCCGGCTGCCACTCTCGCGCCTGCGCAATTCCTTGCTGCACCGCCCAGAGCTTTCCAGTCCACCCGGCGGGAAGAGTGGCCCCCTCAATGATCGTCAAGGATAAGGACTTACTCGCCTGGTTGGCTGCAAGCCGGGCGCGCTCAGCGGTACCATCGCTGCTGTCGTCGTCAACTAGGAAAATGTGAATAGCGTGATCGCCTGTCTGATTAATCAGCGAGGAAATGCTTTTCCCGATGACACCTGCTTCGTTTCTGGCAGGAATAATTACGGCGATGCGAGACGGCGATTTGGATTTGGGGAGGAGTGCCGGGAAATGGCGGCTAACTCGCCAGAATCCTCCGCGGCCCAACAGAAGGTAGAGCCATGCGAGCACGCTGAGTATTCCGGCGATGGTGACCAGCATGAGCAAAGCAAAACCTTCCCACTGATGACACGGATTTCACTGATTCGCACTGATGAAAATCTGAAAATGGTCTTTAGTGTGCTGTCTTCTCCAGTTCAGAGGCCGCTGCATCGATTCCGGCAGCGTAATCCTCCAGCACCTTGGCCACCCTGACAATTTCCTTGTCCGCTTCCGCGTAGCGTTTTTCTTCGATTGCCTCGCGCACTCCGGGAAGTGTCTTGGCACTGTATCCCGTGTAATAGCCGGGAGCATAAATCAAATGCTTATACCAGGGACGGCGCAGTACTCCATCAGGATTGGTGAGCCGGCGTTCCAGCAGGAGGAGCTGCCCGTTCAAAGGTTCTAGCGCTGGCGGATTCACGTTACTGTGACCAACCGACTTAATTGCTTTCCCGTAATGTTCAGCGCTGCGGGTGAGCGCGGCCTGGGCGTTGTCGAGCGGGGCAAAGTTCAGAAACGGTGGCGCCTCTTCCCGCGGCGGGGCCACAGTGGGACGGCGCGGGTCAGAGGTAGCGCTGTAAAGGCCATCGTCCAATGCCTGGTTGCGGTCGCGGATTTCATCCTGCTTGTTCTTCAGCATGGTCTTGAGCTCTTCAGAGTATTTGTGGATCGTATCGGCGAAATCGCTGAATTCATATGGCAGAACATCCGCGTCGGCAAAACGCAGCACCATGGTGCCGACAGTCTGGGCGAGCGCGCGGCCGTACACAAAATCGGCATCCGAGAAATGAGTGAACCAGTAAAAATCATCGTAGATGGAGTGGTAGATCCCACCCTGATCTTCACCGCCGTAGGCGACATTGAGGGAGGCAATCCCTAAATGACCATAGAAAGCCGTGTAATCGCTTCCGGTGCCGAGCGGGCCGATGCGCAGATCCGCGCGGCTGCGCGCTTCCTTCTTCACTTCAGGTCTCGCGAGAATCAGGGCTCGCGCCTGCTGGCGCTTCCATACCGAAATGTTCTTTTCCGGATCGGTGATATCGCGGGCTACAGTGTTGACGAATTTTTCCAGGGAGTGTGAACCTTCGACTTCCAGGTAACCGCGGCCGTTACCATCCGTATTGATATAGATCGCGGCATGCTGCTTCAACTCGTCGCCGTGGTATTCAGCCCACTCAGTTGAGCCGAGCAGCATAGGTTCTTCTCCATCCCAGGCGCAGTAGATGATGGTGCGCTTCGGTTTCCAGCCCTGCTTGAGTAAAGTGCCGAGCGCGCGCGCCTCTTCCAGCAGAGCAATTTGTCCGGAGATGGGGTCTTCCGCGCCGTTGACCCAGGCATCATGATGGTTGCCGCGCACGATCCATTGGTCGGGAGACTCAGAGCCGGGAATTCTGAAGACGACGTCATAGACGGTCTTGATGTCCCAGTTGGATTGCACTTTGAGGTGCACCTTGGCTGGGCCGGGGCCAACGTGGTAGGGAATGGGCAACGAGCCACGGAAGTCCTGCGGCGCCATGCGGCCTTTGAGCGCGGACAGAAGGGGCGTGGCATCGCCATAGGAGATCGGCAGCACGGGAATTTTTGTGATGGTGGCGGCATCCTTGCGGTCGAGACGCTTCACATCGCCTTTTGCGCCCACGCCGGGGGTAAGCGGATCGCCGGGATAGACAGGCGCATCAAGCACGCTGCCGCGCTGCACGCCGTTTTCATTGCGCATGGGGCCGTTGGGAAAGACGTCATCTTCAAAGTAGCCGTCGTCGCGGGGATCGGAATAGATGATGCAGCCGACCGCGCCATGCTCGGCCGCAACCTTGGGCTTGATGCCGCGCCACGAGTTTCCATATCGCGCAATCACAATCGCGCCTCTGACGGAGACCCCGAGACGATCCAGTTCCTCGTAATCCTTCGGAAGACCGTAATTCACGTAGACCAGCGGTGCTGTCACATCGCCATCAATGGAGTAAGCGTTGTATGTGGGTAACTGCTCGCTCCGCTGATTGGAAGTTGGGTCCTGCGGGATGGGCGGCTCTTGCAGCTTAGCCACGTAGTGCGTGGGCTCAACCAGTTCAACGAGGCGCTCTTTGGGAGTGGGAAAAAGCACTTCGAAGGTTTCGATCTGCGCGTCCAGCCCCCAGGATTTGAATTGGGAGAGAATCCACTCGGCATTCTGCTTGTCGTAGGGAGAACCTACGTGATGCGGGCGCGCACTCAACCGCTGCATTGTCTCGCGCATGATTTTGGGATCAGGGGTGGCGCGGAACTTGTTTTCCAGGTCGCGCTCCACGGACGAGCTTGCGGCGGTAAAACCGTACAGCGGCTCGTCGTCTCTGTTGGCAGCGGAAAGCGGCAGCAGAATGCTCACTGACAATAAGAATGCAGAAAGAAAGCGTTTCATCAAGATTGGCTCCTTGAGTGCAAGCACGGAATTGTAAATGAGAGCAGTATTTAGTACTTAGAAAATCAAAAGCACAACATCTCACCACGGAGGCGCGGAGACACGGAGATTGCACGGAGAAAACGATTGGGGAAATGCAAAGGCAACAGCAAAAGCAAAAACCATGGAGTCAAGACGGAGAAGGCTACGCTCATAAAAACGAAGACTAAGCAAGACCATGAAGTGAATTCACCCAATCTTCTGTGTTTCTCAGCGCCTCCGCAGCTCCGTGGTGGATTTTATGTTCGCGTATTATCATCATCAGCGTTATGAAAGCCATTCAAGTCCAGAAGACGGGCGGGCCAGAGGTTCTGACGCTCGTTGATGTTCCTGTTCCAAAACCTAAAGACAATGAAGCATTAGTGAAAATTGCCGCCATTGGCGTCAACTTTATCGACGTTTACTTTCGCGAAGGACGCTACCCGGCGCAGCTTCCTTTTATTGATGGCCAGGAAGCCGCTGGAATCGTGACCGAAATCGGCAGCCAGGTGAAGTCGCTCAAGCCGGGAGACCGGGTTGCTTACACAAACGTTCTTGGCAGCTATACGGAATATGCTGCCGTACCGGCGGACCGGCTGGTGCGCGTTCCGGAAGGCGTGAGCGACCAGCAGGCGGCTGCGGCGATGCTGCAAGGGATGACGGCACACTACCTGGTGCACAGCACCTATCCGCTGAAAAAGGGTGAAACGGCGCTTATTCACGCGGCGGCCGGAGGTGTTGGACTGTTGCTCGTGCAGATGGCGAAAAACATCGGCGCGCGGGTGATCGGCACTGCGGGAACGGAGGCGAAAGCGAAGCTTGCGCGTGATGCCGGCGCGGATGATGTGATTGTCTATACCACGCAGGATTTCGAAGCCGAAACCAGGCGCCTCACGGACAGCAAGGGCGTACACGTGGTCTATGACGGAGTGGGCAAAAGCACATTTGATAAGGATTTGAACATTATGCGTCCGCGAGGATATGTTGTGCTCTTCGGCGGCGCCAGTGGCGCAGTACCGCCGTTTGATCCAATCAAGCTTTCCCAAAAAGGCTCGCTGTTCCTCACGCGGCCGAGCCTGATTCATTACAGCACGGCGCGGGAAGAGCTGGAGTGGCGCGCCAGCGATGTCTTCAACATGATTGCGGCCGGCAGACTCAAGTTGCGCATCGAGCATATTTACAAGCTGGAGCAGGCGCAGCAGGCCCACCGTGACCTGGAAGGACGGAAGACAACGGGGAAGCTATTGTTGATGCCTTGACCGGAACTACAGAAAAGAAGTTTGCACCCCTGCAAAGGCACAACAACCACGTCGTGAAGTGCATGGAAGGGAGTAGGGTTCCCTCTCCCGCTCTCTCCAATTGAGACTCTGTGCACCTGCTGACCCTACTTCTGAAAGGGCCGGGATCGCGATAAGCTACGAAAGAATTTACTCGTGCCGTAACGCGATCACAGGATCGACTAGCTTAAGGGCGGCGCAGTGAGAAAGATCAAGAGTGGAGTTATTAACTTTTCTGCAACTCTCGATTTCTGCCCATCCACCTTTGGATTCATGACATCCTAATGATCAGGGTATGGAGGTGTCATGGCTGCGGGCAAATCGAAGGTGAGTAAGCACATTACAGAAACACATCCGAATCCGCATGGTGAGCAGGATGTAGCCGAGATGCCGTTGCAGACGAACCACAGTGATGCCATGCCGCAAAATGTGGCTGGCACCGCAAGCACGAAGGAAAATCGGATGAATCCTTCAGTCACCGGCCCTCTGGAAGACCCGACAGACGACAGCATGTTTAATAATGCCGATCCACAAACCCGCGAATTGCTCCAGCGTGAGAGCAGGCGGCACAAGAAGACCTCGAAAGGCCGTAAGGTTGCGTAGAATCTTTTTCGGCAGCGAGTCCCGCTGCCATCAAAAACCAGATTAGCTTTCGGCCCTTGCGCGCGGGCATGCGTGTTCGCTTCGACAAAGAGCCGGGAAGACCCCTTTCGGGTTGACGCTCCGTCAACTCCATCGATTGCAAGAAATCCAATTTTGAATTTAAAGGAGGAAAATCGTGGCAAACATTACTCGTTGGGACCCATTTTCAGAACTGAGCTCATTGCAGGATCGCGTCAATCAACTTTTCAGCCAGAACTTCGGCGGCCCCGGCCGTGGGTCGGAACAATACCTGTCAAACTTCATTCCGCCCGTGGACGTCTATGAGGACGACCACAACATCACCCTCCAGGTTGAGGCGCCGGGGGTAAAAGAAGACGACCTCGACGTACGACTGGAAAACAATGTCCTGACCATCAGCGGTGAACGCAAGCTCGAGAATCAGGAGAAGAAAGAAAACTTCCACCGGATAGAACGCCACTACGGACGGTTCGTCCGTTCGTTTACTCTGCCCACCATGGTTGATCCTGACAGCGTGAATGCAGAATTCAACAATGGTGTGCTGAAAATCACTCTGGCCAAGCGTGAGGAGTCCAGGCCAAAGCAGATCAAGATAGGAGCGGGGAAAACCCAGCAAGCGAAACAGCCGGGGAAAGCGGCTTAAAAAAAGCACTTAGCAATCAGCAGTCAGCACTCAGCCAATGATACGAAATGAAAGTCAGGCAAATTGCTGGGTCGATGACAAAGAAGTTGGTGGCCGCGAGTTTATCGCGGCCACGTTTTTGGCTGCTCTCAAATCTCTTCTCGGCAAGAATCAAGCAACTGTGAATGCGATTTTCACGCCGCCCTTTTTTGATGAAGTTGCGCGGCAACGAACCCCAGGTCTTCAATGAATTTCCGCATCTCTTCGTGGCGGCTTTCGTCATCGGGCGCCCTGAGGATCGAAGAGGGATGCACAGTTGCCATGACGAAAGGAGCAATGCTCGATTGCAGCCATTCGCGCCGGTGCTGGGTCAAACGAAAATTGCGGCCCATGATGCCTTGCGCGGCTGTGGCCCCGAGCAACACAACGACTTCAGGCTGCACAACTCTGATTTCGGCCTCCAGCCAGGGGCGGCAGGCGCTGATCTCAATTGTGTTGGGCCTTTTATGAATGCGGCGCTTGCCGCGAGGCTCCCATTTGAAGTGCTTGACGATGTTGGTCACGTATACATCATGGCGGTCGATGCCGGCAGCGCCCAGGGCTTTATCCAGCACTCCTCCCGCCGGTCCCACGAATGGCCTGCCCTGAAGATCTTCTTTATCTCCCGGCTGTTCTCCCACCATCATCACGCGTGCGTGTTTGCTGCCTTCACCGAAAACGGTTTGCGTGCCCACCTTCCACAGATCGCAGGCTTTGCATGTTGCTGCGGCCTCGCGCAGAGTGGCCAGGTCTGCCTGTCTGGGAACGAGCGGCTCAGCAGTCAGTAGCTTCTGCTTTGGCATATAGAAATATGATGCGAGCGTACTGAAACTCGATTTACACAAGGAATTTCTATATCTCACTGAGACGGTGTGGAGCGCGTATCTACGGCTGTATTCATTTTTTGTGGCAAGCTATTGACATGAAATTTCATACCGAGTTCCTGACCTTCAACACAAAGAAGCATCGCGAATACGTACACATCACGCCGCAAGTGGAAAAGATTGTGCACGGCAGCGGGATCAAAAATGGGATGGTGCTGGTTTCAGCCATGCACATCACTGCCGGACTGTACGTGAATGACAACGAAGAGGGACTTATCAAAGACATTGACCAGTGGCTGGAGAACCTGGCGCCCTTTCGCCAGGAATACAAGCATCATCAGACCGGAGAGGATAATGGCGACTCGCACTTGAAAGCCATTCTCGTGCACCATCAGGTAATCCTGCCGGTCACTGACGGCAAACTGCTTCTGGGAACGTGGCAACGCGTTTTCTGTGCCGAGTTTGACGGGCAAAGAGCGAAGCGGGTCCTGGTGTATGTGATGGGGGAGTAAAAAGCCAGCTTCGAGCTTCCAGTTCCTGGCTCAGTGCACTACCTGCGGCTCACCATGCATCGCCGGCAGCGCCAGAACGATGGCGTTCTCGCTTTCCATCACCAGTTCGCCGCCAATCGAACGCACCATGTCTTCAATATATGTCATTTCATTCCCGAAGATGTTCTGGCAATCCTGAACGGCGCCTCCCTCGCTGGGACGCCAGCGCAACTCCAACGAGCAGCGGCTCCCCTTCATGCTGGCAAATGTAAGAAGCGTAAGCGGTTGTGTGTTCTTTCCCACCAGCTTGCCGACCAGCAGCACGATCAACTGCCGCAAAACAGGATTGCTAGTCACCTCGATCGAAGTGTCCCACTGACGCTCCAACGTCAACAAACCTGACTGCATTACCACAGTGAAATCCTCAAAAACTTCTTCAAGCAGCGAATTCAGAGAAACCCACGGACCTGTGGGAATCGGGGTTTCGCTCAGCATTGCGGAAATGGTCTTTGCCAGTGCAATAGCGCGATCTGCCTGCTGCTCAATGGTCTTGAAATCGGAATTGGATGGTGAAAGATTGGTCCTGCGCAGCGCCGCAATCTCCAGAAAGCAGCGCACTCCCGTGAGCGGCTGGGCAAGATCGTGGACCACTGAGTTTACCAGCGCCCGCCATGGCGCCTGCTTGCCGTTGGCCGGTTCTGCCGGCAGGGAAAAGGCCGGGGCTTTCTGGGCTTGAGCTTTATTTATGCGCGATTCTGCGATGGTGCGCGAAGCTTCAGAGAAGCTCTTGACCACTGGCGCCTCTCTGCCCAGGCGATATCCCGTTCCCCGAATTGTATGCAGCAGCCGGTCTTCCTCACGAATCCGGCGTTCACCTTTTTTGATCACTACCAGGCGTTCAATCTTCTTACGCAGGTAGTTTACGTAGACATCCACTAAATTGCTGTCGGTTCCAGGCTGCGCGCCCCAGACGTCCTGCAACAACTGCTGGCGGGTGACCACATTTCCGGCGTGGCGCATGAGGAGATGCAACAAATGAAATTCCTTGAGGCTGAGCTTGATCTCCTTGTTTCCGCGGGTCACACGCCGCGTGGCCGGATCAAGCTCCAGGTCTTCAACCCGCAAGATGTTCAAAGTGGGATCAGCTTTACGGCGAAGCACCGCCTGTACCCGTGCATACAATTCCTGAAATGAAAATGGCTTTGTTACATAGTCGTCCGCGCCGAGATTTAATGATTGGATCTTGTCAGAAACCTTGCTGCGGGCGCTCAGCACCATGACCGGCGTCGCCAGCCCTTCCGCTCTCAGTCTCTCCAGCAGCTTGAGCCCATCGGTTTGCCCGAAGTTCAAATCCAGAATGATAAGTTTGTAATTCTGGCGCCGCAGCTCTGCCACGGCGCTGTCCTCGTCCAAAGCCGTGTGCACCGCGTACCCCTCGGATTCCAGGGATTTGCAGAGAAATGACGCCAGATGCACATCGTCATCAGCGAGTAGTATCGACATAAGGGGCGGCCTTTCCTTCATAAACCGAAAGTGGGACAAGGCGTTCTGTTTGACGTTATAAAACCTGGAATGTCGCGCCAAACGATCTCAGCCTTCCGAGTTCTTACACATTTTCGCAAGCAACGAGCCTGGTGCTCTTGGTTCTGGCTGAAATCGTACTGCTCATTGCTAGCTGAGCTGCCCGGTTGGAGCGGCCGCCGACAGGCGCCGCGGGGAGCTGATGTCCAAGAAAGCTATCATGGAAGCGGAAGATTTGCGAGTTTTTTCATTGGTTTTGCCTATCTCACCCATTCTTTCTGAATTCTGCCGAATCTTGTAGGATAGGTAGTTTTGGACTAACGAAAGGTATTACCACTACTAATGGCATCAAAGACTTACAAGAACCTGATCGGCGGTGAGTGGGTTGGCTCGCATACTGGCCAAACTTACGAAAACCTTAACCCTGCTGATACTCGGGACGTCGTTGGAATCTTTCAGCGTTCTGGCTCGCGCGATGTGGAAGACGCGATTTCCGCGGCCAAACAGGCTTTCCAGCGCTGGCGAATGGTCCCCGCTCCCAAGCGAGCCGAGATCATCTTCCGCGCCGGGGAAATCCTTCAAGAACGGAAAGAAGAATACTCGAGAGATATGACCCGGGAGATGGGTAAGGTCCTGAACGAAACTCGGGGAGACGTTCAGGAAGCCGTAGACACGGCGTTCTACATGGCAGGTGAAGGGCGGCGGCAATTCGGCGCCACCGTGCCCTCCGAACTGCCCAACAAGTTTGCCATGGCAGTGCGCGTACCCCAGGGGGTTTGCGGGATGATCACCCCATGGAATTTTCCGATGGCGATTCCGTCCTGGAAGCTCCTTCCTGCCCTCGTCTGCGGAAATACCTGCGTCATTAAACCTGCAGAAGATACTCCGCTCTCCACGCTCAACCTGGTGAAGGCGCTGATGGATGCGGGGCTGCCGAAAGGAGCCGTAAACGTAGTCACCGGCTTCGGACCGGAGGCTGGAGCGCCGATTGTTGAGAGTGCTGACGTGCGAGCCGTCTCTTTTACCGGCTCAAGTGAAGTAGGCCGTATGGTAGGCGAGGTGGCTGCACGAACTTTCAAACCATGCTCTCTGGAGATGGGAGGCAAAAACGCCATCATCATTCTCGATGATGCCAACCTTGACCTGGCCCTCGACGGCGTCCTCTGGGGTGCTTTTGGCACCACTGGCCAGCGATGCACCGCAGCCAGCCGCGTCATCGTTCAAAAAGGTGTTTATCGGCAGTTTGCCGACCGTCTGGTGTACCGGGCGCAGCGCCTGAAGGTTGGGAACGGACTGGATGAATCCGTCGATATGGGTCCGCAAATCAATCAGCAGCAGGTTGAGACGAGCGCGAAATACGTTGACATCGGCAAACATGAAAGCGCAAAGCTGGAATTGGGTGGAAAGCGCCTGACTGGTACCAATTACGAACACGGATGGTTCTTTGAGCCTACCGTCTTCACTGATGTAGACCCCAGCATGCGTATTGCCCAGGAAGAAATCTTCGGCCCCGTAGTCAGCCTGATTCCGTGTGAGAATTTTGAGCAAGCCATTCAGACTGCCAATTGCGTTCCTTATGGGCTGTCTTCGGCCATCTACACCCGCGACGTAAACCGGGCGTTCCGTGCCATGCGCGATATCGATGCCGGCATCACCTATGTAAATGCGCCTACCATTGGAGCAGAGGTGCATCTCCCCTTCGGTGGCGTCAAGGCCACTGGAAACGGGCATCGCGAAGGCGGAATCGGCGCAATTGATTTTTATACCCAGTGGAAGTCTATTTACGTTGACTACTCTGACAAGCTGCAGCGGGCCCAGATTGATACAGGGGAATAACGGAGAAATCGCATGATTATTGGCGTTCCGAAAGAAGTGAAAGACCACGAATCGCGGGTTGGCATTGTGCCTTCCGGGGTGAAGGCGCTGGCGGATGCCGGCCATAAAGTGGTTGTCGAGACCAATGCCGGCGCGCTTTCTTCCATGCCTGACGAAGATTACAAGGCGGCCGGGGCGCAGATTGCCGCATCTGCGGGTGAAGTCTGGAACCGCGCGGATATGGTTGTGAAGGTCAAAGAGCCGATCGAAAAGGAGCACCAGTATTTTCGCGAAGGCCTGGTGCTATTTACTTACCTGCATCTGGCGCCGCTGCCGGACTTGACGGAAATGCTGCTGAAGAAAAAAGTGACCGGGATCGCATATGAAACCATCCGCGATCGCAATAACACATTGCCGCTGCTGACGCCGATGTCTGAAGTTGCCGGCCGCATGTCCGTTCAGGTCGGCGCGTCGTACCTGGAAAAAGAACGCGGCGGGCGCGGGGTCTTATTGGGTGGTGTTCCTGGCGTTCCCCCTGCGCAGGTCACGATCATCGGCGCGGGGATTGTGGGAACCAATGCCGCCAAAATAGCGCTGGGCATGGGTGCAATCGTGACCTTGATCGATCTCAACCTCAACCGCTTGCGTGAAATAGACGACATCTTTAATGGCCGCGTGTACACGCTCGCTTCCAATTATTATTCGATTTCCAAATCGTGCGCTCACGCCGATCTGGTGATTGGCGCGGTCCTCATTCCGGGAGCTGCAGCGCCGAAATTAGTCACGCGGCAGATGGTGTCCAAAATGAAACAGGGGGCAGTAATCGTGGACGTCGCGATTGACCAGGGAGGCTGCATCGAAACCGCCCATCCGACAACCCACAGCGATCCCGCTTATACCGTAGACGGCGTTGTTCATTACTGCGTGACTAACATGCCTGCGGCCGTGCCACATACCTCCACCCTTGCACTTACTAACGCGACGTTCCCGTATGTGATGAAGCTGGCGCAAATGGGGCCGGCAGCAGCGATGAAGAGCGATAACGGCATCCGTGAAGGCGTGAATACGTTCAAAGGTTACGTGACCTATCCTGCTGTGGCCGAATCGCAAGACCGGCAGGCAAGGGATGTGAGTAGCCTGCTGTAACTGGTTTGTCTTTTGAGTTTATTCCGATCCCGCGAAGGCGGGAGAGGAACCCCTACTGTCATCGGGTCCTTGGGTCGTTAGGTTTAACCTCGATTGCTCCGTATGTCAGGGCGAAGAAAGCTGTGGCTATCAGCGGGTGTTGGATCCCTCTGCCTGCTCAGCTTTTTGGGTCTCCGTTACTTGAACGGTAGGCCCTTGGCCTTTGAGCAAACTCGATGGCTCCAGGCCAGAAAAGACGAAGATTGGTCAGTGCGATCGAGAATGGCCAGGAATTTCATCAAGAATAGTCAGCTCATTCTCCTTAAAGATCGTCAAGAAATACAAAATCTTTTGGGCCCGCCGGAACAATATTCTGATGTAAAGAATAATGAGTTCTACTACATGACACGCCAGGAGTGGGACTGGATTGATCCAAGTCTGACGGAACATCTTGTCATTTCATTCGACGCAAATGGCCGGGCAGTAAAAGTGAGAATGGAGGTCTGGCGAAGGAAGTCTAGGGATAGCGTAGATTTACACCACTTTGACACCGTTTTCGGTTCAGCCTAAGAGATAAAGGCCAAAAGCCAAAAGCCGTTTTCTTTATAATGGACGCGACTCCCCGTGGCCCCAACGAAGCCAGTTCGTAGCCCGGATTCTCTTCCGCCGGCACAGAGGCGGCTGCTCATCATCATGACCGCGGCTGTCTGCCTGCTGTTTGGTGCGGTATTTTCGCAGACGGCATTCAACATCAAGCAGCTTCATCCTGCCTCAGCAGAACAGACTCTCGGGCTGGTCGCCATGTCTGCGCTGGTGTTCCTGCTGCTGGTGGCGCTTACATTTGTCCTGTTGCGCAATCTTCTAAAACTCTATGCGGAGCGCCAGTTGGGAGTACTGGGCTCGCGTTTTCGCACGCGCATGGTTTTGGCAGCGCTCCTGCTTTCCTTTGCGCCATCGATCATGATGTTCATGTTCGCCTACGGGCTGATGAACCGCTCGATCGACAAGTGGTTCTCCGCGCCCGTTGAGCAAATCCAGCAGGACTCCGGATACGTTGCCAGGATCCTTTCCGGATACGCCGGCGATAATGCCCGCCAGGAAGCCGTCGAAATAGCCGGGTCGGGCGACACACAACATTCGTTTGAAACCGGCAATTACAGCGGCGTCCTCAACGAATTTCGTCGTCATGAGCCCACGTTGCAGGGAGGGTTTGCAGTCGCTCTTGCTGACGGCGCCGCCGTCGCCAGCTGGAAAATGCCGCAAGCCTGGGGCGCTCTGCGCGGGAAGTTTCCGTCTTTCGACCAGATCGAAAAGGAACCACAGCGCTGGACCAATGGAAACATGGAATATGTGTTGGCGGTTGCGCCAGTGGGCAAAAGCGGAAAAATTCTCGTCGCTCTGCCTTTGCCCAGAGACTTTGCTCCAACCCTGGAACAGATCAATAAAAACCAGCGCAGCTTCCTGGCGCTCAGCCGTGAGAGCAAACGCCTTCGCGGCATGTACATGCTGCTGCTGACCCTGCTGACGGTGCTGGTGCTGTTTGCTGCGACCTGGGTTTCGCTGTATATGGCCAAGCTGGTGACGCGTCCGGTGGCAGCGCTGGCTCAGGCAACGCGAGAGATCTCCGTGGGACATCTGGGGCACCGTGTGGACATCTCAGCCACAGACGAATTGGGCCAGCTGGTTTCGTCGTTCAATACCATGGCCGCGGATCTGGAATCGAGCCGGGAGAAAATTGAGCAGTCTGCGCATGCCCTCAGTGAAACCAATACCGAGCTGGAGCAGCGGCGACGGCATATAGAAACTATTCTGGAGAATATCCCGACGGGAGTGCTTTCACTCGATGCAGAGAAGTGCGTTTCGCACACCAATCATGCCTTGACGCGGATGTTCTGGCCCAACGGAGGTGTTCCGTTCCCCGGCTCTACGCTGCGGCAGGTCTTTCCGGAAGATGTGGCCACGGACTTGACGAACCTTTTGCGCAAAGCCGAACGGATGTCCGTCACCACCAGCCAGCTCGAAATTCCCGTGCTGAGGCACAGACTCAATGTGGCGGTAACGGTTTCTGCCGTGCAGCATGGAAAGCACCGGCTCGGCTACGTAATTGTGTTCGAGGATTTCAGCGACATGTTGAAAGCACAGAAGGAAGCGGCCTGGCGGGAAGTCGCGCGCCGCGTTGCGCACGAAATCAAGAACCCGCTCACGCCAATTGCTCTTTCCGCAGATCGGATTCGCAGGCACCTCGATCGTGGTGAGTCGCCGGACCAGGCGTCGTTGGCAGTGATTCATGGCTGTGCTGAAACCATCGCCGGCGCAGTGGAAACCGTTCGCTCGCTGGTGGATGAGTTTTCCTCTCTGGCCCGTTTCCCCGCCGCCCAGCTCCGCCCCGCAGACGTGAATGAGATCATCGAGAACGCCCTGGGTATGTTCAATGGACGTCTCGATGGCATTGCCGTGGAGAAACAACTTGCGTCCGAGCTGCCGCTGGCCCTAGCCGACCCGGAAGCCATCAAGCGCGCGCTGGCCAACCTGATTGACAACGCGGCAGACGCGATGCAGGATTCTCTCCTGCGCGAAATTCATATCTCCAGTGCCCTGGTGGAAACCAAAGATGCGGTAGAAATTACCGTCGCCGATACGGGCCATGGCGTGACCCGTGATGTAAAAGAGAAGCTCTTTCTGCCATATTTCTCGACCAAAAAACGAGGCACAGGCCTGGGATTGGCCATTGTGCGCCGCATTGTTGAAGACCACCATGGCTCTATTCGCGTGGAAGAAAACCAGCCCCTTGGCGCGAAGTTCGTCATCGAGTTGCCGGTCGCCAATAGCAATTAGCAGGCAACCAGCTCTTGGCTTTTAGCTTTGGACTCTCAGCATTCAATCGCTCTTCACATCTCATGCAATTCTTCATTAATCGAAAGCACCACGAGCCGTCATCTCCGCGTTTCTTCGTCACTCAGGGTCTCCGTGATAGATTTGGTCTTAGCCAATTGCTAACAGCCAATTGCTAGTTGCTCTTATGAACACCATTCTCGTCGTCGATGATGAACGCGATATTCGCGAATCTTTGCGCGGTATTTTGGAAGAGGAAGGCTACAAAGTGCTGCTGGCCGAGAGTGGTGAAGCCTGCCTGGAGCAACTCAAAAAACGGGCCTGTGAGGTGGTTCTCCTCGATATCTGGCTGCCTGGTATAGACGGATTGGACACGCTGGAGCGAATCAAGCAACTCGAAGATGGGCCTGAAGTCATTATCATCTCCGGCCACGGAACAATTGAGACCGCGGTTCGGGCTACCAAGTTGGGCGCGTTCGATTTTCTGGAAAAACCGCTGTCATTGGAGAAAACTCTCATTCTGCTCAAGAATGCCGCGGAAGCCCATCGGCTACGCCGGGAGAACGCTGAATTCAAAAAGCAAATCCATTCCAGGAGTGTGATCGTAGGTGAAAGCATTCCTATGAAGGCGCTACGCCAGCAGATCACCATCATGGCGCCGACGAATGGGCGCGTGCTCATCTATGGAGAATCAGGCACCGGTAAAGAACTGGTCGCTCTGGCGATCCACGCGCACAGCCTGCGCATGGAAAATCTCTTCGTCGAAGTGAACTGCGCTGCCATCCCGGAAGACTGGATCGAAAGTGAGCTCTTCGGGCATCGCAAAGGATCGCTTCCAGGAGCTGCCGGAGACAAGGAGGGGAAGTTTGAGAAGGCCGACGGCGGCACGCTGTTTCTGGATGAAGTCGGAGACATGAGCCTCAAGACCCAGTCCAAAGTGCTGCACTCGCTGGACGAAGGCAAGTTTACCCGTGTGGGCGACGATGAGCCGATCAAAGTGGATGTTCGTGTTATCGCCGCCACTAATAAGAACCTGGAAGAGGAAATTTCGCGCGGCAATTTTCGTGAAGACCTGTTCTACCGTCTGAATGTAATTCCGTTCTATGTTCCGCCGTTGCGCGAACGCAAGGAAGATATTCCCCTGCTGGCACGGCACTTCCTGAAAGAGATTTCCGCCACTTACAGCCGCCGCTCCAAAGAGATTACAGAGGACTCCATTGATGTTCTCATGCGGTACTCCTGGCCTGGCAATGTGCGCGAGCTGCGCAACGTGATTGAGCGCGTCGTGATCATGAATCCGACCGTATACAAAATCGAGCGCAGGCACCTGCCGCCGCTGGTATACCGCGAAGGCGCCGGCCGCGCAGCCAGCGGATTTTCCAGCTTGCATCAGGCCCGGGCGGCTTATGAGCGTGACTACATCCTGAAAAAACTGGATGAGAACCACGGCAATGTGACGCGTACCGCCGAGGTGTTGGGGCTCGAACGGAGCCATCTTTATCGCAAAATGAAGACCCTGGGGATCGCGGTGAAAGAGTAAGCCAGAATCCCCGGCATCTTGCCAAATTTTGAACGAAGAATGCTGTCGCGGGCCGCAATTTCCTTGTAAAAAATCTTTCAACGCCGTTGGGCCATTCTGGGAAACTGCTAAGTCTTTTTTGTAGTCATTGCTTTCAAACAATGCAATAATCCCGCGCATGTCAAGACCGGAGAGGCCTGTTGGGGTTGTTGTGCTTTCGGTGCTGTGGACGGTGGCGGCGATATTGCTGCTGCTTGCCGCATGGGAAATGTCGAATGGGATGTTGGGCGGGCAGAAAGCTCCGTCATGGCTGGCTCCGGAGCTTGTGCAGCGCGCCCCTTATTTGGCGATATTCGGCGTAGCCTTTGGCATCGTCGCATTTGGTTTGTGGGACCTGCAGAATTGGGCGCGGATCACGGTGCTCATTTGCTCGTCCATTGACCTCGTTTTCTCCGGATACACACTAGTGGGCGCGTTCGCGGCAGGTGCAACGGACAGTGCCGGCTTCTGGATATTAATGCTGCGGACCGCGATTGACGCGACCATCTGTGTATACCTGATGCGGGATGTCGTAGCCAAAATATTCCAGGAATCGTGGTGAGTTGATCGGAAACACAATGCTGTAAGACTTTTAACCACGTCGCCAGTCGAGGTCCTCGACAAAAGTCGAAGACTCCCTCCAGCCAGGCTTTACTTTGACGAAGAGTTCCAAAAAGACTTTTTTGCCCAGCAGGCGCTCCAATTCGAGGCGCGCTGCAGTGCCGATCTCTTTCAGCTTTTCGCCCCGTTTCCCAATGAGAATCCCTTTCTGTCCTTCGCGCTCGCAGCAAATGGCTGCTGCCATCCGCGTGAGCTTCTCCATTTCCTCATAGTTCTCGACGATTACGGCAATCGAGTAGGGAACTTCTTTGCCGGTTTTTTGCAGTACCTTTTCGCGGATGATCTCCGCCGCCAGAAAACGCTCCGGCTGATCTGTAATCTGGTCCTCAGGGAAGTAGCGTGGCCCTGCGGGCAAGAGATCAACAATTTTTTCGCGCAGGACGTCCAGACCCTGGCGCTTCATGGCGGAGACAGGAATAATCTTCCCAAAATTGTGCCGTTTGCTCCACTGCTCAATCAGCGGCAGAAGTTTCTGCTTGGGAATCCTGTCAATTTTATTCAGGAGAAGAAATACAGGTTCCGCGGCCGAGGACGGCTCCGCCCCAGAATAGGATTTGATCAACTCCAGAGCTTGTTGGTCACCAGGGCCGAACTCCTCGCTTGCATCTACGATCAGCAGAATCAAATCCCTGCTTTGAAGGGCTTCGTGAATTTCCTGCAACATCTTGCGATTCAGGCGGCTGTCCGGCTTGTGGATTCCGGGAGTGTCAATGAAAATAATCTGCGCGGCAGGCCGGCCTTTCTCTGCTTTGATGTTCAGAATCCCCTGAATGCGCGTGCGTGTGGTTTGTGGCTTGGCTGTAACAATTGCCAGCTTCTCACCGACGAGCGCATTCAGCAGCGTGCTCTTGCCCGCGTTAGGGCGCCCGATGATGGAAACAAAGCCGGATTTGTGATTTTTGATTCCTGGTTCTTGACTGGTCGTCATCGCTACCAGCTTCTACTGCAGTTCCTGAATGCATAAGTCCTGAAAGCTTTTGCCCCCATCCACCAGAACTCAAATCAAAACTCATAAATCAAAAATTTTCTCATGCGGTTTGCTTCGCTGGCTTCGAGCGGCTGATGCGCACCTTTTCCACCTTCCGATCGGTTGACTCCAATACTTCAAAGCGAAGCCCATCGTCTTCGATCACCTCTCCGGCCCGCGGGATGTGGCCGGCAAGAGCGCTGATCAAACCTCCAATGGTGGTTGCATCTCTGGGATCAACGCGGCGATCAAACAACGGTTCCAGCCGGTCAATGTCTACGCTGCCCCGCACAAGGTAGGTGCTGTCATTTTCAGGAACAATATCATTCGCCTGCTCGTGCTCATCCCGTATCTCGCCAACAATTTCTTCCAGCAAGTCTTCCATGGTGGCCAGACCGGCCACCGAGCCATATTCGTCGATCACGATCACCATGTGAACGTTCTCGCGCTGCATTTCCCGCAGCAGCTGTGATGTTTTCTTGGTTTCGGGAACAAACGTCACTGGCCGCACAAGCTTGGAAACCAGAGTCGTGTGCGCCTCTGCAGACGGGATGGAGATGAGATCGTGCGCCAGCACCATTCCCTGAATCTGGTCAATGCTGCCCGTGTAAATCGGTACGCGAGAGAAAGGTTTGTCGCGCAGCATGGCGGCAAATTGTTCAATCGTGGTGTCAGCGGGAAGGGCAAAAATCTCGGGACGCGGAGTCATCACCTCGCGGACGGTTTTATCACCAAACTCAACCACAGACTGGATGAGCTCGCGATCACTTTCTTCCAGTATGCCCTCTTCCTGGCCGGCCTCGATCAGCGCATCGACAGCTTCAGACGGATGCTCGTGTTCCTCCGGTTCATGCGGCTCCGCCAGCGCTGCTACCGACAAGCTGAACCCCAGCACCAGTGTGATCGGCAGCATGAGGTAAATCAAAAGCTTCAAAACGGGAATGAAGGCAACCAGCCATTCGCCGCGCGTGCGTGTGAACATTACATAGGGCAGCAGGCGGTTGCACACAATCACCACGATGACCAGGCCGACCGCCGCCTGGGCAACTTCAGGTCCGGTCCAATGCTCGCCGGAAAAGACCAGATACGCGATGAGAAAAGCGATGGCTGCGGTTGTGAGCTGCACCAGCACCGCGATGGCCAGAGCCGCCCGTCCGCTCGCCGTGGCGAGCCGGGGCTCAACCAGACGTTCAAACGCTTCGATATTCTCCTGGAACTCGCGGGTCAGGAACTTGCCGCTTTCGGTAAAGAGGCGTTCCACGTAGGAGATCAGCGCAAGCAGGCCACAGAGCACGAGAATAACGGCGTAGACCACCCAGATCACTGAAGCCTCCTGCGCGGCTGATTGCGGGCGATCAGCGATCCTGGCAATCCGAACTGCCTGCGCAAAGCCGCTTCCCTGGCAGCCATCTCACCATTATCGCGCTCATGATCGTACCCGGCCAAATGCAACATCCCGTGCAAAATCAGGATTTTCAGTTCGTCGGAGGCAGCGTGGCCATAGCGTACTGCATTGGCTGCGGCCAAATCGGCAGAAATGGCGATGTCACCACCATCGTGGCGCGGAAACGAAAGCACGTCCGTCGGTTTGTCCTGCTTGCGGAATCTGCGGTTCAGGACGCGGATACGACGATTGCCGGTAATAAGCACTTCTACCTGGCCGGCAACGCCGGCAAGGCGTTGAACCCGCCGGGCGAACGTGCTCAGCCCGGCTGTGTTGACCTTAATCGATGGATCGAGGACGATCAAAGAATTGCCAAGATTGCCATAGCTGCAAAATTGCCATAGTTGAGGAACCCAGGCATCGCGTTAGTTTTTCTGGGTTACTAATACGGCGATTTATGGCAATTTTGGCAATGCTTTATTGCTGCAACGGCTCCTGCGGCCCTTCCTCGCGCGCTTCTTTCGGTAACTCGAGCGACATCTGCTGGCTCTTGGCGCGTTCGTCGTAAGCGCGAATGATTCGCGTCACCAGGTTGTGGCGCACCACGTCATCTTCGTCGAAGTAATTGAACGAGATGCCTTCGACATTCTTGAGCACTTCAATGGCCTCGAGCAATCCGCTCTTTTTGGCGTTTGGCAGATCAATCTGCGTAATGTCGCCGGTAATCACCGCTTTCGAATTGAAGCCCAGACGCGTGACAAACATCTTCATTTGCTCAGAAGTAGTGTTCTGTGCTTCGTCCAGGATGACAAAGGAATCGTTCAGTGTGCGCCCGCGCATGAACGCAATGGGCGCGATCTCGATGATGTTCTTTTCCAGACAGCGGTCCACCCGCTCCTGATCCATGAGCTCGTATAGTGCGTCATATAGCGGACGCAGATAAGGATCGACCTTCTCCTGAAGAGTTCCAGGCAGGAATCCCAAACGCTCGCCTGCTTCCACGGCGGGCCGGGCCAGGATGATTCGGGTTACCTTTTTGTTATTCAGCGCAGAGACGGCCATGGCCACTGCCAGATAAGTTTTACCCGTGCCTGCGGGACCGACAGCGAATACCATGTCGTGCTTCTCAATGGCATCAAGATAGCGCCGCTGATTCATGCTCTTGGGTTGCACCTGGCGTTTGCCGAACGAGCGCTGCTTGCCGGCCTCGGCCAATCCGCGCAGTGTGGTGGACTCATCCTGCGTGACAACTTTCAACATGGCGCAGAGATCACCATTCTTGAAATCGTGGCCGGAACGGGCCAGATAGTCGAAATCAGTGAAGATCTGTTCCGCGCGCGCCACGTCGCGGGCAGCGCCCTCAATCTGCACGGCGTCTGTCTTCAACTCAATGGTGACGTTCAGGCCCTCCTCCATCAGTTGGAGGTTCTCATCGCGGGTCCCAAAAAGGTCTTCAATCTTGGGCACAATTTCAATATTTTTTTTCATAAAAACAGCGACTAGCTTCGCGCTGCTAGCTCTTAGTGCAAACCTCCTGGCACAACCTTTGATTCCTGTCCTTCAGTTTTTGTAAAGCTGGCAATCCACCGCCTCCACACACAAAAGCGCCTTTGCTTGTCTCACGCACAGAATGATTGTCTGGGGTTGAGCAGCGGGGTTGCTGGCCCACAACGGCGCGGAGGCACTACCATTCAAGGAGAGAGTAACCGCCCACTGGGCTGAAGTCAACAAGTCTTGTGGGGACCTCCGGACGCTATACAAGTTAGATGCGTGAAGGCCGGCCCTGGCTCTTAGTTTCCCGCTTATTTGAGACGGGCGCTCAGGCGTGCCTTGTACCGGGCTGCGGTATTCTTGTGAATCACACCCTGTTTTGCCGCCTTGTCGATAAGAGAAACTGTGTCCCCGAACAGAGTCTTTGCCTGCGCGTTGTCACCTGACTGGACCGCTGCGCGGAAGCCGCGCAAGGCCGTGCGAAAGCGCGATTTATTGTCGCGATTCTGTCGCGTACGCTTCTCTGTCTGACGGGCGCGTTTCAGCGCCGAAAAATGATTTGCCATGTGGTCTGATTTCTGTCCTTCAGAAGATTTAGAAGATCGTTAAGTTTCTATTTTAGTTGTATTTAGCGTGATTGGTCAACGCCATGCCACGCGGCCCGGTGGGCTCGCGGCTTCGCTACACCGGCAATTCATGCTGTTGCGCTTGAGGTGCCATAATCTTCTCCTCTTCGCAGAGCTGCAGCGTGAGATGTTCCAGAACCAGCCGCTTTGTGGGTGGGCTGGAACGCAAAGCCATATCGGCGCGGGCGATAAGTTTCAGAGCGCGGGTGAGCTCGCGGCGGGACTTGAAGCGCCGTGCTTGTCTGATAATGTCCTCGGCCGCGAATGGAGGCACTCGAAACCCTTGCCACAATGCCTGCCAGATCGTCCGCGTGTCCCGAACGCCCTTTTCCACGATCACCAGCATCTGGCGAAAGGTACGCGCCAGCATGTAGAGGAGCCCAATTGCGGACTCGTCGCCTTCACCCGTGGAAAGCAGCGCATCCAGCACCACCAGTGCCCGGCTCTTATCTTTCGCCGAAATGGCATCAGTAAACTCGTACAGCGAGCGCTGCTTGGCAGCCAGCACCAGAGTCTCAACATCCCCGAGCGTTATCCGCTTCTTCTCGCCCGCGAAGAGCACCAGCTTCTCCAATTCGCGGCTAACCAGCATCATGTCTGCGCCGAGCGCATCCACCAGTTCACGCGCCGCATCCTGCTCGATCTTCACGTTCTCCTGCTGCGCTTTTTCCATCACCCAGCGAATCCCATCACTCTCCTCTACGCGCGCCAACTCCACAATCCCGCAGTATTCTCCCAGGGTCTCGCGAATGCGCTCATATCGGTCCCGATCGGTGAGTTCCATGCGGCGGACGTCCGCGGGGATGCTGATATGGTCGGCAACAAAAATCAACACCGCCGCAGGATTCGAATGCTCCACGTATTCTTCAATCGCTTTGAATTCGTCTTCGTGCGAGCCTCGTCCATAAAGAGCTTTCACGCCGCGAATGAAGAAGACCTGGAAAGGCGCCATCAGTGAAGGCGTGCGTGCGCGGTCGAGAATTTCGGCCATGCTGACTTCAGTAAGGTCTACTTCGTGCAGGCTGAACTCGCGCAGATCGGCGGGAACAAGATGTTGCAGGAGCGCCTGGCGGCAGTGATCACGGAAGAAAACCTCATCGCCGATAAAGACGTACGCTGGACGCAGCCGTCCGCTGGCCACGTCAGACACGAATCGCTCGGAAGGGGCGAAGCTGCGTCCCGGCACTAATAAGCCTCCAGAATGTCACTGACCAGCGTGCGGGCAAAATCACGTGACATCCGTTGCAGGGCCGGCGTCTCCTCGTCAAAGAAGCTGGCAATCTCTCGCGAGACCTGGTACTGCTCGCGAAAAGTGTAATTCTGGTTTTCAAACAGGACCCGCCCGGAGCGGTCCATCAGGGAAATCTTCATGGTTACGGTGATGACAGCGCTGGACGCTCTGCCGGTCTGCGCATCGTAGGTCAACGGGGCCGCCAACGTCGAAACCACGGTCCCCTTAAGCGTGGCGTCGGCGCTATCTGAAGTGGCGTTGACCACCTGGTAGGTTGTCCGGCTGATAAACTCGCGCACCACGTCGCGAGTAAGGATTTGCTCGATCCGATATGTCTGTGTCTGATTGATGAATCCGGGAATGGCGATGACGTGCAGGTTTTCCGGCAATCGCACAGCGTGGCCCGCAGTGTGGTAACCGCAACCTGCCAATAGAATCGTTACCAGCAGTACTAAGAGAACCAGAAGTCTGGAAGTCATCACTTTTCAGTGTAGCTACTAGCCACTAGCTTCTAGGAATATCAAACTGCAACAGCAAAAGCTAAATCAAAAATCAAAAATCGTTTCACTGCACTTTCCCGTGCGGCCGTACCACCGCCAGCGCCGTGGCGCATTCTACAGCGGTAATGGCCGAAAGACGCAGGTTATCCACCGCCGCCCACACCCAGAATGCATTTTCATGCGACATATCGCGCCGCACCGTCACCAGGATATCGTCTTTTCCGGCCACATTGACGTTGCTGGGAGCGTCCTCGTCAGCACGCGTAATGTTCACGTGCTCGCCGGCAATTGCCTGGGTAAAATCTCCCAGGGAAGTGTTCTTCTCCAACTCAATATAGATAGAAAAAGTATGCGCATGAAAAACAGGTGCCTGCAAGAGCATCAAGGATGGCGCCGGAGCGTGGCCCTCCAACAGGCGACGCACGTGGCTGGCGATGGAACGCTCAACTGATTCGAGGGTGTGCGGCGAAGTTTGTCCGTATCGTCCAATCATGTTGAACGCAACTTGCGAGTCGAATACTGCCATCGGCATCTGCTGGAATGAGAGCAGGTTGACCGTCTGCTCGTGCAACTCATCCATGCCGCGACGCCCCTCCTCAGAAACTGGCTGCATGACAGTAGCACTCATGCTGTGTACCTTGCCGGCCTTTTGCGCGCGCAAGCCCAGCAACGCCAGCACCACAGCCGCCGGATGCGCTACGGCCACCACATTTGACTCTAAGGTCATTTGTGGTTGCTGTCCCAGCTCTTTTTCGATCCACGGAGCGCGCACCGGCGCGTTCATGTCCAGTTCAAGAGAGTAGGAGAGATCAATAAGGGCGCTTCCCGCATCTCGCGCGATTTTCCAGTGCGTGTGAGTAAAGCTCGCGTCGGAGGCGAAAAACGTGAAATCCACCTGCGCGAGCGCATCAGCGGTGACGCGTTGCACAAAGGCAACTTCGTCCTGGACTCGTTCCAATTGGCCTAGTGACTCGTCGTCATCGAGCAGCCTTATGTCCACGGCGGGGAAGTTGCGCTCCTCCAGAACTTCTTTAAGTTCTTTTCCTTTGAGGGTGGCTGCACCCACGATGGCAACGCGAAACAGATTTCCAGATCTCTGACTGTCAGACTTCATCGTGGTTCCGCGGCTTCCTCGTAAGAAGGTGGCGCTGCAGAAGGTGGCGCAGGACGCCGGCGCAAAATCCAGGCAAAACGCGTGAACATCCCGCTGAATACATAGGCGCAGGCAATAATGAGCAGTACATATTCGGAATAAAACCAGATCAGGGCGCCAATTCCACAGATAAGGATCAGCATCTGAAATGGGTGCCGGCTGCGCAGATGTAGCTCTTTAAAGCTGGGAAACCGCCAGGTGCTCACCATCAGAAACGCAGTCCATACCAGCACCGCCAGCCAGATTGGCGCCAGCCACCATGACGACAGCGGCTCTCCCCGGCCAAAATGGACGACCGACGCAATCAAGGCCGCGCCCGCAGGAATAGGGAGTCCGACGAAGTATTTTCTTCCCGGACGACCAGGATTCGAAGGCTGAGGATTCACCTGGATGTTAAAACGCGCCAGGCGGCTTGCTCCCGCCACTAGGAAGAGGAAGCTGGCTATAAGGCCTAATTGAACAAACCGCGTATGCAGGTCAGCATTGGCAAGGCGCCCGCCCACATTGCTGACCGGAGGCAGCATGCGAAATCCCCAAACCCACGCCAGCACCGCGGGAGCCACTCCGAAGGTGATTACGTCAGCCAGCGAATCCAATTCGCGGCCAAAGGCGCTGGCCGTATTGGTGAGGCGGGCTATGCGTCCATCCAGGCCATCAGCTACAACGGCCACGCCAATGGCTTTGGCGGCAAAATCAAAATGCCAGTATTCAGGCTGGCCCCCCTGGTAGTTAGCTCCCAGCCATTGGCTGCCTAGAAGCGTCTGCATGATTGCGTAGTAGCCTGCGCCGATGTTCGCTGCGGTGAACAGCGAAGGCAGCAGGTACATGCCTTTCCGCATCCTTCCTCGGCGAAAAGGATGCTGCTCGTCTTCCCATCGGCGACGCGGCTCGAGCGTCATGGCGAAACCTCCGAGTATTGCTGCTCACGCGCAATTGCCTGTCGGGGCGATACGACTTCAGCCAAAATCGATGCCCCACCTTTCACGTGGTCTCCAACTTTGATCCTGACTTTGCTGCTGGCAGGAAAGATCACATCAGTGCGCGAGCCGAACTTGATCATGCCGACGCGCTCGCCACGCTCAAGATGGTCCCCAGCCTTCCTGGTGAAGACAATGCGTCGCGCCAGCAGTCCGGCGATCTGCTTGAAGACCAGCGTCATGCCCTCGCCCTCTACAGTCACGATGTTCTGCTCATTGGCATCGGAGGAACCCGCTCCCATAGCATTGGAGAACTGCCCGCGTTTGTAAATAACTTCCTTGATCACGCCCGCGATGGGGGAGCGGTTTACATGCACATCAAATACGCTCAAGAAAATGCTGATGCGAGTGTACGGCTTGCCATCGAGCTGCGTCATGCTGATGTCGGTCACTTTGCCGTCAGCCGGCGAGACGATCAGCCCCTGCCCGGAAGGAATGACCCGCTCAGGGTCGCGGAAGAACCACAAAAAAAATGCCCCAAAGACGACCGCCAGCGAGGCGAAAATGGGTGTTGCCAGCCAGAATAGCAATGCGGCAACAAGCACCATTCCCAGCGCGTAATAAATGCCGTCACGGACCATCAGGGAGATTATAAAAGAATGCCGATTCTCCGGCCCTGGCCGCCGGTCCTAAGCCTTTAGCTTGGCGGTTGCGCTTCCCAGACGAGACTTTATGCAGTTGCGTTCGCCCAATTTTACGTGATGGCCGAGGGTGGTGCCCGAGGGCTACGGCAGGAGCCCAGGGAACTTCAGAAACCGACAGCAACTCTAGATAGCTATAGTTTCATCCAATAACTTCGTGGCGTGGCCGGCCGCTAGAAGAGTGTGCAATGGATCGCAATACAGCCAGGTGGCCCAGGCCCTTTTTTCAGAAGCCGTCCGTTACTCCACCTGCGGAAGCCCCATTCGATCAGGAAGACGCTGAAACACGCGCCATCATCCACCACTATCTCGCTCTCGCTGAGAAGCTTCTGCCGCGTCATTCCTTCCAATCCCAATCCCAGGCAGAAGAAGAAAACGCAGCATGAAAGGACACCTCCCCCGGACTGAATTTCTGTCCTTAGAACCACCTGAGAACAACCTGGAAGGTTCTGCTTGTATGTTTCAGGACGAGTGATATACTCCTTGCCCTATTTTCCAGGAAAATTTGAATGACGGTTATCAAGGCCAAGAAGTGTCCGAAGTGTCTCGGTTCGGGTCGCAACAGTCAGGGCGACGGCTGTAACGGGTGCAAGGGCACAGGAGAGATCGTCATCTCGAAATCAAAACCCGTCAAGAGGTAGCTAGAGCCACTATATATGGGGCAGATTCACAAGCAATGAACAAAAAAGGACAGGGAGGAGTGCGGAGTGTATAAGCCTCCACTTTCCCGAGCTGAAGTGCGCTCAGGTGGAGAACTAAATGGCTTGCGAGAGACTAGGCCACGCTGGGCTGTTGGCGCTGCTGCTGTTGCGCGATCAGCTCCATCTGGTCCTTGATGCGCAGCTTGAGCTTCTTCAGGCGCACCTCTTCTATCTTCTCATCTTCGGTTAGATATCGTTTTTCGATTAGTGAGTCCAGACGTCTTGAATACTGGGCGTGTTCCTGAGCCAGCCGACGAAACTCTTCGTGGCTGGCAAGAAGCTGTTCACGAACGGGATCTACCATCCGGAAGAACCTCCTGCTTGTTCTGACAAAAAGCTAGCACACGGCGACCCTGCGGTTCAATCAAATTTCCTCCGATTCGGCAAAATAAAATTTCAGTACTAAGGCATCCTCGGTCGGGTCGGAGTAGTAGGACTTCCTGCGGCCCGCCTCGATAAAAGCCCATTTTTCATACAGGGCGCGCGCCGAGCGGTTGGATTCACGCACCTCCAGAAAGACCTGCCTCCCGCCACTGCTCTGAACATGGTGCAAAAATTCGCCCAGCAGGTGTGTGCCCAGCCCGCGACGACGCGCCGGCCCGATTACGGCAATATTCTCCATTTCCCAATCGTGGTTTACATCCCGGCCCACGACAAATCCCGCCACCTCGCCATTCTCTTCGATTACAAGCGTTAGGCGTCCCGAGGAAAAGATTTCCTGATATTGCGCTGCGTTCCACTGCGCCGCAGTAACAGCACGGCGCGCGATTTCCATCATGCGCGGTAGATCAGCGGGCTGTGCCTGGCGTACTCGGATCATGAAGTCAGTTCACTGACGGATGCGAGGCCCGAAAATTAGAGTGTTTTGTCTGTTCGTGCAGCCGCCTGTTTTGCAGCTATAGGCTATTTCGCCGATTTTGGCAGTTTAGAAGAAAAGATCTCTGCGTCTGACCGCCGAATGTAATTCGCATCCAGTTCCTCCACACGGACGGTTTGGCCCGCCAATAGTCGGCGTAACCCGATTCTCGCCACAGTTTCGCTTCCCGGTCTTTCCGCCTTCTGCGCGGCAATTCCGGCTCGGCGCGCCAGGTCGAAAATCATTGGATCACTGGTGACAAGCGGCGCCCCGGCATTCTTCACGGCGCCGAGGAACTCCGCATGGGAGAACAACTGTTCCTCGATGGTCGCAGCGTTTTGGGAGCGGATGTCGTAAAGTCCCCAGAAAATCTCTTCCCGCCCGGCGTCCAGCGCCGCCGCAATTCTGCCCTGTCGTTCTGACGAAACTGCCAGCGCCTCGAGCAAGGAGACTGTTGCAATCGGCTTCTGCAGCACCTCGGCCAGACCCTTGATCGCGCTCAGCCCGACCCTCAATCCGGTAAATGAACCCGGGCCTGAGACAGCGACAAAACCATCAAGATCGCTGGCCGTAAAACCGTGGTTCTCCAGCATAGATGCCAGGGTGGGTACAAGCTGAGCGGAAAATGTCCCCCCGGCAATAGCAGAGGATGCGATGACTCGAAACGAACCCTCGTCTCCCTTCGCCAGTGTAATTCCGCCAGATTTGCCCGAAGTATCGATGGAGAGCAGCAGCATTCGGAAAGTTGGAACGTGGTGATTTAGGAGCTGGTTCCCAATTACCTGATTACCAAATTACACAATTACTCAATTCTCTGCACTTAGATCATCCACACTACGGCTCAGACACCCTCAGGATTCTCCTGCACCAACTCAACCAATACCCCTCCGGCACTTGAAGGATGAACGAACACATAGAGATGTCCACCCGCGCCAATCTTGAGTTCATCGGAAATGAAGCGGGTACCCGCAGCCTTCAAACTTTCAATTGAGCGAGCCAGATCGGGAACATGAATAGCGATGTGATGCAGTCCCTCGCCTCGTTTTTGCACGAATTTGGCAATGACTGAATCCGCTCCCGTGGCTTCCAGCAGCTCAATTCGACTCTCACCCACCGGAACCATCGCGACCTTCACTTTCTCGTGCTCCACCACTTCTTCTGAAATCACGGTCAGGCCAAGGGTCTCGTAAAACTTGCGCGCTTCCGCCAGCGACTTTACCGCAATGCCGAGATGGTCAATGGTGAACATCAGGTACTCGCTGCTGGCTAAAAATTCCTTGCCTTTAGCCCTTGATCTTTGGCCCTTGGTCTAAATTAATACGGTACTTCGTGCAATTATGGGTTCCGATTGACCGGATGACCCGATGATCCGATTCTCAAATTGGTAAATCCGCGCTTATCTCGCGAAAATCTGCGGCTGCTCTTTTGGTTGCGGCCCCGCCGCTCTGCGTTTCAAGGGTTTTTTCCAACAATTTCGTCTACCAGGGAATACGGGTCGCGCTTGTGCTCTGTTACCTCCGCGGCCAGCTGCGTTAGCTGTTCCTGCGACATCCGCTCATTCAGCAGCCGGTCAAGCAGGGCATCGCGGAGCATCTCGACCAGCCGCTCGCGCCAGTTACTGATCTTTTTCTTCAGCAACAGGTTGTGCTCCTGCAAGTACCGCTCATAATTGGCAATCGCAGCGGCCAGTTCCGGAATTCCTTTACCTTCGGTCGCCACCGTCTTGACAATGGGCGGAGTCCAGCGGTCCTTTCGCCCAGCCAGACTCTGCATCGCCCGGATCTCGCGCGCAACCCGGTCGGCGCCCTCGCGATCGCTTTTGTTGATCACGAAAACGTCGGCAATCTCCATAATACCTGCTTTGATGGTCTGTACATCGTCTCCCATCCCCGGGACAAGGATCAGAACAGTCACATCCGCAAGGCGCACAATATCGACCTCATCCTGCCCCACTCCCACAGTCTCAATCATGACAATGTCTTTCCCGCTTGCGTCCAGCGCCGTTGCAACATCGGTGGTGGCGCGGGCCAGCCCGCCGAGAAATCCGCGCGTGGCCATGCTGCGAATAAAAATCCCTGAATCAGCATGGTGGGCGAGCATGCGAATACGGTCTCCAAGAATGGCGCCGCCACTGAATGGACTTGTGGGATCAACTGCCACAATTCCCACTGTACGCTGCTGCCCGCGATACTCACGTGCCAGCTGGTCTACCAGCGTGCTCTTGCCTGCTCCGGGAGCGCCGGTAATTCCCATGATCCGCGCCTTGCCCGTGTGAGCGAACAGCGCTTTGAGCAACGGGCGCGACTCCGGCGACCCATTCTCAATCGCGCTGATGGCCCGCGCCAGCGCGCGGGGATCACCCTTGCGGACTCTCTCGACCCATTCCTGAATAACCTGCTCAGTTGTTGTGACCGTGCTCATCGGGAGATTGGGTAATTGCCTAATCTATCTTATGCGCTCAGCATTCTCCGTATTGACTCCGTGGTTTTTGCTTTTGCTTTTGTCTTGGCTTTTCCCCAATCGTTTTCTCCGTGCAACCTCCGCGTCTCTCTGCCTCCGTGGTGCAATTTTGGTTTTGTTGGTGGCTCAGTCGCGCCGTGTCTCCGTGGTGAGGTTTAATCTTTTAGAATTTGCCGTGCAATCACCAGTCGCTGGATTTCGCTGGTGCCTTCGCCAATAGTGCACAGCTTCACGTCGCGATAATACTTTTCTGCAGGGTAATCCTTGATGAAGCCATATCCGCCATGGATTTGCACGCACTCGTTAGCCGCCCGTACGGCCACTTCGCCCGCATAGAGCTTGGCCATGGAGGATTCAAGCGTGGTTTTTATGCCTGCATCCTTCATGCTTGCTGCCCGCATGGTAAGCAGGCGCGCGGCATCAATTTCCGTGGCCATGTCGGCCAGCTTCCATTGTATGGCCTGAAATTCGCTGATGCTTTTTCCAAACTGCCTGCGCTGCTTTGAGTACTTCAAAGCCGAATCGTAAGCGCCTTGCGCAATCCCCAGGGCCAGAGCCGCAATGGAGATCCGTCCGCCGTCGAGGATCCGCATCGCGTCGATGAATCCGTCGCCTTCCTTTCCCAGAAGCGCATCTTTGGGAAGCCAGCAATCCTCGAAAATCAATTCCGAAGTATCGCTCGCGCGCAGCCCCAGTTTGTTTTCTTTTTTTCCGGGACGAAAACCCTTGGTTTCTTTATCCAATACAAACGCTGAGAGCCCATGAGTATGGGCCGCCTTGTCAGTTACAGCAATCACCACGATGATGTCGGCATGGTGGCCGTTGGTGATGAAAGTCTTGGTTCCGTTCAACAGCCAGCCGCCGCTTTTGCGCACGGCGCTCATGCGGGCGCCGCCCGCATCAGACCCTGATCCCGGCTCCGTCAGTCCCCATGCCCCAATGAACTCTCCCGTTGCCAGTTTGGGAACATATTTGCGCTTCTGCTCCTCCGTTCCATTCTCAAAAATATGATTGGTACACAGTGAATTGTGCGCGGCCACCGTGATGCCTATTGAGCCGTCCACGCGCGACAGTTCCTCGACAGCAATGACGTATTCCTGATACCCCAGCCCGGCGCCTCCATATTCGGCGGGAAAAATCGTGCCCATCACGCCCATCTTCCCTAATTCCTTGATGACCTCGATGGGATATTGGCATGCTTCGTCCCATTCCATCACGCGAGGAGCGATTTCCCGTTCTGCGAAATCACGAATGGATTTTTTGAGCTGCATTTGTTCGTCGGTAAGTTGAAAATCCAATGGGCCTCCCATCCCCTGGCGGCACGGTCACCGTGGCGCAATAGACAAAACAAATGATTATGACACACCGGCCCTGGGCTCCTCGCCTTGCGGTTTTAGATTCTCCCCGTATTACTAATGATGAATTTCGTTCTTTTTTGCGCGAACATTCATCGCTTTTTCTTCGTGGCACTTTTATGAGCATTCTTCCGTCTTGACTCCGTGGTTTTTGCTTTTGCTGTTGCCTTTGCTTTTTCCAATTGCTTTCTCCAATTGCTTTCTCCGTGCAATCTCCGCGTCTCCGTGCCTCCGTGGTGCAATTTGGTTTTGGTTGCGGCTTCGCCACGCCGTGGACGGTAAGCGGTTCTATATGTATCTCCGAATCAGCGATAATGTTTCTATGCTTCCAGCCCGCGATGGCGAACTGGTTCAAATCATTGATGCGGCCTTGGCGGATGCTACGCGGCGCAGTGGCAACTGGCTGGTCTGTCGCAAAGGATGCACGCAGTGCTGCATAGGCGCTTTTGCCATCAATCAGCTCGATGCTGCCCGCCTGCGTGCAGGATTAGCTCAGCTTGAGATCCACGATCCCACACGCGCCACTCGCATTCGCGAACGTGCTCGCCAATCGATTGCGCGAATTGCCGCCGGTTTTCCCGGCGATCCTCAGACTGGATTATTGGCCGAAGGAGTAAGTGCTGAAGAACGTTTCCTGGATTTCGCCAACGATGAGCCCTGCCCTGTTCTCGATCCCAAAACCGGCGCCTGCGATTTGTATGCTTCACGTCCGCTCACGTGCCGCATTTTTGGTCCGCCTGTGCGCTCCGGACCGGCAGGCGGTCTGGGGGTTTGCGAGCTCTGCTTTCAGGGCGCGACTCCTGAAGAAGTAGCTGCGTGTGAAATGGAAGTCGATCCCAACAATCTGGAGGCGAACTTATTGGACGAAGTGGAAAAAACCGCAGGTCTTCGCGGAAAAACAATCGTGGCGTTCGCCGTCAGCGCTTCACCGAAAAAACCGTGAAGACTGTTAAATTCTTGGTGACTCCCCGGGTCTTCGTACTGCGATTTTTGGTTTTGTTCTTGGTTTCCCAAAAGCCAACAGCCAAAAGCCAAGAGCCAAGGGGTGCTGCGATTTTGGTTTCGCTGTTGGTTTTCCCAAGGGCCAAGGGCCAAAGGCCAAGGGCTGGTTTCTTGACATCACTTTGAAAATCCGTGTACAGTCCGCGCAGTTCACTTACGGCGGACATTATTTCAATGGCCACTGCGGGTCCTGGCACTTCCAACACTATTTATTGGCTTGCTCTTTGTCTCACTCCGGGACTGGGTCCCACCCGCGCACGCAGGCTGGTCGAGCATTTTCATGAGCCGCAGGACATCTTTCATGCGTCGCTGACCGAGTTAGAAGCGATGGGATTACAGGCGCACTCGGCGCAGGCCATCGTTCAGGGAAAATCTCTGGAACTCGCAACCGAAGAATTGTCTACAGCGACATCCGAAAAAATTACAATCCTCACCAAAGAAGATGCGCAATGGTCCGCGCGTCTAAGCGAAATTTATGATCCACCACTGGTTCTTTACGTCCGCGGGGATGCCCAGGTAATCTCTCGACCCGGTATTGCCATCGTGGGCACACGGCATCCCACGCCCTATGGCATCGGCATGGCCGAACGGCTTGCCTGTGACCTGGCCGCGCGCGGGCTTGTAATCTTTAGCGGAATGGCGCGCGGAGTGGACACGGCCGCGCATCGCGGGGCTCTCAAAGGCGGCAGAACAGTCGCAGTTTTCGGCACAGGCGTCGACGAAATTTATCCCAAATCAAACAAGAAAATTGCCGCTGCCATTTTGGAATCGGGAGGGGCGCTGGTGAGCGAATTTCCTTTGGGCAGCTTTGCCGCGCCACAGAATTTTCCGATCCGCAATCGCATCATCAGCGGACTTTCTCTGGGCGTGCTGGTAGTGGAAGCAGGTGAATACAGTGGGACGCGCATCACCGCGCGTTGCGCTCTGGAGCAGAGCCGCGAGCTCTTTGCCGTTCCCGGACATGTAACCTCCCGCAACTCATGGGGACCCAACACCTTAATCAAACAAGGCGCAAAGCTCACGGCGACTTGGGAAGACGTCTGGGAGGAGCTGCCGGCCGAGGTCAAACAGCAGCTTGAATCCGAACGCCAGCCGGCGGCATCAGATGTTAAACCGCAAAGCGGCAGCCTCTTTTCCGGAGAAAAACTTTCGCCGGGAGAAAAAACCGTGCTCTCGCTTCTGAAAGAGCACGAGTCAACGCACATTGACGAGATCATTGAAAAATTAGAATCCAAACTTTCATCTTCTGAAATCTTTACAGTTCTCTTCGAATTGGAGCTGAACGGAAAAGTGAGGCAGATGCCGGGAAAGAATTATGTGAAGAGTTTCTAGCTCGTAGCTACTAGCTGCTACTCTGGGCTCTTAGCTCTTGGCTTTTGGCTAATACGAATGGAGGCTACTGCATTGCGGAACTACAGAGATCTGGAAGTTTGGAAAAAAGCGCACTTGTTAACGCTGTATTTGCACAAAGTATCGAGGGATTTTCCGGCGGGACGAGGTTTACGGATTGACAGCGCAGCTAAGGAGAGCCGCAGCTTCTATTGGAGCGAATCTCGCGGAAGGATGTGGCCGACAAACGGACAATGAAATGGCTCGATTCTTGCGAATCACACTTGGTTCTGCGAGTGAACTTGATTATCACTTGTTGCTGTGTCGTGATCTCGGATTCCTCAGCGATAAGGACTACCATTCGTTACAAGAGCTGACGGGACTCAGAAAGATGTTACGTTCGTTCCTCGCTGCAATCGAAAAGAGTCAGTTGAAGACCAAAGCTGCCAGCGTCAGCTAAAAGCCGAGAGCCAAAAGCCAAGAGCTAAGAGCCAAAGTCGTTTGTCGCCACACCGCCATTCATGTTACGAATATTTGAACAGGAATCAATTTGAGCAAAAGCTTAGTCATCGTCGAATCGCCTACCAAGGCGAAGACCATCAACAAATATCTGGGCAGGGACTACTCCGTCGAGGCCTCTCTAGGTCACATCAAAGATCTCCCTAAGAGCAAGCTGGGTGTGGACATCGAAGGCGATTTCAGCGCGGATTACGACATTATCCCAGGCAAAGAAAAAGTCGTGGCCAGGCTGAAAAAGCTGGCCAAGAGCGCCCCCGCGATCTATCTCGCGCCCGATCCTGACCGCGAAGGCGAGGCCATTGCCGCGCATCTGGCCCAGGAACTGGGTGACGGGAAAAAGAAAAAAGACCGCAAGCCCATCCATCGGGTGACATTCAACGAAATCACAAAGAAAGCCGTGCAGGAAGCATTCCTGCACCCGCGCACCATCGATCAACACCTCGTGGACGCGCAGCAGACTCGCCGCGTGCTGGACCGCATTGTCGGTTATCAGGTTTCGCCGCTGCTTTGGGACAAAGTTCGGCGTGGTCTCTCTGCCGGCCGCGTGCAGACCGTCGCGTTGCGTTTGATTGTGGAGCGTGAGCGCGAGATCAAAGCATTTGAGAAGAAAGAATACTGGACTCTGGATGCGCACCTGTCCGCGGCCAGGCCTCCGGCTTTTGACGCCCGCTTCATCGGACGAGGCGAGGAAAAAACCGAAATCCCCAATGAAGAGGAATCGAACAAGATCCGCGCGGCGCTGGAGAGCGCGCAGTGGTCGGTTCGCAACATCGAAAAGAAAGAGCGGCGACGCAGCCCAGCGCCTCCCTTCACCACCAGCAGGTTTCAGCAGGATGCCTCGCGCAAGCTGCGCTTCAGCGTAAAGCGCGCCATGATGATTGCGCAGCGGCTGTATGAAGGCATCGATTTGGGCGAAGAAGGCTCCGTCGGCCTGATCACTTACATGCGCACGGACTCTGTGCGTGTTTCCAACGATGCGGTGGCTGAAGTTCGCGAAGCGATCGCGTCCGCTTACGGCAAAGACTTCCTGCCGGAAACACCGAATACATATAAATCAAAAAAAGAGGCGCAGGAAGCGCACGAGGCCATCCGCCCCAGCTCTGTCGCCCGTCACCCCGACGAAATCAAAAAATACCTGCAGGAAGACGAGTTCAAAGTTTATAAGCTGATCTGGCAGCGCTTCGTTGCTTCGCAGATGACGCCGGCAGTGTTCGATCAGACCAGCGTCGACATTGAAGCCAAAACTCCGGGCGATTCATTTACTTTTCGCGTGACCGGATCGGTGCTGAAGTTCGAAGGTTTTCTGAAAGTGTACGAAGAGTCCAAAGAGGCCAGGGACGAAGAAGATGAGGCGCTCAAGCATAAGCTGCCGCCTCTGGAAGTCGGGCAGCGACTTACCCTGAAAGAACTCAAGCCCGAGCAGCACTTCACTGAGCCTCCTCCACGCTACAACGAAGCGTCTTTGGTCAAGGAACTCGAAGAACGGGGCATTGGCCGTCCGTCCACTTATTCGACCATCCTCTCCACTATCCAGGAGCGCCAGTATGTGCAGAAGCTGGGCGGAAAGTTTATTCCCACAGAGATTGGCCTGGTAGTCACGGATCTGCTGGTCGAGAACTTTGCCGACATCTTCGACTTCCAGTACACCGCGCGTCTCGAAGAAGAGCTGGATGAGATTGAAGAAGGCAAAGAAACATGGATCCAGGCCCTGGGCGACTTCTACAAGAAATTCGAGAAGGATCTCCGCTACGCAGAAAAGCACATGGAGAACATCAAGCGGATGGAGAAGCCCACGGAAGAAAAATGCGAACGCTGTGGCTCACCGCTCGTTCTCAAGTGGGGTAAACACGGCTCCTTTTTTGCCTGTAGCTCCTATAAAAAGGATGATCCCAACAGTTGCACCTTCACCAAGGAGAATCCGATCAATCTTCCCGATCTCGATACCGCGGAGATGCCGGAGACCACACAGGAAGAGTATTGTGAAAACTGCGGCCGAGTAATGGTGCTGAAGCGCGGACGTTTCGGCCAGTTCATGGCCTGTACCGGCTATCCCGATTGCAAGACCACGCGCCGGCTCGATCAGGGAAGAAAGGTGCCGGACGTCGCGCTTGAAGAGATCTGCCCCAAGTGTGGTCGCAACTTGGTTCTGCGCCATGGACGCTATGGCGAGTTCATCTCCTGCAGCGGCTATCCCGAATGCAAGTACATCAAGCAAAACTATATCGGGGTTCCTTGCCCATTGTGCAAAGATGGCGAACTGGTGGAGAAAAAAGCGCGGCGGCGAGGGAATTTATTTTACGGCTGCTCAAATTATCCCAAATGCAAGTTCACCTCCGCTTACAAGCCGGTAGCGGAAAAATGTCCGCGGTGCGGCAGCCCTTACTTGCTGGAAAAGCATCTGAAATCCGGCTCAGTGCTGATGTGCCCGAATAACAAGCGCAAAGCCGCTGAAGAGGAAGAGCCAAAAAAGAAATCGCGCAGCAAAAAGGCGCAGCCCGCGGAGCCGGAACCCACAACGGTGCAATGTGACTATTCGCGGCCGTTGCCTAAACCAAACGCGGTCGCGTAGGTCACGACTAAGCTCTCCATTGAAGCCATATCCCACAGCGAAAATGCTGATGGTACAGACGGTGCTCAGCACCTTCTCTTACGGTATTTCTTCGGATTACTTTTTCCATCCGCCTTGCTAATCTATTACTTCATTGATCGTCTATTACTGAACTCTAACTTCGGCTTTTCATGGTCAACTTCTTCATTCGCCGGCCTGTTTTCGCCACGGTTTGTTCTCTGCTGATCATTCTTGCCGGCGCAACCTCCATCCCTACTCTGCCTGTCGCGCAGTTTCCCACTCTTGCGCCGCCTCAGGTGACCGCCAGCGCTTTTTACACCGGCGCCAATGCCCAGACGGTTGAGAGCAGCGTAACGACTTTGCTGGAAGAGGCCATCAATGGCTCGCCCGGAATGCGTTATCTGAGTTCCAGCAGCGGCAACGATGGTTCCAGCTCCGTCGTCGCAACCTTTGAACCAGATCGTGACCTCGATCTCGCCGCAGTCGACGTGCAGAATCGCGCTTCCACAGTTCTGGGCCGGCTGCCGGTCGAGGTTCAGACAACCGGCATCGGCATTAGTAAGGGCTTTGGTGGCTTCGTGCTTGCGGCAGGCTTTTTTTCGGACAACGGCCAGTACGACGATCTTTTCATCAGCAACTATCTTGACCTCTACGTGCGGGATGCACTCAAGCGGGTCAAGGGCGTAAGCGATGCCCAGATCTTCGGCGAACGCAAATACTCCATGCGCCTCTGGCTCGATCCTGTACGGCTGGCCGCCCGCAGCCTTACAGCTTCTGACGTGGTCAGCGCTTTGCGCGAGCAGAACGTGCAGGTAGCCGCCGGGCAGATCGGCCAGCAACCTGCTCCGCCCGGACAGTCATACCAGATCAGCGTTCGCGCTGTCGGGCGCATGACTGATCCCAAAGAATTTGAGCACATGGTGATCAAGCGCACACCGGACGGCACACTCATCGAACTTCGTGACGT
>DATDNH010000007.1:0-7105 GCA_036518395.1 Candidatus Angelobacter sp. | reverse complement strand
GTACCAGTGCCCTACATAGCCCTTAAGAGCAGGCGATGCCGTTTCTTCGCTGGCCATCTCGCAGCTTGGCATGCCCTTCATGAAAGAGTCGCGATAGATCCTGAATGTAGGTTCGTTGACCGGCTGCTCAGCTTGAATAGCCACGTATGCAACCATGTAGACCATTCCGCCTTCCAGTGCCTGAATGGTGCGACTGGTCTGGCCTTTCTCTGTAGGGTTCTCGGTCTCCTGCGGCTCCACTGGCATCAGGACTGTGAAATTCCCGCCCGTGTTCCTGTATTTGTGCCATTCGCTGGACTGAGCGGCGAATGGTGCGCATACCGAGATCAACAGTAATGTGCAAACAAATGAGCGCTTCATCCTGTCCCCTTTGAACGGTGCGGCTGGGGTCAGATTATATCTTGGGCGATAGCAATAATAGGGCGGAAGGTCTAGGTTGGTTTTCGAATACATCTTTGCCCGAATTACCCCAGCAAACTTCTCTATTCTCTGGAATCCATTTCCCTGTAATCTCTCTTCGTGCCGCTCTTCGTCCATCTCACTCAGGAGAAAAATGTCAACAGAATCCTGCGGAACGGGATCGCACCGTCCAGAAAGAGAACGAATTGTCCGCGGGGCATTTTTGCCATGCCGGTCACGCGTAACTTCTACGTGTCACACCAGTGGCTGCGAGAACTCAAGCGGCGCGGCCGCGGGCCAGTTGTCGCTGTTTACTTTCGCGTTCCAGATGACTTGGTTGTCTGGATCGGCCATTACAATCGAGGGCGCCGGCAGATGTCTGCCGCTGAAGCGCTGGGATTCATTGCCAGACAGGAAAACGCTGAGGGATACGAGGTGATTGTGCCGGAAAGAATCCCGCGCTCCCAGGTGCACAGAATCAAGCGGCTTCCCCAGGTTGTCGGCTGGAGATACTATCCCGGCGCGCATGGGAAGAAGCCATGCGGATGTCCCGTCTGCCAGCGTGGAGATTACGGCGCGCGGCAAATACGCGAAAAGTTTGGAGATTGAAGAGATGGTCCTGCTTCGGTCCTTGGTTCTCTCTTTGTCGTTATTGTTCTCGACTGCCCCCTGTTCAGGCCAGTCTCTTCTCTTTGTCAGCCCGAACACGCGCGATCAGATGGCCGACGAATTCGCGTGGGACTCCCTGAATTCCTTCGAGCAAATTAATTTTCTGGCAGTTGCGAATCTGCTTGCCGGCAAAATTTGCTCCCGCCCGGAAGTGCTAAGCACGGAAGGCATGGACGGCATCACCACAGAGAACAGCAGCCTGGTAACAGGATGCAAAAACGGTGAGGCCCGGTACGTTGGCGAATTGCTGGGACGCTTTGCCCACCAGAAGTGGATACTCGTGTTTGATCCAATTCCGGACCAGCCCGGACGAATGATTATCGTGAGTTTCTTGAGCGACCACCCCAGCGACATAGCAAAACAGCTGCGCAGTTATGGAATTAAGGAAGGAACCATCGTAGTACGCGAAAAGCTTGTGCGATTTTATCTCTGGGCGCCCGACCACCTGCTGGATGCGGCGGTACATTCATTCTCTGACGCCAACCATGGCGCTATTCAGGAAATTGCCGGGAAAGCCGAATTTATTGGCGATGATTCTCGAGCCAAAGCGCAACAAATTTTTGACCAAAAAATCAGGAATTACGAACACGCCCACCACTCGTCACTGTCAAAGTTACTCTGGTCGAGGCAGCTTCACGATCTTGGAATCGCCCCTGGTCAGTGACAATGGAAACGAGCTTCCCTATCAGCCATTTGCGAAGGAGAAGAATCTGGCTGCTCTTTTTGTCTCTGCTCTGCTGGTTTCTCCCCCGTATAGCGCCTGGCCAAAATCCGCCGCGCACGGTCCATGTTTTTGTTGCTTTGGCCGACAACAAGAACCAGGGAATTGTCCCGGTGCCGGCAAAACTCGGTAACGGCGAAGATGCCGAAGCGAATCTCTACTGGGGTTCGGCCTATGGAATAAAAACATTTTTCGTTCGCAGCCGCGACTGGAAGTTGCTTGCGTCGCTAAAGAACCCGAAGCCTGAGGTGCTGGAACGATGCATTTTGAAACACCGCAGGCAGAACGTCTATTTCGTTGCCGACGCCTATCGAGGCATTCAAATCAAACACGCCATCGTGGATTTTCTCGAAGCAGCAGCGGGCGGGAATGCTGAACAAGTCCTTGCCGGAGCTGGGTCTGTGCGTGCCGGCGGGAATGCAGATCTCCTCGTCTATGTTGGGCATGAAGGACTCATGGATTTCCAGTTGACTACACTTCCTCAGAGCAAAAACAATTTGTCGCGCAAAGCCATCATTCTTGCCTGCCTCAGCAAGTCATATTTCGTTGCGCCTTTGCGCGCAGCAGGAGCGTATCCGTTGTTGTGGACCACCGGGCTGATGGCGCCGGAAGCCTATACGCTAAAAAGCGCTCTCGATGGCTGGATGGTGAATGAAAGCGACCAGCAAATCCGCCAGCGCGCTGCTGCCGCGTATGACCAATACCAGAAGTGCGGACTCAATGCCGCTCGTAGGTTGTTCGCCACCGGTTGGTAAGTTCTTTCTTCGAGGCAAAAACCAGAATCAATGGCGTTTAAAGAACTGGACAGCGCGCTCATGAGTGCGGGCCTTCTCCAGGCTGGAGAAAGTGCCGAGATTGCGCCGCTTGCCGGTCTTCGGGTTCTTCTTGCGCGAGTACAGCCGGTATTCGCCGGATTTCAGTTTTCGGATCATCGCGAATAGCCCACCAGCACGAAAGATGCATAGTGCGCGGACTGGAGTGGCCTCCTAATCTGTTGCCTGTGGCCTGTTGCCTGTTGCCTGTGCTTGCAGTACTCTCGTCTCACGTCGCGATGAAACACATTCTGCTCCCACTGCTCCTGCTGCTTTGGCTGGCAACCGCGCAAGCTTCCGACTGCAAACAGCCTCTCGATGACAAAACGCTGGACCTCTTACGGCTCGGCGTGACTGACGTGCAGCTCCAGCCGGGCGAGACTCATCAGTTTTTCCTCGCCACCTTTACCAGCTACGCCCCTCCCAACCAGGTGCCTGCATGCGCTACCTGGAAAGTTGAACCCGGAGGAAAAGGCGTCACCATTGACGCTGATGGCCTGCTCAAGATTGATCCTAAAACTCCGCCGGGAACCAAGTTCGTTGTAACTGCGGACATTGAACAGGGTCGCGCACAGCGCAGGATTCCCGTAGTGATCTATGCCGCAAAGGCCCAGCCGCTGGTCGGACTGTGGAAACAACAGTCGAGTTCCGGATGCAGCATGCCAAAAGAAGCTCCGCCGCCGGAAATGATTAAGGAACTCGAGTTTCGCGCGGATGGTTGGTTCTCCGTTACCTGGACGCCCTTCGAGACCTACCGCGACTATTGGGGCACTTATACAGCCGAGGACCGAAAGCATACCTTATCGTTGAAAATTGACGGCGGAAACTACGTGCCCAGGGACTTTCGTGGCGTCGGCAAATTCAAGTTTGCAGACAACAATACTGTTGAACTCAGCCGCCTTTACCTTGGCTCCAACCGCAGGAGTGAATCGGCCGCAACCGCTGGAAGCATACCCCTATCCTGCCGATATCTGTTTATCCGGATTCACTAAAATTATCTGTACCGTTGCCGCTTAATCTTCGTCTAAGTGCCTATAGGCGCATTTACTTGTGACACTTACAGGCGGCACCTGCTCCAGGATCAGCGAGGATTTTCGCCCTTAGCTTTTGGCGATCCAATTCTTAAACTTCTCTAATTTGAAGTTGATCTTAGGGTTTTTGCCTGTTAGCATTTTGCGCTGAAGGAGCCATATGGATACCCAACAAATTATCTCAGCACTACGAGAGGAAAGAGACCGTCTGGACCAGGCGATCGCTGCTCTGGAAGGTGGGAACGGCAGAAGGCGTGGGCGCGGTATCAGCCTTCTGGGCAACGGCAGGCGAGGAAGACGTCGCCGCCGTCGTCTCAGCGCTGCTGCCAAGAAACGCATTTCGGAAATGATGAAAAAGAGGTGGGCTGAAAGAAAAAGAGCCGCAAAGGCCGCGTAGTGAGAAGCAGATTAAACAAAAGCGCCGTACCCCCTGTAGTTCGGCGCTTTTGTTTTGTTCCCATCTGCTGACTAGCTGCGCTCTTCTTCTCACTGCACGCCTCACCTGTTAGTCCTTTCTATTATTCTTAAGTTCATGCTTCGTAACTGCTGCCTTCTCCTCGCAATCGTCGCCGGTGCGTTTCCGGCATGGGGTCAGGACAACTACGAAATTCAAGTCTATGGCGCTGACACGGTGGAACCAAAAACCACGATGGTTGAGTTCCACACTAACTTCACCGCCAATGGCAGTAAGGAAGTTACAGACGGCGTGCAGCCAACCAATCACGCCCTTCACGAGACCATCGAGATAACCCAGGGATTTAACGACTGGTTTGAAACCGGCTTTTACATCTTTACCAGCGCTCGTTCCGGCGATGGCTGGGACTGGGTCGGCGACCATATTCGCCCGCGCTTCCGGGTTCCTGCGAAATGGAAATGGCCCGTGGGAGTCAGCGTGTCCAATGAAATCGGGTATCAGCGCCCGCGCTTTTCGACCGACACCTGGACCTGGGAAATTCGTCCCATCATCGATAAGAAACTTGGGCCGTGGTATCTCTCATTCAATCCCACAATCGATAAATCGCTGCACGGCCAAAGCGTCGCCAAAGGTTTTGAATTTTCGCCCAACGTGAAAATCTCCTATGACTTCACCAAGGTGATCACTGGCGGACTGGAATACTACGGCGCCCTTGGTCCCATTGGCACGTTCGATCCCATTGCCGAACAGCAACAGCAATTTTTCCCTGCCATTGATCTGAACGTCTCGCCGGACTGGGAAATTAATTTCGGTGTAGGCGTGGGCGTGACGCGTTCGACCGATCACCTGATCGTCAAAGCCATCATCGGAAGGCATTTCAATTGGGGGCACAAGGAGAACAAAGGGCCGAAGAGCAGCTACTAGGCTGTTTCACAGAAGCTGCATCCCAGAACGAAAATGCTGATCGTACAGACGGTGCTGCGCACCGTCTCTCAATCTGATTTGTTTGAAAAAATGACAGCACTTTGACGGCCAGTGGCTGTCACAATGACGCTCTTTTGACGCTATCCCCTTCCCATGCCCGCCCGCCCATGCAATTCTTGAACCGGGTCACATTTCCCATGTGTGAAATGCGACCTTGGCTGCGCCCTCAGGGGCCAACAGCCTGCTGTACTCGTTCTTTGACAACTGAATATCGAGCGTCCAGAGCTTGGACGCGGTGGGACTCTTGTGCCTGTTGGTTTTTAGCTTTTGCTAATTGCCAATTGTCGAAGACCCGCCGTGGTGGGCTATTTGCCAAGTGCTCGGGGTCCCCGACGCGCGCGTGCTTTTTGCGCGCGGCGGAGTGCTAGTCGTGTCCTTGCGCTCGCCTGAAGCGAGCGCAAGGGCGCAGCGCAATACGTGTGCTTACCCCGGCTCCAAGAGACTGCGCAAGAGAGGATCATCCTCTCATCTTCCTGTCATCCTCCTGTACCTAAGTCCGGCGAAATTCAAGCCGACAGGAGGAAGAGAGGATAAAGCATATTTTTGCGGGACGGATGCTTTAAGACAGCGACTAGCAATAGAGATAGTTACGGAACGGGCAGCTTCGATTTTCGCTAGTGTTTATGCGGGTTGTTACGCTGTTACGCATTCTCGCGCGGTTTTGGTTCTGGTTTCGGTTTGCTGTGGCCTTTTGCCTGTTGCCTGAGTTCCAGATGTTCCAGGTCAATCGCGGTATTTTCGGGGAGCGAGATGGAGCGGATAGAGCGGATAGAGCTCCGGATCCGCTCCCGGGGATCTGGTTGCGATTCAGCAACATAGAGGCTCCGGAGCGGCAGCGCGGAAAAACAGCTCGTTTTTAGCGGCGGACGCAGGCCTGGCAACGGACTTCTTTGCGTTCTTTTTTGTCCTTTGCGGTTAACACGGCTGTGCAGTTTGTTCTGACTGCAAGAAGCCAGCAACTGATTTCCAGTCATGGATTGCGTAATCGACTTTTCGCCACTATTTGCGGGGGTTGTTACGCTGTTACGCATTCCCGCACAGTTTTGGTTTACGGCTTCTTTTGGGGTAAGTGCTGGGCTTGGTGACTGTCCCAGCCCCGTCGTGCCGCGCGCTAATCGCCAAATTGCTAATGGGTGCTTATTCTCTTGCCTGTCGTCGGTTGCTTCTATCTTCCTGACGTCAGGAATTCCGTGCCGTCAGACACTCCGTCAGGAGATTTCCTCAGCAGAATCAATAACTTTGACGGCCTGACGGCGTTTGCCCCATTTTTGTTCCCAGCCTATTGCCTGGGTTCGCAGTTGGTGTTGAACTAGCAGCTGGAAGCAAGCAGCTAGTAGCTGGTTCTCGTCACGGATGAGTCGATTCGATTTTCGTCAGTACTTACGCGGGTTGTCACGCTGTCACGGATTCTCGCAGCGGTTTTGTTGTGGAAGTTTGTCCCGACGGCAGGAGGACTCCCCACCATTTGTCAATAGATATTTCATCATTGAAGGGAGCGGGGACTTTTTTTCAAAAGCTGCCAAATGGACTATAAGGCGGTAGGTCGAGCACACGTGTGCGAGGAAGCTGATTGCGGCTGCAGTGTTAAAGGAAAGAGCTCTTCTAAATGGGAACGGCAATGCTTGTTCGACGCGCCGGATCGAACTCGGTTTGATGTCGGAGCATGGAAATGAGCATGCGCAATAACCGATCCAGTACACCCCGCAGAGCACGACCGTGGCTGTGTCCCTTGCTGCGCAGGCGATGATAATGAATTCGACTGCGGCTGTCCTGCTGCAGACTGATGCGGGCCCAATGATAGAAGGCATTGCGCAAACGCTGATTACAGGCGTAGCGCATGATGACCTGCCTTTTGCGTTTGCCGCTCTGGTGCGTCACCGGGGCAGCGCCACCGTAGGCCCGTAAGGCATGATAATCTCGTTGCGCCAGAGGTTGCGAAGCCTCGGCGAGCATCGTGGCGGTAATAACGCGTCCTATTCCCGGGATGGAGAGGATCAGTTGCACGTCACGATGCTCCGCTCGTTCTTCCTCGGCACAAAATTGTGTGAGTTGTTCTTCGATCCGCCGCTCCACC
>DATDNH010000006.1:0-3695 GCA_036518395.1 Candidatus Angelobacter sp. | reverse complement strand
GCGCTGACTTCGTCGAAGCGCATTTCATAGATCAGCTTTTTGAATTCCAGAGGATCGTCGGCAAAAAGATCGACGCCCCACTCCCAATCGTCAAAGCCGATCGAGCCGGTAATAATCTGCTTCACGATGCCAGCATATTTGCGTCCGACCAGGCCGTGCTCTTCCATTTGCCGCTGGCGCTCTTCGATGGGAAGCTGATACCAGTTCTTCTCTTCCCCACGCCGGCGATCCATGGGATAGAAACAGATGTAGCGCGCTGGAGGAATCTGCGGATAAAGCCGCGGGCGCATCGCCTCTTTCTGCCGCTCCACAGTTTCGCTGATCGCTGCGTTCCATTCTGGTGAGTCCGGCTCAACGCCTATTTCCTGTAAAGCGCGGTAAGTTTTTAATGACGACTCGTACAGCCCTAATTCGACTACTGACAGATAAGAAGTTGTCGGTTCGAGAAAATCAGTCAGCCGCAGGTTGGCAATTCTTAGCTCCGCCGACTTGAGTTGCTCAAAAGAATTGCGGAAGTGTACCAGCAGCAGGTCTCCTTTATGCCCAAACAGGGAGTACAAGGCGCTCTGGCCCTCGCTTCCCTGCTCCATTTCGGCGAGGACTGAGCCTGCTTCGTTGGCGAAGTCATTTTTTTGCGCTTCGTTTAGCTTGCGCCACTCGGGGCGGCGGAAACGAAACATCTGGTGGAGCACGCTTGCGCCTTCAATGGTCAGCGGGACCGCAGGAAGCTCCTGACCGGCGCTCTTGAATTCCACTTTGCTGCTGGATGCCATTTGATGCCTCTGATATTGTGATTGTAAGCTTCTGGGCCCGTACAATCGCGTCTCAGCGCCGATACTGAACCATGCCAACCGCTCAAGCTGCACGCCGCAAAACGGCCGCCGTCAAGAAAACCAAATCGAAAGCCACGGGCTACGATCCGCTTGCGCCGGAAAGGACCAGAGCAATTCTACAGCGTCTCGACCAGGCATATCCCGGCGTAACCTGCGCCTTAAAACACAAAAGTGCCTGGGAACTTCTGGTGGCCACCATCCTGTCGGCCCAGTGCACGGACGTGCGCGTAAACATGGTAACCCCGGTGCTTTTCCAGAAATATCCCACGGTGGAAGACTTCGCCGCCCTCAAACCCGAAGCACTGGAACCGGACATCCGTTCTACGGGGTTCTTTCGCAACAAATCAAAGTCGCTTGTGGGCAGCGCAAAAAAATTGACCCAGGAATTTGGCGGCCAGGTCCCGGACACGATGGAGCAACTGCTCAGCCTGCCCGGAGTGGCCCGCAAAACCGCCAACGTGGTGCTGGGCACATGGTTTCACAAAAATCTCGGCGTGGTGGTGGACACGCATGTGCATCGCATTTCCCGTCGCCTGGAGTTGACGCGACACGATGATCCAAAAAACATCGAGCGGGACCTGATGGACGTCATTCCGCAAGACAAATGGACTGATTTTTCTCACCAAATCATCCATCACGGGCGCGCAGTATGCATTGCGCGAAAGCCCAAATGCGCACAGTGCAGCCTGGAAAATCTGTGTCACGCCGCCGATAAGACCTGGTCAACAGTGGAAATCCACAAGGCCGCCAAACCCTAGCGAAAACCTTTGAAACACAGAGGAACAGAGTAAAGGGAGGAGAATTGGAGTTTAAGATTCACGCCCGCGACAGAAAAGACCTCCCACTTCTGTCGCTGTGTATTTCAGTTTGGAGGAAATAGAAATGCGTCGAAATCCAAAGCACCTTCCGCCTTTGCCCTCCCGCTCTTCCTCGGCCTGCTTTTGGTTTTGCTTTTGCCGTTGGTTTTTAAATCTAAAATCAACAATCAGAAACCTGTCCCGCCTGTCCCGGCTGGTCGTGGAGCGAGCCGTGGATCAACAATTCTCATTCCCTCTGCTACCCCCATTCCTCTGTGTTGAAGGTATTGGTTTTGGTCGGTTCCTTGCATTGTTTATCATGGTAATCGGAATGGCCACAGAAGTACTTTCGCAAGCTCCTGCTCAACACTTCATCACCGATCCCAGCCAGATCACCTCCAAGGACAAGTTCGACGTCCAGCCGCTTACGGTCGAAAAACTCTATATGACGCGCGCCATCGGCGACAGTGCCTGGTCACCCGACGCGAAGCAGGTCGCCTTCATCACCAACATCAGCGGGCGTAACAATTTGTGGGTCGTCTCCGCGGACAGTGGATGGCCAGTGCAGCTTACGGTGAGCAATCAAAGGCAAGAGAGTCCGACATGGTCGCCGAACGGCCGCTGGATCGCATACGCCTCAGATCACGATGGCGATGAACAGTGGGACATCTTTCTGGTTTCGCCGGCGAATGGGCAGGTCATCAATCTCACGAACACGCCGGAGATTGCGGAGGATGGGCCAGCCTGGTCTCCGGATGGTAAATTTCTCGCCTACCAGGTCAAACCAAAGACCTCACCCACCTATGAAATTGACGTGATGGAAGTTCTGACTAAGCAGGTTCGTCACCTGACCGCGAATACGCCTAAGGAGCTGGGAAACTTTGGGCCCATCTGGTCAAAAGACGGCAAGTGGATCGTCTTCACGCAGCAGCAGGCCACTGGTAAAGATTCGAATATATTCATCGCCAGCGTTGCCGATGGCAAAGCTACCAACTTGACTCCACATCAGGGTGAACACACCTTTGTCGCCAGCCATATTTCGCCCGATGGAAAAACTGTATTGATCACCTCCAACGCACACAACGGCTATGACAACGTTGGACTGCTGGACATCGCCAGCAAAAAAATCACCTGGCTCACCAGCGAAAAATGGGAGATGCAGTCGGGAGTGTTCTCACCTGACGGCAAGCACCTTACATGGGCTGCCAATATCGACGGGAACCAGGAAATTTTTGTTTACGATCTGCAGACGCGAAAGGCTGAACCTCTGCCTCTGCCCAAAGGGGTAAATTCGCTCGCCGGTGCCGAAACCGCCTTCAACCATGATGGCACTCATCTGCTCTTCGCCCATAATGGTCCGAACGCTCCCCGCGACATCTGGAGCTACAACTTTGCGACCGCCAAATCCCACCAGGTCACCAATTCCTTGATCGGCGGCGTGCGCAGTGAAGATATGGTTGAGCCTTTCCTGGTTCACTATCCCAGCAAAGACGGCCAATGGGAAATCTCTGCGTACGTTTACGTGCCGTATAACGCCGAGCGCAATGGGCAAAATGCCGCTATCGTTTTTATTCACGGTGGCCCCGCATCGCAGACGGTGAACTCCTTCAACAGAAACATTCAATACCTGGTCAATCAGGGTTATTTCGTCATTGCCCCTAACTATCGCGGCTCAACCGGCTACGGCAAAGAATTCATGGATGCCAACCGCTTTGATATGGGCGGGGGAGACCTGGACGACGTAATTGCCGCCGCTGAGTGGATCAAAAAGACCGGCTACGTTGACGCAAAAAAAGTTGCCGTGATGGGCGGCAGCTACGGTGGATATCTCACCATGATGGCCGTGACCAAGGCGCCGGACCTCTGGGCTGTGGGTGTGCCGATCGTTCCCTTTGTGAACTGGTTTACTGAAGTGGAAAATGAGGATCCGCTGTTGCGCGAGTACGATCTTGCCACCATGGGCGATCCCATTAAAGACAAGCAGCGCTACATGGACCGCTCCCCCATCAATTTTGTTGACCGGATCAAGTCGCCCCTGTTGATTCTGGCCGGCGGCCATGATCCA
>DATDNH010000005.1:0-3822 GCA_036518395.1 Candidatus Angelobacter sp. | reverse complement strand
TGACTGGTCCCATGTACCAGCTGTTTACCTTTTTCATGATTACTGATCCGAAGACGACAGTGAGCTCAAAACGAGGGCAGATTCTGGTAGCCTTCCTGGTCGCGCTGATGGAGATGATTCTCCGCTTGATGCAGAGTATTTATGCGCCTTTCTACGCGCTATTCCTTGTGGGGCCTGCGGCCAACCTGTTGGAGATCTGGCGGGATTCGCGCAAAGTGAAAGCCAACCAGGCGACGGCCTGAGAAGGACGTAGAACCATATAGCATGGACAGACGAATCGGGTTTTGTCTTGCCTTTATCACGCTCGTCGTGCTCTTGATCAGCAGCACTCCACCGGCCTCCAGTTTCCAGATCAAAGCGGCTCGCCCATCAGGCCCCATCCAGTTCACTGATGTCACCGCGCAGGCGGGGATCCATTTCAAACACAACAGTGGCGCTTTCGGAAAGAAATATCTGCCAGAGACCATGGGTGGCGGCGTCTGTGTTCTTGACTACGACAATGATGGCTGGCAGGACATCCTGTTCGTGAATTCCATGAACTGGCCGGGGCACACAAGCAAAGCGTCGCTGCCGGTCTTGTATCACAACAATCATGATGGGACGTTTACAGACGTTACAGCCAAGGCAGGCCTGGCAATTGAAATGTACGGCTTGGGCTGCGCTGTAGCCGATTATGACAACGATGGATATGAGGACATCTACATTACCGGCCTGGGAAAGAACCACCTGTTTCACAATCAGGGCAATGGCACATTTGTGGATGTGACGGCAAAGGCCGGAGTTGCGGATCCCGGTTTTTCCACCAGCGCAGTGTGGTTTGACTATGACAATGATGGAAAGCTGGATCTGTTCGTCGAGCACTACGTCGACTGGTCCATCCAGAACGACCAGTATTGTTCTCTGGACGGCAAAAACAAATCCTACTGCACCCCGCAGACGTACAAAGGCCAGAGCTCAACTCTCTTCCACAACAAGGGGAATGGCGTTTTCGAAAATGTTACGCGGCATGCGGGCCTCTACGATCCGAAAAGCAAATCGCTGGGCGTTGCTTTGGTCGATTATGACAACGATGGCTGGCTCGACCTTTTTGTTGCGAACGATACTGAGCCCAATAAACTTTACCGCAACAATCACGATGGCACATTCACTGACATGGCCCTGCCGGCCGGGATTGCATACAGTGAATCGGGGACGGCCCGCGCGGGCATGGGAACAGATGCCGGAGATTACGATAATTCCGGGCGGCAGAGTCTGATCATCGGAAACTTCACCAATGAAAGCATGGCTCTGTACCACAATGACGGCTCGGGCCTGTTCACCGACAGGGCCCCGGCTTCGGGCATCGGCAGAATGTCGGTGCGGTCGCTTACCTTCGGCGCATTTTTCTTCGATTACGATCTGGATGGAAAGCTCGACATTCTTGCCGCGAACGGCCATGTATCGGATGACATCACCAAAGTCCAGCCCACCGTCAAGTATGCTCAGCCTCCACACCTGTTTCACAATCAAGGTCAGGGCAGATTTGAGGATGTATCAGGGAAATTGGGCGCCGCTTTACAGCAGCCGGTGGTCGGCAGAGGCGCGGCGTATCTCGACTACGACAATGATGGTGATCTCGATCTGCTGATTACCACCAACAATGGACCTGCGCGGCTGCTCCGCAATGACAATGGAAACCAGAACGATATGCTGCGGGTAAGACTGATTGGCGTGCGATCGAACCGGGATGGCATAGGCGCGAAAGTATTCGCCAAGGCCAGCAATGGCGCCCAACAGTTCGCTATGGTGAAGACCGGTTCCAGCTATTTGTCGCAAAGCGAGTTGCCCATTACTTTCGGACTCGGGAAGCCGGAGTCGGGAAAGACGGTCAGCCTGGAAATCCTTTGGCCGAGTGGACAGAAAACTTCTTTATCTGGTCTGCAACCGAACCAAAGCATTACCGTCCAGGAACAAAAAGGCATTGTCTCCGCGCAGCCGATCAAGCTTTCCAGTGGGCGATAAGCCTTCCGATGGATCAAGTGAACAGAAATTAAGCTCAAGAAGAGATAGAAAACCAGCCTTGAGCTCTGCAGGCGTGATACTGTTTGTGGAACGTACCGCCGGATGGACCGCATGGGTTTGCCTCAAACCATCACAATCGAGCATGATGCTCCCTCAATGGCAGAGGCCAGTCGCCTCACCATATTGAGCTGCGCGCTTTTTGTGATCATCGGGGTAGTGACGACGCTGCTTGGACCCATTTTGCCTTTTCTGCCCCTGCAGCTTGGAGTCACACCTGAGCGGGCAGGCCAGCTATTTTTCTGGCAGTTCGCGGCTGCCACTTGCGCCACCCTCGCATCCAGCATTGTCCTTTCAAAACTTGGATTCAGGGCACTCATTGGGGCAGCTTTGGTGCTGGTATTGATCGGCGTTGCCGGCTTGCAGACCTCGCATTGGGTTATCGCTTGCTGCGCGGTGGCTTGCTATGGCGTCGGACTCGGCTTTTCCATTCCGGCCATCAATCTCACAGTTTCGAGGCTGAACCCGATCAGACGCTCCAGTGTGCTGTGCATTTTGAACTGTTGCTGGGTGATCGGAGCAGTTTCCGGCCCTCTGCTGGTATTCGCACTGGGAACACCGGATCGGTTCTTCACTTTGGTCAAGGTGGGACTGGCCCTCGCGATCGTTGCCAGCTTAATCTTCGGCTCGGCTGCGAAGCCCCGCGACAATGGAAGAGCGAGCGGGAAAGCATTTTCGAACCTCAAACCCACGATCGTGTTTTCAATTCTGCTGTTTCTGGCTGTGGGAGTTGAGAATTCGATGTCCGGATGGGCTTCCAGCGTAGCCATGCGTCACTTTTCCAGCGCGAGCAGATCTTCCTTGGCCACCGCCGCCTTCTGGCTTGGATTCTTTTTCTCACGCGCAGGAGCCCCCCTGATCCTGCGCAAGCTTACAGACGAACAACTTCTGAACAGATCATTCCTCTGTGCCATAGGCGGCGTACTGGTCTTTTATGCAAGCGTAAATGGTCCCATGGCGCTTGTGGGTTGCGGGCTCGCGGGATTCGGAGTCGGCGCTCTGTTCCCTCTTATTCTTTCCAGAATGACGGGAGAGATGGGTACCAGCAATCCGGCGCTGGCTATATGTTTCGGTTTCGCTAACCTGGGAGCCGCCCTGCTGCCGCCGCTGGCAGGAAAAACCGGATCAGTATTTGGAGATTCCGGTTATGCGCTCACGGTTCCTCTGATTGGTCTTCTGGCGGCCGCAATTCTTGTGCGGGTGCGCACGCTGTCTTCCACGGACAGTGCTGCATCTGCGGCATCTGAGTTGTGAGTCTTCAGCGAATGTTCAACTGGCCCAGGTGGCGACATCTCTGTCCCAGCGATGCCGTCGGAGCTCTTGCAGCAGATCGGCGTTCAAACTCGCGCCATCACTCATCTCGACGTTTGACTGCACATGGTCCATGCTGCGCATACCCACGATGGTGGTCGAGACTTGTGGGTTTGACAGAATGAAACGAAGCGCCATTTCCGGCAGGGGCATTCCGGCGGGCAGGATCGTCTTTAGCGCGCTTACTCTTTTGAGCGTTGCCGGCAGATTCTCTGGACCGAAATAGCGGCTTCTCCAATCTCCTTCGGGAAAGCGCGTATCAGCCGTCAGCTTTCCTCCCAGGCTGCCCTCATCGAGCGGGACGCGCGCGATGATGCCTATATCCATCTCATCGCAAACGCAAAACAGTTCGTCTTCAGGCGATTGGTCAAAGATGTTGTAGATGACCTGGACAGTATCCACGCAGCCGGTGCGAATGGCCTTGATGCCGTTCCATGGCTCCCAGCGATTCAG
>DATDNH010000004.1:0-7141 GCA_036518395.1 Candidatus Angelobacter sp. | reverse complement strand
ATAGGCCGGGCCTGCAAATTGCCTATAATCACAAAGATTTAGGACGCTCAACAAGGATGACGGAGATCACCAGCAGCGCGACGAACGGCTATCTGCGTGCCCGGCGCTGGGCCGGACTGTTCATCTTGCTCACCATGTTCTGGTCACTGGCAATGCTTATACAGGAACGCCAGTTCGACAAAGGCGATGGAAAGGTGGTTGAGCAATGTGGGACTCCAGTCGCATGTCTTGAGCTGCTGAAGTCTGCCGCTACTGTGCAAGCGCTGATCAATGGTGGAAACTCAGCCGTGAACCGTGCCACTCTGCGCTACAACACCTATATGGATTTTGTTTTTATTCTGCTCTATTGTGCAGCATTTGCTTTTCTGGCACGCACCTACAGAGGCAACCGCGGTTTGGCAGGATTCACAACAGTATTAGTGATTGTGGCAGGAGTCTTCGACTATTGGGAGAATTTCCGGATGCTGCATGAATTAAGAGAAATTTCCCGGCTCGAAGATCCTTATGTAGCCACCACGTCACTGGTATCGAGCGTGAAATGGATTGCGCTTGCCGTCCTGTTTTGCTGCCTCGGACTTATTTTTTTACGGGCGATTCAGGGAGATCCATCCCGCCGAATCACGCTGGGATTCGTCGCCGCTCTTTTTCCGCTATCGGGAATCTCTATCATCGTGGGATTGCTTCACCTGCCGCTGATCGGTCTTTGGGTTCCTCCGTTTTCACTGGCGTTCCTGCTGAGCCTGTTTTTGTTTGCTCCCTTGAGGTCAGGCCCGAATAACCTGTAGCAGCCGAAAGCCGCTGCCGATCATTTACCATGCGGACTGCTCTGATGTGAGTAGAATAAACGGTCAATTTTCAACACCCGTTTGTCATCCAAAGGAGACACGAATGCACGGACCATTCTTCGGCGAGTTCATGGGGACTCTGGTGCTGATTTTGCTGGGCGATGGCGTGGTAGCCAATGTGTTGTTGAACAAATCCAAAGGGCAGAATTCAGGCTGGATCGTAATTGCGACAGGGTGGGGCATGGCCGTGGTTGCAGGCATCTGTACTGCAGTGGCCTGTGGCAGTCCCGGCGCCCACATCAACCCGGCTGTCACTCTGGCCTCCGCGATGCTAACAAAGAACTGGTCGAACGTGGGTCTGTTTTGGGCTGCGCAGGTCCTGGGCGCTTTCGTGGGTGCAACGCTGGCCTGGCTTGTTTACCTGCCGCACTGGAAGGAGACTTCGGACAAATCGTCCAAGTTGGCGGTCTTTTGCACCGGTCCTGCCATTCGCAGCCTGCCTGCTAACCTGCTATGCGAGACGATAGCGACGATCATCCTGGTTGTGGTCGGCTACAGCTTTGCCAGCCGGTCACTCGCCCCGAATGGATTGATTCCCGGGTTTAGTCCATGGCTTTGGGGGGTCCTGGTGTGGGTCATAGGATTGGCGCTTGGGGGACCAACAGGATATGCGATTAATCCCGCGCGCGACTTCGGTCCTCGGCTAGCTCATGCTGTTCTGCCCATCAGCGGCAAAGGGGGTTCGGACTGGGGATATGCCCTGGTTCCCATTATCGGCCCATTTCTTGGAGCCGCGATTGGGGCCGTAATGATTAAGTTGGCCGGCATCAGCTAGGTTGAGTTTTCCGAGGATGAAATCAAATATGCTGTAACAATATCGCCATTCCTTCCGCAAAATCCTTCTCCGGGGTAATCAAACTCACCACCAGGTACCCATCCTGGTGAAAGTCGTAGAAGTGGCCGGGATGGACGTAGACATCGCTTTTCTCCAGCAGCTCCAGCGCGAGATCTTCATCGGAGCGCGTGGCGGGCACGCGCAGGACGGCGTACCAGCCGCCTTCCACCTCCAGACGGCTGCACGCTTTCTGGCCTTCTAACTGACGATCCAGCTCTGCCAGATTTTTTCGCACTCGCTCCATTACCTGCTGTTGAAAGCCGTGACGCATCTCCAGAAATATCGGCGCGGCGAGTTGCACCGGAGCGTTCATGGATAGATACGTGTCGGCGATGACTTCCAGCCGGGCCAGCGCTTCCCCCGTCACATCCTCCGGCCCGCTTATCACCATCCAGGCAAATTTCATCTGCGGCAGCCCGGAGGTTTTGGAGAGGCCGCTCATGGTGATGGTGAGCGCCTTCTGGTTGGCAGAAAATGTCAGGGGCGGATTTGGCAGCAGAGAAAAATCCAGAAAAACTTCATCGGCAATGATTGCCATGTTCCGGGCGATACAGAGTTGATTGATTGCCGCCGCTTCCTGTGGCTTGGTGAAGTGGCCGGTGGGATTGTTCGGATGCACCACAATGATGCCACGCGTCCGGGGAGTGATTGCATGCTCCAGCGCGTGCAGATCAATCTGCCAGCCGTGATCATAGATCAACGGATACGGTTTCAGTTTCACGTCCTGAATACCGGCGAGAAAATCAAATAGCGGATAGCTCGGCGCAGGCGCGAGCAACTCGTCGCCGGGATCGCACAGCAGACGAAAAGCAAATGAGTAACCTTCACTCGTGCTGGTGGCAAGAATGATTCTCTCCGGTGAAACTCTTGCATGCTTCTCGCTGTAATAGTTGCTGACTGCGCGGCGGGCAATCTCCAGCCCTTTTGGATCGGGCCTGTACTCGATGGTGCGCGGGCTGCACAGCGCGCGCATGATTGCGTGCGTGGCATATTGAAAACCGCACTCTGTAGGATTTGACGCAGTCAGGTCCAACAATGCCGTCGTGGTGGCGCAATGACGGGTAAGTGCCTGGCTGAGACGGTTTGGCTGCAAGTTCCAGTTTGTGCGTTGGGAAAACATTCACTGCAAATCTACCACGGTGACATCCTTCGGCTGCACCTCAGGACAGGCTACACGACACGGAGAAAGTAAAATTTGGGGAAAAACAAAAAATATTCGAGATTCGAGGTTCCAATCAATTCGCGTTCATTTGCGTTAATTCGCCGCCAATGTTCTTTTCTGTGCGTATCATTTAAGGCATGTTCGCCGTAAGCGTGGTTTACTGCGGTCTCGCCGGCGCATTCCTGGGAACGGTATCGCTGATCAAGCCTTTATGGTTTGTGGGCATTCCCAGTCGTGGACGTGCGCTACTGGTGATTGTTTGCGGTTTGCTGGTTGTGGTGATCGGATGTCTATTGCCCGCGAGGGAAACGCGAGTAGACCCGCTGCGTACCCGGCTGGATGAATTTATGCCGGTGTATCAGTTCCACGAGTTCCACAGCATTCGCATTTCTGCCAGCAAGGAGCAAGTCTACAAATCCATCAAGGCTGTCACTGCGGATGAGATCCTCTTTTTTCGGACGCTTATCTGGATTCGGCGGTTCGGTCGTTCGGGGCCAGAAAGCATTCTCAATCCAAGCAAAAACACCCCGTTGCTCGACATTGCAACACGGACCACATTCATCTTGCTGGCTGATGAGCCAAATCGCGAGCTCGTTCTTGGAACCGTGGTCGGCGCTCCGCCGGGATGGCGACGACCAAGCCGGGCGACATCCGATGCCTTCAAGGCGGTCCATGCGCCGGGCTTTGCTTTGGCCGCCATGAATTTCTTAATTGAAGAAGACGGCCCAGGTGCATGCACTCTGACTACAGAGACGCGCATTTTCGTAACTGATGCATCAACGCGCCGCCGCTTTGCAGCTTACTGGCGGGTGATTTATCCAGGAAGCGCGCTGATTCGTCGCATGTGGTTGAGGGCGATTAAGAAGAGAGCTGCAGCGCAACTGCGGTAAAACTATCGTATATGACAACCTTGGAATGGGCTCAATGTGGTTCTCGCTTCTGTAAATTCCTTTTGTTCAAGTTTTTCGCCAGCTCATATGCGACCTGGGAAATTGGATCAGAGGACCCGGCCAGCCAATCCAAATCGTTGAACCTGTCCGGGCAAACCTCCGGAGCATTGGATTTCAGTTTTGCAGATAATATATGGTACCCGTCCATCGTGTAGGGGTCAGCCTCGTCAGAACCTGCGAAACTGATGTGATACTTGAGTGTCTGCTTCTCGATTGGGACCCTCTCCGTTGTGAGATCCACGCCCAACACAACGTCAGGTGACGAACCATTTAGCACACTGAACCCTGAAGTTTTCAAGGCATCCTCGAGCTCAGAGCGGAAATGCTCGGATTTCGTCATGTCGCTGTGTTCGTCAAATTTCACAGTGCGCGCGTTGGGAAAATTGTCCCGTATATCTCTGGCAATTCCTTCAGAAGAAAGATTAAAGAGATCGCCGGCTTCGGAGTTTCCCAGTGATGCACATCGTTGCCGGTCAGTGTCTTTTCCATCTGTCCGGAAATGCAGATGGATCACACCCAGCCACAGAGCGTCAGTGCCAGCCTCCCTGGTGATCTCAACGCCTAATACGGCATCGGAATCGCTCTGTGCATCGACCACGGCAAAGTTTCTGTCCTCCAACGCGAAGTCAAGATAGGTCCGCATGCGAGAAGAGAGCTTTGGATCACCCTTGACCTGTACGAAAATCCGCTTAACACCTTGTGGACCTTTACCATGTTCGACCGTCGTGGGTGCGAGTGTTTCGGACTTCCTCGTGCATCCTACTAGCGCGCTACCGATCAAGAGCAGAGTCAGTTTGATTTTCCAGTTCGATTCGATCATAGAGGAACCTTTACAGTCTTCGTTAACAAATGGAACGCCCATTATAGGGGCGATATGGAGGCCAATTCCCAAAAAGTAGTGGGCAGAGCACTTCGCGCGCGAGACGCAACCACCCCAACGCGCGCAAAACCGGCGCGCGTCGAGGCCCCCGGAGCAATGCTACGCTACGTCGAAATTTTCTCTTTCTTCATTTGGACAATGCGGCATCGGTACAAGCTCAACAAACCTACGAGCAGTTTCATTGTTTTGGGATCACCGGCAGTATGACGTTCGACGGATGCTTGGGATCGTGGTAGATGGTGTTTATCGCCACCGCAGTCTTTGTGTTCTGGTTCAGCGGTTCGCCGGTGTTGGGATTCACGTCGAAGCGCGGGAAATTGCTGCTGGAGATGTCCACACGGATTCGGTGTCCCTTCACAAACAGAATCGAAGTGGGGTATAGCTCGATGCGAAATTTATAAATCTGGCCTGGCTTCATCAGCGTGGCTCTCTCCAGCGAATCGCGGTAACGTGCTCGAACGATGCTGTCGCCAATGTTGAGTTCAACACCCTCAGGAAAATCTTTGCTCGGCGGATAGACATCCACCAGCTTGGCGGTAAAGTCGGTATCCAGCGCGCTGGAAGACGCCCACAGTGTGACTACAACAGATCCGGTTACTTCCAGATCTTCAGCCAGTGGGGCGCTCTGGAAGACAACAACGTCTTTGCGCGATGAAAGAGGCGCATGGTCTTTGCATCCCAGCACATCGGAACGGCAATGCTGGTCGAAGGCTCCGGCCTGCATTGCGCCCATTTGCGAAGACACATTGCCGCCGACAGAGGGCACAGGATTCCCTGGATCGAAGTCGTATTGCGACGGCTTTCCCGTTTTGGGTTTATCAGGTCCGAGGGTGTGGTCAGGATGCAAGTAATAAGGAGTGGTTACAGCACGCTTTAGAGGCCATTCCTTTTCGGTGCGCCAGTGGCCGCCGACAAAAATGCGGCCTTCCGGAGTTTTGTGTGCGTCACCGCCGCCCATAACAAAGATGCGCACCGGACCTTCTTTATCGGCGCCGTTCTGAATGCCTTTCAGCCATCGGTTTATCCATGAGATTTCTAATTGTTGAAGATCAACTTTTGCCTCCGGCCCGAACTCGGCTTCCCCCGCGACAGTGGTACCCAGAGTGTTGTGAGTCCATGGGCCCATGGTGAGCCGCTGCGGACTCTTCTTGGTTCGCGCCAGATTGGCGTAATTAACGTTGGCCGTGTTGATGTCCCAGGAATCGTACCAGCCGCTCACGTGGTGGATGGGGATGTCCTTGTGCTCTTTGAGATGACTGAGTACGTCTACGCCAACATTCTTCCAGTACGCGTCGTAGTCGCCATGAGACATGATCTCCGCCAGCTCAGAGTCATAGTCTGGCGCCAGCTTAAGCGGTGTGGTGCCGGGACGAAACGGCAGCTGCATCATGTATTGCTTGTAGTTGCGCGCGCCTTCCGCAAGAGCGGCCTGCGTGGCAGCATCGCCGGGATAGTAAGCAGGATAGAGTGGACTCTCAATTGGATTTCCGAGGCTGAATACCCACGTGAAGAAGCGCAATTCAAAAGCGCCATTGTGGCGGAGTCCATAGCGGCCAACGTTGGTTGCGGCCACGAGCGGGACCATCGCCTTCAATGCCGGTGGACTGGCCAATGCAGCCGCATGTTGCGTACCGCCATCGTACGAGCCACCGAGCATGCCGACATTGCCGTCACTCCACGGTTGAGAAGCAATCCAGGCAATGGCGTCGTAGCCATCCGCGGGGTCGTCGCGGAAGAAACGCCAATGGCCTTCTGAACCGTAGCGTCCGCGAACGCTCTGCACTACAAAAACATAGCCGCGAGGTACCCAGAAAGCAGCATTTCCCTTGTCCTGGAAGGCGCGAGTGTAGGGCGTGCGAACCAGGACTGCGGGAAAACGTCCCACTACCGCCGTGCCGTTCTGCGCTGGGCGATAAATGTCTGTGGCCAACTTGATGCCGTCACGCATTGGGATCATAACGTTTTTTGTGGCCTGGACTTCATATTGCGGCGTGGACTGCGCGCCAGCCAGAACGGATACACAGAAAGCAATGAGAACCAGGCTGCGACGGGACGAGAGTGCATTGCGCATCGGCAAAACTTAACAGGAGAAGCGGGGGAAGACAAGGCTCCTGATCACGCTGACCACAATGGAAGGGAACACTTCCGATGAAACGAGAACCTCGTGACGCCAGGGACCCCTCGCTGCGCTCCGGGTAAACTCAGAGAGCCAAAAGCAATCAAGGCTGAACACCAGCATAGGCAGGAATCGCTGTGCGCGCGACATTCTTGTAGACGATTCCTCCCTTCATCACAAAAACCACTCGTCGAACGGCGGTGATATCTTTCAGCGGGTCGCCATCAAGGGCGATGATGTCGGCCTGCAGGCCGGGCGCGATGGAGCCGATCTGATCGGCCATGCCGAGGGCTTCCGCTCCCAGAGAATTGGCGGAAACCATGGCAGTCATAGGATCGACTCCAGCGTCGCGA
>DATDNH010000003.1:0-3629 GCA_036518395.1 Candidatus Angelobacter sp. | reverse complement strand
GCGCTAGCGAAAAATCTTTTCCTGGATCGTCTGGAAAAGATTTTTCGCGAGCGCTATCAAGCGGCGGAAATCATCCGCACAAAGAAGCCTACATTTGCCAAGAATGCGCCGGATGCCGTGATTGAGGAGCTGCGCGGCGTTGACGCCGTGGTTGAGGCCCTGGCCGATTGAGGGTCATGCACAACGTGCAGTTTGCACGATACGGTTCGCCTGGAAAATCTGGGAATCCCCGCAGTCGCCGTTGCCACTACTGAATTCATGACTCCCGCGCGAGTACAGGCGGGTGCGCTGGGACGTCCGGGTTTCGACGCTGTCTATGTGCCACATCCAATCCAGGACCAGACTCCGGAGCAGATCACCGCACGCGCGGATGGTGTGGCGGAGGAAATCGTCTTGAGACTTACAAGAAACTAAACTCACCACGGAGACACGGCGTAGCGATGGCACAACCAAAACCAGAATTTCACCACGGCGTCACGGAGACGCGGAGATTGCACGGAGAACGATTAGAGAAGCAAAGGCAACAGCAAAAGCAAAAACCACGGAGTCAAGACGGAGAATGCTGAGCTCATAAAATTCATCCTCGTGAGCTTCAGTTCGTGGATCTCTCGATTTAGTTCTTAGTTCCCTGATTCTTGTTGTCTCCGTGTCTCCGTGTCTCCCTGGTGAGGTTTTGTTGTAGACTCGCGAGAATGAAAAATCTTCGCGGCGCGGTTGCAGTGGTGACCGGTGCGGGTTCTGGCATTGGCCGGGCGCTGGCGCAGGAATTGGCATCGCATGGCGCTGAACTGGCGCTTGCAGATGTGAACGCCGCAAGCCTGGAAGAAACACGTAAGCTGCTTGGTTCAGCACAGGCCAGAACGTACGTTGTCGATGTTTCCGAAGCGGCGGCAGTCGAGGCTTTCGCCGGCAATGTGGAGCGGGATTTTGGCCGGGCGTCGCTGCTAATCAATAATGCCGGCGTAGCGCTTCTTGGGACCTTTGACCAGCTCACCCTCGCCGATTTTGAGTGGCTTTTCCGCATCAATTTCTGGGGTGTCGTCTATGGCTGCAAATTTTTTATTCCACTGCTCAAGCGCGAGCCTGAGGCTCATATTGTTAACGTTTCCAGTGTGTTTGGTCTGATTGCTCCTCCGGGGCAGACGGCATATGCTGCCAGCAAATTTGGCGTGCGTGGCTTCACTGAGGCGCTGAGAGGGGAACTCCTGGACAGCAAAGTCAGAGTGACAAGCGTCCACCCCGGCGGAATTCGCACACACATTGCCGAGAATGCTCGCGCTTCCGCGGCGACACGGGATGAAGATAGGGCGTATGCTCACGAGCGCTTCGATAAACTGGCGCGCACCTCGCCGGAAAAAGCCGCCAAGGTGATTGTGAATGGCATCCTGCGCAATAAGGGTCGCGTACTGATCGGAGCTGACGCTTACAGGATCGATTTTTTCCAGCGCCTGCTTCCCGTGCGTGCCGGACTCATGCTGGCTAAATTGATGGGAATCGAAATGCCGGAAAATGAACCGGTGGCGGCTGCGCGGGCGAGTGATCAGGGAGAAGCAAAGGCCAACCGGAGTTGAGGTCCATGATGCGAGGGATTGTCAGCGCGAAGGTGTCATCGCGAGAATTCCTTCACATTGCATGGTGACAACCAACATTCTCGGGGTTCCTTCGGCTCCGCTCAGGACAGGCTCTTCCACTCCGCGCGCTCCCGCAGAGCGGGACCGCGCTCCGGTCAGGATGACAGCGGGTTGGGATGTGGGTGCGACCCTGACACAAGACGCATGTCCCTCTTTGAGGAACTTGCATCTAACCCCAGGTGCGACGATTAATTCGTGGGGAAAGAACGCCTGCGCCCAGGTCGAGTCTCAGCCGAATTACGTCCGCTTTGCTCATTGCAATATTCCTGCTGGCCAGCGCGCCAACCTCTCCCGCGTATTCCGTTCTCACGCACGAACAGATCATTGATTTTTTGTGGGCGAAACACCTCAAGCCGCTGCTGCATCAACGGTATCCTCAGGCGACAGAAGAAGATTTGCGGCAAGCCCACGCGTTTGCCTATGGCGGATGCCTCATCCAGGACATGGGCTACTATCCGTCTGGCAACAAGTTCTTTACTGACCTGACGCATTACGTCCGCAGTGGCGACTTTGTCGTTGAACTTTTGCACGATGCACAAAACCTCAACGAACTGGCATTTGCTTTGGGCGCAATGGCGCATTATGCGGCCGACAATACCGGGCACCCAATCGTCAACGCTTCTGTCGCACAAGAGTTCCCAAACCTGCGCAAGAAATATGGCAACAACGTGACCTACGCGCAAGGTCCTACGCAGCACATCCGCACGGAATTTGGTTTCGATGTGTTGCAGGTGGCGGACCAGCGCTATACGTCGCAGGCCTATCACGATTTCATCGGCTTTCAGGTAGCGAAGCCATTGCTGGAGCGGGCTTTTGTGGCTGTTTACGGAATCCAGCTCGATCAGGTCCTTCCCGACGAAGATCGCACGATCGGCAGCTATCGGCGGGCGGTGAGCAAATGGATACCTGAATTGACCAGAGTGGCGCTGGTGACAAAGAAAAAGGAGTTGGAGGCGGTGCCGAACTTTGAGCCGCAAAAGTTTCGTTATCTGCTGTCACGGACGGAATACCAGCGGGAGTGGGGGAAGAATTATGACCGGCCGGGTTTCGGAGCAAGAGTGCTGGCCTTCATTGTCCGGCTGATTCCGAAAGTCGGCGGAATGCGTGCCCTGGACATCAAACCACCTACCCCCGAAACAGAAAAGCTGTATATCAAGAGCGTGGAAAATACAGTCACCTTTTATGACAAGCTGCTGACACAATTCGAAACCGGGCAGTTACAACTGCAGAACCGCGATTTTGATACCGGCAATCCCACGTCTCCGGGTGAATATGCTCTTACAGATAAGACCTATGCCAGACTGGTGCGAGAGCTGGCCAAGAACGATTTTCGCGGGGTCACTCCTGCGCTGCGCGCTAATATTCTCAGCTTCTATTCCGATCCTTCGCGGCCCTTAGAGACCAAAAAGCACAAGAAAGAATGGAAAGAGACCTCGAACGACTTGAAATCGCTCAACACGCTGCGCTGAAGACCTTCAACATAGCGCGGCAGAGCCGCAACCAAATTAGCCGCAGATTTCGCAGATAGCCGCAGATAAAACCACTTTATTAATAGCCGCGAATTAACGCGAATTACGCGAATTTGGAAAACGGAGAAAGACCAAACCGATCCCTAAACCTCGATCCCCGGACCGGCGCAGAGCGAGGAGAAAACAAGAACATAAAACCAACGAATCAACGCGAATTTCACCGTAAAGAGGCTCCTCTATTACATATTGCTAACCACAGATCGGGGTGTCCCGAGGGATTGGATTGTTAAAGGGCGGGGATTATTGCTGTTCGGTAATCTTTCAGCGTCTTTATTTGACAAAAGCCTCGCTCCAGAATAAGTTTTTTGTCAAAGATCTATCCCCAAATTCCCCAGTGGTGGCGCATTTTTGTGTAGGCTGGAACGTTGCATCGGCGATAATGTTGCCGCGTACTAAGAGGTTGCATGAGCAAGAAGTGGTACAACTATTTTGTTTCAGTCGACGAGGCGCAAGCCGCGGCCAGCGACTC
>DATDNH010000002.1:0-9844 GCA_036518395.1 Candidatus Angelobacter sp. | reverse complement strand
CATGCCATGAATGAAGAGGGCAGCTCCTCCCGAAAGAAAGGTAATCAGGTAAAAAACACCGGCGATCCTGGCTTTGATTTGCGGTGACGTTTCTGCAACCTGTTTTGCCATTACTGCTGTGCTCATAATCGTTTCTCCTCTCTCCTCTGTGGCAACGTTCTTTTTCGCCTTTGTTGCCTTTCGCATTTCCTCGGTTTAGCTTTTGCTGTTGATCTTTTCAGCTTCTCCAGCGTTCTCCGTGTCCTCACTTCGCCTCTGTGTCCTCTGCGGTGAGGTTTAGGTTTTGTCTTTGCTATTCCCTAGTCCCTGATCCCTATTCCCTAACCTGTTGCCTGTTGCCGTTGTTTTTTCCTCTGTGTCCCTTCATGCCCTTTGTGGTTCAAAGGTTTTAGGTTCTGCTGTTGCCTGTTCAATTCCTCTGCTTCCTCTGTTTCCTCTGTGTTGAAGGTCTTGCCTTTGGTCTTGCTGTTGCTATTGCCTGCTGAAAGTCCCGGCGTGCCGTGGATTGCCTATTCAATTCCCCTGCTTCCTCTGTTTCATGACTTTCTCTTCGTATCGCTTGTTGTTACCTGAGTCTTCTCCGTCTTGGCTCCGTGGTTTTGGCTTTTGGTGTTGCCTTTGCTTTTCCCCCAAGAGTTTTTCTCCGTGCAATCTCCGTGTCTCCGTGGTGCAATTTTGGTTTTGGTTGCCTGCCTTAAATCGGTCCACGAGAGCGGCGCAGGCGGACAGTTACGGCAAGAAATGCTGCCGCAACGGCAAGCCCAATCCACAGACCGGGCACGCTGAAAAATTTGACCGGAATGAGCGAGGCGAGCGGATCCATCGGGGTGTTGCCCGTCATGGAACCCGGACCTTCCGGGCCAGTCACGCGATATTTCAGTACGTCCAGGAAATACGTCGTGTTAAATGCCATTTTCTCCACCACGACGACCACAAATGGCGGCAGGAATGCCCATATGAATGGCGCACGCGGCGCCCAGGCTGAAACCAGCAGTAGCCACCCATACATCGGCGCGTACCACAGGCCGTGGACGAGCAGAAGGTGATACAGCAGCATGAGTGATACGTGGAAGAACGATGATTGTGTCCACAGCGCCGCCAAATCCTGCCCGCTTCCCAGCAGCAACACAGTGCTCAGCAGTAGCATGATGAACTGCGTGGCAATCGTGATAACGAAGGAGAGCAGCGGGAGGACCAAAATGGGAATCGTGAGTTTTGAGAGCACTGTGATCACATCGGAAACCGGCAGCGACTTCCACAGCAGAATGCTGCGGTCACGACGCTCGCCGTACAGAGCGTCCAGAGAGTAAAAAATTCCCACGATGAAAGCTGTTCCCATGATGAGACCCGCTGCGAACTCATGCGGCGTGGTTAATCCATGATGCGGGTGCGCCGCTTCGAGAGAGTGGAGATAGCGGCTTCTGGCCACGCTGATGATGAAGCCGAACAGAAAAACAACGGCCGCAGCCAGCGGCGCGATATAGATCGAGCGGTTCTCCCACAATTCACGCCGCAGAGACCAGTAGATCAGCCTGGTTACTGGTATGGCAGGAGGAGCAATAGCGGCCGACGCGAGGGACTCAGACGCTCCGTTCACTTGAGTATTCATCTGGAGCCTCCCTGTGCCTGACCGGGCTGATTGCTCATCAGGGCAACGAATACGTCGGCGATGCTGGGAGTGCGCAGGTCGCCCAGTGCGGCGAGCTGGCTGCGGTCAGCCCCTTCAAACAGCAGAATGCTGCGGCCAAATACCTGGTGCTCGTGGATCGGCTTGAGCGCCCGTGCGGCGTCGACCTTTTCCGGATTCACCATCACTTCTACATAACGCGATTCAAATTCCTCCATGGTGCAAGTGAGCACGATGCGGCCTCGATCGATGAACATCAGGTCGGTGAGAACGTTCTGCACTTCTTCCACCTGGTGCGTCGTCACCAAAATGGTGCGAGTGCGATCGAAATAGTCATTCAGCAGGGAATCGTAAAACTGCTTGCGATAAAGAATGTCGAGGCCAAGTGTTGGCTCGTCCAGGACCAGCAGTCTTGCGTCAATGGCCATGATCAGGGCCAGATGGAGTTGGGCGACCATGCCTTTCGATAAATGTTTGACTTTACTGTTGAGCGAAATGGTGGTCTTGGCGAGAAAGGCTTCTGCCTTGCCGCGGTCAAATCGCGGGTGCACGCCGGCAACATAATCGAGCAAGTGCGAAACCCTGATCCAGCGCGGCAAGACCGCCACATCGGCGATGAAAGAGACGTCGCGCATCAGTCGATCGCGTTCTGTCCAAGGGTCGCGTCCCAGCACCTTCAGTTCTCCCTGATAGGCAATGAGACCGAGAATGGCATTAAGCGCGGTGGTCTTGCCCGCGCCGTTCGGGCCGATGAGGCCGAGAATGCGGCCCTCCTCGACGCGCAAATCAATGCTATTCAGCGCGATGGTTGGGCCGTAAGTCTTGCGGAGGTTGCGTGCTTCGATGACGGCCATGGTTCTAGCGCTCCTCCTTTTCCTTTTTATTGGTTGCAGTTGGTGCGGAGCTTGTGGAAGCGCCGGGCGATGACTGGGCCAGGAGTTCTTCCGCTTTCAGGCCGAGACGCTGAATGGTTGCGTGGACACGAGGCCATTCTTCAGAAAGAAATTTCTGGCGTTCACCCTGGAGCAGCAGATCACGCGCGCCGGCATTGATGAACATGCCGCGTCCTCGCCGGGTTTCGACCAGCCCTTCATCCACGAGCTCTTGATAACCCTTCAGGACCGTAAGCGGATTCAGGCGATAATCAGCCGCAACCGTGCGCACGGAGGGCAACGGATCGCCTTCTTTGAGCACGCCGTCGAGGATCATGGCCACAACGCGGTCTCGCAGTTGGCGGTAAATCGGCTGATTGTCGTTCCACTCACGGTCCATCCTGGTTTCCAGTTGTTGCTTTTCTACTCTATGCCTCAATCTGCCCTGTCACAGCCGGTCGTCCTTTGAATTCATTTTGCTGCGGTTGTGATGGTGCGCGTCAGGTCGAGGTGTGCATGCATAGGCTTATCTCCCGGCATGAGATAAGTCCAGTCTTCTGTGTGGTGATTGGCGTCGATGAATGTGAACACGGCATGAGCCATGTGCCCATGTTGGTTGCTGCCGGAGAGGTCGACAAAATCGAACTCGACAGTCTTGCCATCAGGTGAGGGCTTGGCGACCATACGTGGACGGTTTCCGGCATCGCAATAATGGATCAGCGTGAGCTGATCACCATCCAGGTAGAACATGGTGACGGGATGATCGTACTTCGCGGGATCGTCCGGTTTGCCGGCCTCATGCATCTCATGCACCAAGGCGTTCCCGCGGGAGGTGACACGCAATGTGACCTGTCCCATGGTGCCATTTCCCATTTCCTTCACCGGCGGGTCAAGGGTAAACGTGGCTTGCCATGTGCCGGCAAGTGTTTTCAGTTGGGTGAAAGACTTTTGCGCGTCGGTAGGTGTGGCGGACACGGTAGATTGGGCGAAAGCCACAGAGAGGGATAGCAGAACAGCCAAGAGCGTAAATCCAAGGGATTTCATGGGTGTTTCTCCTTCTTTATTAGCCAGCTCTCAGGTGCTGGCATTTAATGTACTGTTATACATAACTATAACAGTATATGGCTTGTCAAGTGATTTTTTGGGAGCTACCGATGTTATAGGGCCGAAGCTGCTCCGCAATTTTGCTGCGTTTGCAACTCCTGCACAGGTGGACGAAGCCAACTCAGGCGGCTTCGGGTAAACGGGAACTAGAAGTTCAGCTTGCGCTGGATGATGTAAAGTCTCTGTTTGTGGTTGCAACACAGAAAGCCGCAGGCATCCATGCCTGAAAAAGAATCCCTCATTCCCAAGCACGGCGGTTACCGCAAGCTCAGAAGCTTTCAGGTGGCGCAACTGGTCTACGACGTGACAGTCCGTTTTTGTGATCGTTACATAGAAAAGCGCAGCCGGACCCACGACCAGATGGTGCAGGCCGCGGGCAGCGGCGTTCAGAACATCGCTGAGGGCAGCAAGGCCTCAGGAACCTCCAAGAAGACCGAACTCAAACTTACGAACGTGGCCCGCGCAAGCCTGGAAGAGCTCCGCCTGGACTACGAAGACTTTCTCCGCCAACGCGGCCTGCGCCTCTGGGACCGCCAAGACCCTCGCGGCAAGAGCCTCATTGGCCGACGCTGCGAAACCGCCGATTGCGTGGCGCAATGGGTAAAAGAACAGCATGGACAAACTGGACACTCTGGACCAGACCAAAACAGAAGACCGGTCACCCTGTCCAGCAAGTCCATAGAGTCCAGTGCGTCCATCTACCCTGAAATCGCTGCCAATGCCGCTTTGGTGCTCATCACCGTCGCCTGCAGCCTGCTCGATCGCCAACTGGCCTCTCTGGCCGCCGCATTCGAGCGCGAAGGCGGCTTCACCGAGCGCCTATATCGCGTCCGCAAGAGCGCCCGCGACGGTTCCCGATAATCTGCATCAGCCAAGTTCACGTTTAATTCCCGACTTGTCCATCTTGTCCAGCAAGTCCATAAAGTCCATATCGTCCATCTTGTCCACCCGCATGCTGTCATTATGGCAGCACATAGCTGCCCCAATGACGGGCCAGTCTGTCCTGTCCATGCTGTCACTGTGGTAGCAAGTGGCTGTCACAATGACGTACTTTTGACGCTATCCTCTTCCCAAACCCTCCCACCCATGTAATTCTTGAGGCGGTATGGCGGCGTGAGTCGCCAGCTGAAATCCTGAGCACAAGTCGACCTGTCCCGGCGTGCCGTGAAAGGATCTGCTGTTCAGGTGGCTGTGCCCCCAGGGGCCAACAGCTTGCTGTACTTGATCTTTGACAACTTAATAGAAGCCGCACTGTGCTCGGATCACGGTGCAACGACCTGTCATTCTGACTTGACGCAGTTCCTTTGCGTCAAGAAGAAACTAGATCGTGCTTCCTTATGCTGCGCCCGCAGTCACCGACCGCAGACGCCGCACCACTCGTGTCCTTCCGCTCACCCAACGCGAGCGCAAGGATGCACCACAACACGTGTGTCCGAAACAGCAATCAGCGGCAGCAGCGCGGGAGCGGCAAGGAGCGGATAAAAGGGCTTCCGCTCCCTTGCCGCTACCAGTTATCTCCTGTGGATTCAGCAGGTTTAGCGGATGAGCGGCAACACGATGCTTTTTTCCTGTTGAAGGCCATCCAGCTAGCAAACGCATTTTGGGCTTCTGACTTTGGCCTCCGGTCTGGCGTTTACTCTGCCGAAGGCTCGCTGTGGGCGGTTGGATCTTTACAATTCGGAGACATCGACAAAAAAAGTCTCCAAAAACCTGCTAAAAGTTGCTTTTTGAGCCGCATGCGGAAGCGTGCCTACCCCGGTGTCGTCCGTGTCCTCTTTGGTTAGCGGTGTTGGGTTAATCGTAACTTAGCAGCCAGGAGCTAGAAGCTGGTTCCCTCGCGCGAGGAATTTCCTTCCGCGAGGCATTCCGCGCGCAGCTTTTGCCAATAAACACGCGGCTTCGCGCGGAATCGCGGAATCTTGAGCCGTTTTGGCGGCGTTTGTCGGGGCCCCCGACGCGCGCGCGATTTTTGCGCGTGGTGGGGTGATCGTTTGAGTCGCGAGAGCCTGCCCTGCCTGCCCCGGCGCGCCGTGGGAGCACCGCCGAATGGGCGAAATCCCGGCATGCCGTGGATTGGCCGGGTATACCCGTCATCAAAAGTTATCTCGACGCAAAAAGGTATCCTGAAACCTGCCTAAAACCTACCTGCATGGCGGATATAACCCAGGTCTTGCTGTTCCCTGTGACCTGTAACCTGTCACCTGAGCCACGTTCATGCTTCCCAACGCTTCTGCTCTCTTTTGCCTCGCCGCTATCCCGCATAAATTCAGCAGTTTACACGGACATTCACCGAACCCAGGTGACGCCCACCCTTTTTGTAACCTGAATCCTACCTAAATCCTACCTGCCACGTTCCCAAAATCGCGCTTCTCTCCGTTGCGCGCGAGCCTTCGGCAGAGTGGTATTGATTTTGTTTCTTAATTCTCCCAGGCTTCAACCTGGCAACTCAGTGTCAGCCTGGGCTATCTTTGTCCCGCACTTCCAGTGCTTCTAGTTCGCTTCGCCTCTTCTATTCCCTAATCCCTAGTCCCTCGGGAGCAGTTTTCCCCAATGTTTATGCGGCTTGTGACGCTGTTACGCTTGTCCGCACAGGTCCTCGGTTCGCCGGTTTTACCCGGTTGAACCGTCCAATCAAGGAGTGGGTCTCTTCGCTTTTGGTGTTTCCTCTTGAGGTGTTGATCTTCAGCTAACTGCTAAGGACTAATGACTAATAGCTGCTTTTTAAAAGAAAGAGAAATCCACCGGCTGAATCCCGATTGGGGCGCCGGTTTGTGGGTCCAGCGTTATCAGAGACACAGCTCCGTCCTGGGCCAGTAAAAAACGGCCATTGCTGGAGATGTGCAGGAAACCAGGCTGCCCTGGAAACGGAAATTTTTCCTCGATGAGGGTCCCATTATCTACCCGAAGCGCATTTAGTACCCCGTCCTCACCAGACTGATGGTAAATAATCTGCAGTCTCGGGTGCGGCACCAAGCCGCCTATGAAAACCGCTGATGTAAGCGTATCAACCTCCGTCAAACTTCCGTCCTCATCCACTGCCAGCAGATGCACTTGATTGTTGAAGTCGACAGCGATGAGATAGCGTCCATCCGAGGTGAATGCCATCTCTCTGACGAAATAATTGCCCTGGGCGGAGACGTTTGGCAGCGGCCTTAATTCGCCTGTTGCGTCATCGGGAGCGTAGGCGACAAATGTCGTCGTTTGTGCCGGTGTGAACGGATTGCTAACCAGATAGCCGTAGAAGATATTCTTGAGGGGATGCAGGACACTAAGCGTACCTTCACCCGGCGGGTTTATGGCTACTTCTTGAAGGTGGCCATCAACAGGTGAGATCGAGAATGTTCGTCGTTCTCCTGAACTGTCACCATAAGCCCACCTGCCGTGGCGCTCAACTGCAATCTCATAGATCCTGGGCTGATAATCCCTCTGGTCAGAAAGGGAGAACTGGCCATCCACGCCGCGCATGTAAGTGTTGATCGTGGGTGGCGCCGTGACAAATACATCCTTAAAAGCAACGTCATGCTGAGGCACCCATAGGAATCGGCCGAGTGGGTCTGCCGCCGCCAGGTATCCGAGCCCTGGGATAAGGATTGTCTGCTGGCGACTGACACTTCCATTAGAGAGATCCATAGTGAAGGACCCCAGAATTCCATCGCTTCCCTCAAGGACAAACGTGTCGGCAGTGGGTTGCGGAGAGCGTGGCGGCAAGTTAGTGGCACATCCCGCAACAAAAGAAAGAAACGCCAATATGATCAGCAGCAGTACGCGGTCCCGCTTCATACAATCTGGGATTGCGGTACTCTGGCCGGAGTTGTCTCTGGTCTGCCGAGGTTGGGCGCAATACTCAGGGATCAGGTGACAGGCCGCAGCACGGCGGAGCCGCAACCCAAATTAGCCGCGGATTTCGTTGATTAACTTGCCGATTCTTAATGACGCTTTGAAAAGTTGTTCTTTTGAGCGAATGTATATCTCAATACGCCAAATCCCAATACCAAAATGGAAAGTGGCTGAGAGTCAGGACTCCTTCGAAGTTTGGTCCGGAAAGAAGACCGAAAAACAAGTGCCGCTCATTTTTTCTTTTGTCCGGCTGCGCACACGAATCGAACCGGCCAGCCGATCTACAATTCCCTGCGTTGCCCAGAGGCCCAGCCCGGTGCCATGCTCTCCTTTGGTGGTGAAGAATGGCTCGAAGATGTGAGCAGTGAGATGAGTTGGGATTCCACGGCCGTTGTCGATGAGTGTTATACGAACGCCATGGACCGCCGGATTTCTCCAGTCGAAAGAGCTGGCAGCGCGCAGGACAATGCTGCCGCCTCGAGGAATCGCTTCGATCGCATTGACCAGCAGAGTCGAGAACACCTGACGAATCTCATCCGGATAGCTTTGTATTGTTCCAATCAATCGATAATCCCTGGCCAGGGTAATCTGCCCGGCTTCAATCTGCTTGCTATAAAGGTTCAACATGCTTTCAATCACGTCCTCCAGATCTACTTTCGTTATTTTGGACGACGCTTCTCGATAAAAACCCAGGGACCGCCGCACCAGGTGCACGACCCGGTTCAGCTCCATCGCCGCCAGGGTCGCGTATTCCCGGGCTTGTTTATCTAATGTTTGAGATTGCCCCAGGAGAGACATCAAGTTCAGAACGGCCTGGAGTGGATTATTGATTTCATGCGCCAATGAACCGGCCAAACGTCCGGAAGCAGCCAGCCTCTCCGACTTGATTAGAGCTGCTTCAGCACGGCTGCGCCCGGTCGCGTCCTCGATGGCCAGAAGTATCATTGGCTCACGATTGCTTGCCTGGAATAATCTCCGAGCGTTCAGCACCATCTTTCTGTAACCGATATTCACGAAGTCGTGCTCTACCTCGAAATCCACGACCGCCTGATCTTTAGGCAGAATTTGCTCCAACAGCGCACGCAGTCTGGGGATGTTCCACTGTTCGTCACCAAGACGATACAGAAATTTATTTTCCGTCTGCCCTCTCAACACCTGGAATGTGTGTAAAAAAGAATCATTGACAGTTATGACGCGCAGGTCGGAATCAAGCACAAGAAGCGGCTGCCTGACCGTATTGATGATTCCGGAAAAGAACTCGTTTGATCTCTTCATCTGTTCGCTGGCAGCTTTGATTTCATCAATGTCCTGCAGCACAAGCACGACTCCGTCAATCACGTTATCGAGTGTCCGGTAAGGAAGGATGGTCAAGGAGTGCCAGCGGTCCTGCTGATCCTGCACCTCGCGTTTCACCGGTCGCAGGCTGGCCAATACGTTATTCATGGTCAGCTCCAGGTCAGACATTTTGATATTGAGCCTCAGGTCCGAGATTGGCCGGCCAACATCAGACGGAGCTGCTGCCAGCAGTTTGTCCGCGGTTGGAGTTAAACGGCGAATGCGGAGGGTGCGATCCAGCATGACAACCGGAAGCTTTGTGCTGTTTACGAAATTCAGGAGAGCGTTGCTCAAATCGTTAAGCTCCGTGTTCTTATGGCGAAGCTCATCATTCAGCGTGTTGAGTTCCTCGTTGGTTGACTGAAGCTCTTCTTTGGAAGTTTCCAGTTCCTCGTTGGTGCTTTGCAGCTCCTCGTTGGCTGAGAGTATTTCCTCGTTGGCTGATTGAAATTCCTCTTTAGCGGCTTGCTCAGAGTCAATCGCAGCCCGCAATGCGTCTTGTGTGGCGGCCAGTTGCTGTTTCAGCCGCTTGGAATCGCGATTCCCCTCCGCTCCGGCTTTCTCTTTTCTCCCTGTGAGCTTCGCCCGTCGACCGCCATCAGGAGGTCCGTCCTTTGAGCGGGCGGTCCCGTACGATGTGACGTCCTCGAACAGGATCAGGTAATGACGTTCGTTGGCTGACGCGCTTTTCCCTCCCAGGGGTGAAACGGAAATGTTGACAATTCGTTTCCGCCCATTGCTTTGAAATGACACTCCCTCTTTTTTGACGGGTGCATGCTTCTTCCTGGCGGCATTAACCAGGCTGCGCAGTTCGATCGCCAGTCCGTTCTGCGCCAGCTTTAACAGGTTGACAGTCGGTTTACCTGGAGCGGGCTCAAGATAAGGCGTGGTTCGCCCTCGGAACTGGACCACTTCCATTGCGCCATTAATGACCACTCCCACAGGCGCGTAGTTCATGAGGACCAGACGGTCGGCCTCGGCCTGCACGTCCATTTCAGGCTGAGTTGACTCGCGGCGTTCACGAGCCTTGCCCGAAATATCCGCGTCCTTAACCGCCTGAAAATGCGGC
>DATDNH010000001.1:0-3131 GCA_036518395.1 Candidatus Angelobacter sp. | reverse complement strand
ATCTGCATTACGGCGCCATTCTGAGATGGACATTACGCGGCAAAGAAGGAGGGTGTTTGGTGTCTGACATATGGAGCTTTGGCTCCGCCGAAGACAACCAAATCTTTCTCTCCTTGAAGACCGTTCAGGATTTGGTGCAATTGCCCGGCCAGGTTAGTCTGATTCAACTGAGCATTCCGGGAAACTCGATGCAGATTGCGAAATATGTTGCGTCGCTACAGCAAAGAGTTCCGAATGCCGAGGTTCGTCCTGTCCGCCAATTCACCGAAGGCGAAGCAAAGATTTACAACCGCATCAGCGGCTTGCTTACCGCAACCGTGGGCATCGTGCTGTTGCTGACGGCGCTGTGCGTGATGGCCGCGATGACCAACGTGGCCATCGAGCGCAAGATGGACGTTGGCCTGATGAAGGCCATTGGCGGCGCGACGAGGCGTGTGGTGCGTCTCTTTCTGGCGGAAGCTGCGCTGTTGGGCCTCGCCAGCGGTTTAATAGGCGCAGCGCTTGGCATTCTGCTCTCTATAGGCTTGGGCAAGGCCGTCTTTGGCGTGGCGGCGCGCCCGCGCCTGATTGTGTATCCTGTAGCTGTGGGTTTGACGATGCTGGTGGCGATTCTGAGCGCCTTCCCGCTGCGGCGGCTGGCGAGTATCCGCCCGGCATCGGTGTTCCGAGGTGAAGCGTGAGTGTGGTTGCTCCCGTCCAATTGCAGCCGCGCGCAGCGGCGCAGCAGGTGGTCATCGACAATCTAATCAAGCAGTACGGCACCCTGCGCGCGCTCAACGGCGTCAGCTTTGCAGTCAATAGCGGCGAGTGGGTAGCGCTCATGGGCCCTTCCGGTTCAGGGAAAACCACGCTTATCAACATTTTGGGCGGATTGGACACGCTGACTTCCGGCCGCGTTATGGTTGACGAGATTGATCTCGCTAACTTGAGCGAGAACGAATTGGTTCGCTACCGCGCCGAAAAAGTAGGGTTCGTTTTTCAGCAATTTCATCTCGTACCGTATCTCACGGCGCTCGAAAACGTGATGCTCGCGCAGTATTTTCACAGCGTCACCGATGAAAAAGAGGCCGAAGAAGCGCTGAAGCGCGTGGGTCTTGGCGACCGCCTGACGCATCTGCCCGCGCAACTTTCCGGCGGAGAACAACAGCGCGTAGCCATTGCGCGCGCGCTCATCAATCAGCCAAAGCTGATTCTTGCCGACGAACCAACTGGCAACCTTGACGAAGCCAACGAAAGAATCGTCATTGAGATTTTCCGCAAGCTGCACAATGCCGGGCACACGATTCTAATGGTCACGCATGATCCGGACATCGCGCGTCAAGCCGATCGCCGCATCGAACTTGCCCACGGCCACCTGCATTTTGATTCCGCGCTGCACGGGCCGAGTCAACCGCTGAATTGCCCGCTTGTGGATACGCCAGATTGTTGCAAGTCCGTTTCTGGCGACGACGAAATCCGTTTCGACCATATGCTCGAACAAATTTGGGTTTGCGGGGAGGAAGGGAAGCCCGCGGAGGTCGCACGCCTGCGCGCCGGTGGAGCCTCAGGAAAACTTTCGACTGTGCACGAAGAACCTGCCTCACGGGTTCTTTCGCGCATGGCGGATCTGCATTTGGTCGCGCTGCAAAACGGAGAGGCGCAACTGACTCCGGCGGGAAGCCAGCGCGCACGCGACGTGGTGCGCCGTCATCGTTTGGCGGAGCGCTTGTTCAAGGACACTTTTGCGGTCGATGAAACCGAGGCGCATACGCAAGCCTGCCGGTTCGAACACATCATCAGCCCGGAACTCGACGCGCGCATCTGCACGTTCCTTGGACACCCCAAAACCTGCCCGCACGGCAACCCCATTCCTCCAGGCGACTGCTGCGACGGAAAATCGAAGTCCTGAGCCTCGCGCGAAACAATGCCCACTCCCCTCGACCCGCGAAAAAAGCCGACTAGCGTCAAAATTCACGTTTCCAGCGGCGCCGGTGTGGACATCACTTGGGCCGACGGCCACGCCAGCCATTACGATTTCGCTTATTTGCGCGACGAATGCCCCTGCGCGACCTGCAACGATGAGCGCGGCAAGAAAGAAGCTTTCAAGTCTCTCGCGCCGGGAATGGCATCGTCTCCCGCGCTGCCCATGTTCAAGCCCAAGCCGCGCGCCAAGGCGGCCACGCAAGTAGGGAATTACGCCATTCAGATCACGTTTACCGACGGCCACTCCACGGGGATCTACGCCTACGACCATCTCCGCAGCATCTGTCCATGCCCGGAGTGCGCAAAGGCGTTCCGAACGGCCGCTGGTTAGGTTCCTTTTCTTGCCAAAACGCCCTTGCTCTCCATACTCACGCAAACCAGTCCATTTCGAGGATTCAAAATCTTTGGCATATTCTTGTTCTTTGGCGCGACCATGGCTTCTTTCGCCGGAGCAACGCTCATTTGGCGCGGTTCCTTTCTCGACCGTCTGTGGACTTTGAACGCACATGCATATAAGCAGCTTGCGCCCTTCGGGAGTGCCGCGGGCATTGCTTTTCTGTTGCTGGGAGCAGCTTTGGCGTTCGCGGGTACGGGCTGGTTCCGGCGCCGTTTCTGGGGATGGCGCCTTGCCGTGATCATTATTGCGACGCAGGTTATAGGAAACGTGGCGAACGCCCTCTTGGGCGATCTGAGGAGTGGCGTCGGCTTAATCCTTTCCCTCGCCCTGCTCTATTTTCTTCTCCGCCCTCAAGTCCGAGCCGCTTTCGTAAAGCAGCCTTCCGCGGGCGTGCGTTAGTTGGGAGTGGTTTAGTAGCGATGGAACGATCTAATAAAGAATTTGCTCCGCTAGACATCATGTCCGAAAAATGGGAGCATTTTAGCCTGCAAGCTAGCGAAACCCACACATGAGCAGCATCCCCAATAACCCTGCTGCCGGAGCCAGCCGGGGCAACGGAATTCCGCGCGTTTTGGTGGCCACCACGGCGCTGCTGAGCTTCATTTCCTTCTGGCGCGCTGCCGCTATCGTCCTTAACGACCTCGGCTCCTCTGCTTTCTATGCTGGCGCCATTGCGGAACAGGCCATCGGTAAGTCCGCCCCCTGGTTCATCCTCGCGATCATGCTTTTTTCTTATGCGGTTCGGTCGATGTACATCGAGAGCTGCAGCATG